>CAXUEU010000030.1:0-5186 GCA_964250195.1 uncultured Acidobacteriaceae bacterium
GGGTTGGGCGAGGACGAGCGGGTAGACCTGGTGTACCGGCTTCGGGAGAACGAGCACCCGGAGTACGGCGGCCTGGAACTGGAGATCGTGGACCTGCGGCGGGCAAAGGCGGGGTAGAGGGTGAAGGGAGAAGGGTGGAGCGGATTGCAGCTCCTTCCGATCGCAGGGGGTCATCCTGAGGAGCGCGAGCAACGAAGGATCGGCTTCACCTTACTGCCCGGCGGGTGAAGCAGGTCCTTCGCCCCGCTCAGGATGACTCTTCTCCATCGCTCTTTTTCTTACCCCTTCTCCGTCTCAGGTTGACCCGCTTTCGGCGTTCGTCGGCGAGCCGCCCGCCGTCCGCGAAGCCGCTCACGAAGCAGTTCGGGGTCTGTGCGGGGTCCATTTTGAGGAAGCGAGGAACGCCATGGGTTTCTTTATCACGTTTGAAGGGCTGGACGGGTCGGGGAAGTCCACGCAGTTGCGTTTGCTCGCCCGAATCCTGCGCGAGCGCGGGTTGCCGGTGACGGAGACGCGGCAGCCTGGGGGGACGGCGCTGGGCGACCGGCTGCGAGCGGTGCTGGTGGAGGCCCAGGCGGGCCCCGCGATCGCGCCCATTTCAAAACCGGCGGAGCTGGCGATGCTCTTCGCGGACCGGGCGCAGGCGGTGGCGGAGATCGTCGCGCCCGCGCTCGAACGAGGAGACGCGGTGATCTGCGATCGCTGGACCGATTCGACCGAGGCATATCAGGGCGGTGGGCGCGGGCTGGATCCGGCGCTGATCGGGCGGCTGCACCGGGAACTGTGCGCGGGGTTGCAGCCCGACCTGACCCTGCTGCTGCTGCCTCCGCTCGCCGTGGCGCTGGGGCGCGCGCGGCGGCGCAACGCCCGCGCCCTGGAGCGGACGGGACGCGAGGAGAGCCGTTTCGAAGCCGAGGCCGACGCGTTCTTCGAGCGGGTCCACGCGGCGTATCTCGCGCTCGCGGCCCGCGAACCTGTGCGTGTGGTGGTAATCGACGGCGACGCCCCGGTTGAGGCGGTCCACGCGCGTATCGTACAAGTTGTGGAGCGGCGATTGGCGGCCGCGGGCGCTTCCCTTCCCCTCTAGGGGAATTCTGATCAAGCCAAAAGCAGGCGCCATCACTGCTCTGGAATGAACAAAGGCCTGCCGGCGGCGGAGACTTGATCAGAGCTTCCCTAATCCGACCCCCACCGATCACACGAGACCCGCGACCCACGATGGCAACGATTCCCCGGCAGGCACCCCCCAAGCAGCAGCCATTCACCGTCCTTGAGCGCGGCGCGTACCGCTACCCGCCGGGTCTGCGGCGCAACCTGCCCTTCTATCTGTTCAGCCGGTTTTTCCGCGCTGACAACCCCATCCTGCTCTTCGAGTACCTCCAGCAGCAGTACGGGCCAGTGTCGCACTACAAGTTGGGGCTCAATCACATCGTCTTCCTCAACGATCCGGAGATGATCCGCGAGGTGCTGGTCACCAAGGCCGGCTCGTTCATCAAGGAGCGCACGCAGCGGCGTATGAAAATCCTGCTGGGCGAGGGGCTGATCACGAGCGAGGGCGAGCGCCACATGCGCGCCCGGCGCATCGCGGCCCCGGCGTTCCACCGGCAGCGCATCGCCGCTTACGGCGACATGATGAGCGCGCGCGCGGCCACCATGCGCGACGAGTGGCGGCCGGGGGTCGAGATCGACGCGGTCGCGGAGATGATGCGGCTGGCGCTGCAGGTGGTCGCGCGGACCATCTTCGACACCGACGTGACGGCCGACGTCCAGAGCATCAACGACGAAGTGAACGCGATCATGAACCTGTACAACTTCCTGATCGCGCTGCCCAAGGCCGAGTCGCTGCTGCACCTGCCCATCCCGGGGCTCATGCGCTTCAAGCGGGCGCGCCGGCACCTGGACGCGGTGGTCCATCGAATGATCGAGCAGCGCAGGGCCACGGGCGGCGACCACGGCGACCTGCTCTCCATGCTCCTGGCCTCGCGCGACGAAGACGATTCGGCGCTCGACGACGAGCAGGTGCGGGACGAGGTCACGACGATCTTCCTGGCCGGGTACGAGACCGTGGCGAACGCGCTGGCCTGGACCTGGCTGCTGCTGGGGCAGAACCCCGAAGCCGAGGCCGCGCTACACCGTGAACTGGATGAGGTGCTCGCGGGCCGCCTGCCGACCTTGGCGGACGTGCCGCGGCTGCGGTACACGGAGATGGTTCTGTCGGAGTCGATGCGGCTGTACCCGCCGGCCTGGGCGATGGGGCGCCAGGCGACCGAGGACGTCTCGATCGGGCCCTACAAGCTGCCCGGCGGAACGTACTTTTTCTTCTCGCAATACATCATGCAGCGCACGCCGGAGCACTTTCCGGACCCGCTGCGGTTCGACCCGGAACGGTTTACGCCCGAGCGCAAAGCGGCGCGGCACAAGTTTACGTACTTCCCGTTCGGCGGCGGCGCGCGGCAGTGCATCGGCGAGAGCTTCGCGTGGATGGAGGCCATCCTGATCACGGCGACGATCGCGCAGAAGTGGCGGCTTCGCCTGGTGAAAGGCCAGCAGGTGGGCATGGTTCCGAAAATCACGCTGCGTCCGCGCTACCCGATCCGGCTGATCCCGGAGCTTCGGCGGCAGTGAGCACGGCAAGAACAATGCCCGGCGGCAAGGTAAAGCCGGGGACGCTGGAGCGCGGCGAGGGCGGGCGTCCGCTGTGCCGGTGGTGCATGCTCGAGATCGGGCGCGGGCGCAGGTCGTTCTGCTCGGAGTTTTGCGTGCATCAATGGCGTTTGCGGACCGACCCGGGCTACCTGCGCGAGCAGGTCCTGGCCCGCGACCGGGGCGTGTGCGCGCGCTGCACGGTGGATACCCTGTCCGCGTACAGGCTGCTGAAGCGGACCCGGGGAGAGCGCCGGGCGGAGCTGCTGGCGATGTGGGGCCTGAAGACGCTCGGGCGCAGGAGCCTGTGGGACGCGGACCACATCCTGCCGGTGGCCGAGGGCGGCGGCGAGTGCGACCTCAGCAACCTGCGGACGCTGTGCCTGCACTGCCACCGGGTGGTGACCCGGGCGCTCGGCGAGCGTTTACGGGCGCGCCGGGCCTCGCTGGTACCATGACCGTGCGCCATCACAGGCCCGAGTGGCGAAACCGGCAGACGCAGCGGACTTAAAATCCGTAGCCCGTAACAGGGAGTGGGGGTTCGAGTCCCCCCTCGGGCATCGGACCGTGAAGGAGTATCGGGAACGACACTCCGGCGCGTCGCGCTCCGGATCGCCGGGCTTGTTCCCGGAAGCGGGCTGCCCGGCGATGCGCCCCGTCTCGTTCCGTTGCCGGGCAGTCAACCGATTTAGCTGGATAGCTAGGTAACTTGAGCACGCGAGTAAGCTCAATGGCCGATCCCAACGACCATTGTGAATGTCCGCGGTTACATCAGCTTCTTAGTTGCGCTATTTGACTCGGGGACTGGATACCGGCTTCTCAGTTCATATCTTAATTCACTAAGCATCGAGAGTGTTCCACCTTAGGACATTTCACGAAAGCCTATACGTTACTTGCTTATAACGGCAGAGCCTGTTTGCGAGGAGATGTAAAACGTCGAAGCTGGAAACCCGTCGCGAACCTTGTCTACCTCTTCAGTAACCGAGCTAAGTGACCTCAACCCTTCTGGTATGGGTTGGTAACTTACCAAAGACTCCGATTGATACTCTTTCCCCAATTTTTCACGGTGCTAGGATTGCCGAAACACAAACGTTCATCGCCCGATGTTATGGCGCTTGTCACGACGGCCGATCTTGATGCCGCGGGCGCGGCTTCCTGCTTGTCATTGCCCGGAGATTTCGCGCCGCCCCCAACCTGCGGGTTAAAGATTTCGCCCCCTGCTGTCGATAAGGAACTCGAGGTCTCGATAGATGCTTCCGCAAACCGCTTCAAGTGAACTGACAATCCAGGGAATCATGGTCGGCCTGCGCCGGCGGCGCTCCATGGTCGCGGGCATCGCCGCCGCCTTCCTGCTGATGGGCATCCTGGCCTGCGCGCTCATGACACGACGTTACGAAGCGATCGCCGAGCTGCAGGTTGCCAAGTCGAGCTCCGACGGGCTCGGCCTCCAGAGCATGATGGGTGCCGCGGAAAGCTCCGCGGACGCGCTCGATGAAAACATCACGCTGCAGACCGAGGCCAAGATCCTCCAGTCCGACACGCTCGCGCTGCGGGTGGCCCGCAATCTCGACCTCGAGCATACGAAGGACTTCACCCCGTCATGGAACCCGATCGGCTGGGCGATGGGGCTCCTCTCTCCGGGCGGCGCGCACGACGCACCCAATGCGGCGCTCGAAGACGCGCCGCTGCGCCGGACGCGGTTGCTCAAGACCTTCGCGAAGAATCTCACCGTCAAGCCGGTCGCGGGGACGCGCCTGATCACGGTCAGCTACCTCAGCTCGGACCCGAAAACGGCGGCGGCGGTGGTGAACGGGTTGATCAAGGGGCTGGCCGACTACGGCTTCGAGACCCGTTCCGCGGCGACCACGCAGGCTTCCGCATGGCTCACCGGCCAGATCGCCGACGTGAAAAAGCAGGCGGAAACGCTGCAGAGCAGGGTGGCGGAGCTCCAGCGGCAGTCGGGCGTGTACTCGCTCGGCGCCACCGACGCCTCGGGCCGCGAGATGGCCTACAGCGCGACGCTCGACCGCCTGCAGCAGGCCACCCAGGCGCTCACTTCGGCCGAGTCGGCGCGCATCCTCAAGGGCGGCATTCTCGAGGCGGTCCGGGGCCGCGACCCGGAGCTGATCTCGAGCCTGGCCGGCAGCGCGCTCGCCGGTGCCTCGCCCGCGGTCAACACCTCCTTCAACCTCCTGCAAAACCTGCGCGCGCAGCAGGCGGCGCTCCAGTCGCAGCTGGCGACCGACTCCTCGAAATACGGCTCGGCGAACCCCCGTTTGGGTGACGAGCGGGCCTCGCTCGAAAGCCTCGACCGGTCCATCCGGGACGAGACCGGGCGCATCGGCGCGCGCGCCGCCAACGACTACGAGGTCGCCCGGTCCGCCGAGAACGGCCTGCGCCGGGCTTACGATACGCAAAGGGCCGCCGCCGGCAAGCTGAACGACAAGGCGATCGAGTACTCCATCGCCCGGCAGGAAGCCGCCGACAGCCGCCAACTGTACGAGACGCTGTACCAGCGGCTCAAGGAAGCCGGTGCCCTGCGC
>CAXUEU010000030.1:5196-5899 GCA_964250195.1 uncultured Acidobacteriaceae bacterium
ACCAACGTCTCGGTGGTCGACCCGGCCCGCGTCCCGGCCAAGCCCGCCAAGCCGAACGTGCCCCTGCTGCTCGCCGCCTCGCTCGCCGTCGGCCTGTTCGCGGCCGCGCTGGCCGCGCTGTTCGCCGAAGCCACCGACGACCGGATCCAGTCGCTCGAAACCGTCGAAGCGCTCGACGCGCCTCTGATAGCCGTGCTGCCGCGCTTCGGCGAGGCCCGGAGCTTCGCTCTCCCGGGCGTGCGGCGCAAGCGTCTGCCCGATGCCGGAACCGGTTTAGGCCTGCCCCGTCCCGCGGTGGTCGAGGGACCCGGCTCCGCTTTCGCCGAAGCCCTGCGCGGGCTGCGCGAGCAGCTCGGGGACAGTCCCGCGCCCAAGGTGGTGCTGGTGACCAGCTCGGTCCCCGGCGAGGGCAAGAGCACCGTCAGCGCCAACATCGCCACGCTGCTCGCGCAGTCCGGCGAGCGGGTCCTGCTGATCGAGGGCGACATGCGCCGCCGCTCCTTCGCCCGGCAGTTCGGCCCCGCGGGCAACCCCAAGGCCGGCCTGAGCGCGATGCTGGCCGGCACGCAGCAAGAGGCGGCATTGGACGTGCAGCCCGGCTCCGGCCTCCGCGTGCTCCACGCCGGCCCCGTCCCCCCCGCTCCGGCGGAACTGCTCGGGGCCAACCGAATGCGCGACCTGCTCGCCCGGCTCCGGCCCGAGT
>CAXUEU010000030.1:5909-25878 GCA_964250195.1 uncultured Acidobacteriaceae bacterium
TCGTCATCGACTCGCCGCCGCTGCTCGCGGTCACCGACGCGCTGATCCTCTCGCGCCTGGCCGACCTCACGCTGCTGGTCGCGCGCCACGACCTGACCACCCGCCGGTCGCTCCACCGGGCATACAAACTGCTTTCCGCGCAGTCCTCCGCCCGTGTCGGGGTGGTGATCAACGGGGTCAGCCGCCACTCCACCGCGTACCACGAGTACTTCGGCTACGCCGGCCTCTACGCCTCCGAAACAGAAGGAAACGTCCATGCATAACAAACTGTCCTCCCTCGCGCCCCTGCTGCTGCTTGCCTCCGCCGGCCTGGCCCAGTCGCCTGAAACCCTGCTGCTCGGCGCGGGCGACATCGTCCACGTGCAGGTGGCGGGCGCGCCCGAGATGGACGCCCACCCCCGCGTGACCGACGCGGGACGGATCGCGGTCCTCGGCGCGGGCGACGTGCCGGTGGCCGGGCTCGCCCCCGCCGCCGCCGCGGCCGCGGTACGGGGGCAGTTGATCGCCGCCCATTACATGAATCACCCGGAGGTGACGGTCTCGGTCGACCAGTACGCGACCGAGACCGTCTCCGTCCTGGGTCAGGTCAAGGCTTCCGGGGCTTACCCCATCGGCACGGGCCGGTCGGTGCTCGACGTGCTCGCGCTCGCGGGCGGGCTCACGGAGATGGCCGACCGCAACATCCTGATCGAGCGCCGCGGCCAAGCCCCATCCGCGGCTCCGGTCACGGTTCACTACAACGTCTCCAACGACGCCGAAGCCGCTATCCACGAGCAGGTCACGGTCTACCCCGGCGACACGATCGTGGTGCCCCGGGCGGGGATCGTGTACGTGCTGGGCGACGTGAACCGCCCCGGCGGCTACGCCATGGTCAACAACGAGTCCCGCATGACGATGCTCCAGGCCCTGGCCAACGCCGGGGGCCTGACCCGGGCGGCCAAGCAGGGCCATGCGCGGCTCATTCGCCGGGAGCCGGGCGGCGCGTACTCGGACCGCGAGCTCTCGGTCGGCGACCTCCAAAAGGGCAAGCTGCCCGACATGGCCATGCAGGCCGGCGACGTGCTCTACGTCCCGTTCAGCTACGCCCGCAACATGGTCACCGCCGGGGCGGGCGGCATCGTGAGCTCCGCCAGCGCCGCCGCGGTGTACGCCGTGCCGTAGCGCTTCCCGACCGCGCCTGTCTCCGGACCCCGCAACCCGCAATCCCCACCCATGGAGAAACACTGTGTCCGCTCCGGCCAGCGAGGAACTGTTCGTCGAAATTTGCCCGGTGTCCGTCGGCCCCGCGCTTCCGAAGACGGCCGCGCCCGTCTCGATCGGGCCGATACGGATTCACCCGCTCGATGCGGCCGAGCTGTGCCGCCGGTTGGTGGGCGGCGCTTTCGACCCCGGCGAGACCGCGCACGTGGTCACCGCCAACGCGCAGTTCTACAACCTGGCGGAGCGCGACCGGGAGTTCCGGCGGTGTCTGGCGCGGGCCGAGTACGTATGCGCCGACGGGATCTCGGTGGTGATGGCCTGCAAGTGGCTCGGCAAGGAGGCGGTGAGCCGGGTGCCCGGCGTCGACCTGGTGGACCTGCTCTCCGGAGCGGCGGCCCGGCTCGGTTTGCCGGTGTACTTCCTGGGCGGCAAGGACGGGGCCGCCGAGGCGGCGGTCGCGAAGCTCGCGGCGAAGTACCCCGGCTTCCGGGCGGCCGGGATCGGCTGCCCGCCGTTCCGCTTCGAGCAGGACCCGGAGCAGCTCGTAGCGGTGCTCGCGGACATCCGCCGCGTCAAGCCCGCGATCGTGTTCGTGGCCCTGGGCGCGCCCCGGCAGGAGCTGTTCATCGACCGGCACCTGCGGCCGCTCCGGGTGCCGGTGGCGATCGGGGTGGGGGGCAGCTTCGAGATGATCGCCGGTTTGGTCCGGCGCGCCCCCGGCTGGTTGCAGCGGTCCGGCATGGAGTGGGCATTCCGCTGGGTGCAGGAGCCCCGGCGGTTGGCGAAGAGATACTTCGTCGGCAATCTGGAGTTCCTGTATTACGTGCTGCTCTATACCCTGAGAGGGGTCGGGCCGATGGAGATCGAAAAGTGAGCGCCTCTTCAACCGTCAGCGTCGTCATCCCCACCCGCAACCGCCCGGAGCTGCTCCGTCTGGCGGTCGAGAGCGCCCTCGGCCAAACCTGGCGAGAGCTGGAGGTCGTCGTCGTGGTGGATGGTCCGGACCCGGCGACGGTCGACGGCCTGGCGAAGATCGAGGACCCCCGCCTGCGGGTGGTTGCGCTCGACGAAAGCGTGGGCGGCGCGGAAGCCCGCAACATAGGCGCGCGCCATGCCGCGGGCGGCTGGCTGGCCCTATTGGACGACGACGACCACTGGCTGCCGGGCAAGCTCCAGGCGCAGATGGCCGCCGTCGCACCGATGGGAACCGAGAACGTCCTGGCCGCGAGCCGGTTCCTGCAGCGCAATGCCGCCGGCGAGGACGTGGTCCGGCCCCGTCGGCTGCCCCGGCCCGGCGAGCGGGTCGCGGAGTTCATGTTCGACTACTTGTGCTACTTCCAGACCTCCACGCTGCTCTGCTCGATCGACGTGATCCGCCGCCACCCGTTCGAGAAAGGCCTGGCGCTGTTCCAGGACATCGATTGGTTCCTGCGGGTGAACTCGGACCCGGACGTCCGGTTCGTCGCCGTGCCCGAGGTCTTGTCGGTCTACAACGAGCCCGCGCGGCGCCGGACCATCACCGGCACCACCGGCTGGCGGGCGCGGCTGAACTGGGGCCGGGAGCGCCGGGCGCTGCTCGGGCGCCGGGCCTACACCCGCTTCGTGGTCGGCTCCTGCGTGTGCCGGGCCGCAGAGGACCGGGCCGGCCTCTCGGGACTCCTGCGCCTGCTGCACGAGGCGGTCATCGTCGGCTCGGCGACGCCGCGGCAGGTGGGGCTGCTCCTGGGCGCATACCTGCTGGCCCCCGCGGCGCGCAAGCGTCTGCGGAACCTGTTGTTCCTGCGCGGACCGGCCGCGCCGCGGGAGGCTGCCTCCCTATGAACAGACGCCGGTTTCTCGCCTCTCTCGGAAGCCTGGCCGCCGCCGGCTGCGGGACCTCGCTGAACAGCGCCGCGGGCGACGCGGAAACCCAGCCGCCGCCGGCGGCCCAAACGATCCGTCCCTTGCAGGATCTGGTCCCGTCCGGCAAGCTGCGCGTGGGCACGGCGGCCGAGCGCCCGATGCTCGAAGATCCGGCGCTGGCCGCGTTCGTCCGCGCCAACTTCAACCTCCTGACGCCGGGCCGCGAGCTCAAGTGGGACCGCGTCCACCCCGCCCCGGACCGCTACGATTTCTCCGGTGCCGACTGGATGGTGGACTTCGCGTCGAAGAACGCGATGGCCGTCCATGGGCATAATCTGTGCTGGAACACGAGCAACCCGGCCTGGCTCGCGGCGACCGCAACCAAGGCGAACGCGGCGGGGATGCTGAGCGACCATATCAAGACGGTGATGGGCCGGTACCGAGGCCGCATCGCGTCCTGGGACGTGGTGAACGAGCCGATCCGCCTGCGCTTCCACCGGCCGGACGGCATGATGACCGGGCCGTGGCTCGACGCGTTGGGTCCGGAGTACATCGACCTGGCCTTTCACGCGGCAGCCGAGGCCGACCCCGGGGCGCTGCGCGTGCTCAACATCGATTCGGTGGAGCAGGACAGTTCGCAGGACGCGATCCGCGCGGCCTCGCTCACGCTGATCCGCTCTTTGGTGGCCCGCAAGGTCCCTGTCCAGGCCGTGGGGCTCGAGTCGCACCTGGACGGCTCGCGCCTCGTCGCGAGCCCGGGGCGGGACCGCTTCATCGGGGAGCTGCGCGGGCTGGGGCTCGAGGTGCTCATCACCGAGCTCGACGTGAACGACACCTACATCCAGGGCAGCTTCGCCGACCGCCGCCGCGCCGTCGCCGAGGTCTACGGCGACTACCTCCGGAGCGTCCTGCCCGCCGCGGGCGCGCGGCAGTGCATCTTCTGGAGCCCGTCGGACAAGAACAACTGGCTCGACGCGGCCCAGTGGCAGAACAAGTGGTACATGCGGGCGGACCACGGACCGCACTTCCCCGGCCTGCTGGACGCGTCGCTGCACCCGAACCCGGCGCTGGCCGCGGTGGCCGGCGCGCTCGGGGGTGTCGCATGAAGGCACACGAATTTTCCTTCTGGAGCCGCATCTCCACGTGGGGCACGCTGCTCGTGCTCCTCTTCTTCGCAGTCGGCGGGACCTCGCCGTTCCAGAACGGAGCGGTCAAGCTGCGGGCCGCTTCCACCGACAGCCACTCGCTGGCGGAGCGCGCGCTGACGGCGCTGGCCTACGGAGCGATCCTGCTCCTGTTCCTGCCCCGGTGGCGGGCCGTCGCGGGCCGAATGTTCTCCGTCCTGCCCGTGGTCGCTCTCCTCGTGCTCGCCGCTTTGTCGGCGGGCTGGGCCGACGGGGGCGCGCGCACCCTCGGCTACGCGGCGATGCTCGGAATGACGGCGGTCTTCGCCGCCTACCTGTCCCGGGCCTACTCGTTCGACCGGCTGGCGGCATTGATGGCAGCGGTCGGCGCCGTCGCGCTGCCGGCCAGCGCCGCGCTCGCCCTCGCGCTGCCGCAGTACGGCCTGGACCAGCTGGGCGGGCACGCCGGGGCCTGGAAGGGCGTCTTCTCGTCCAAGAACAACTTCGGGCAGATGGTCGTGCTCCTGTTCGCCTTCGCCTGGTATCAGCGGCCGGTTTCCGGCCTGGGCAGGGTCGGGCGCGTCGTCTACATGGCGGCGCTCGTCGCGGCACTCGGGTTGACGCAGGCCGCGACCTCCTACGTCTTCCTCGCGCTGTTCCTCGTTTATGCGGCCTCCGCGCACCTGGTCGCCCGGTTCCGCCGGGCCGACATGTTCGCGGTCGCCGGGGCCGCCGCAGGCCTCCTGGCAATGTGCGCGGCGCTCCTCTACACCTACCGGGACGCCTTGCTGGCCCTGGTCCAGAAGGACACGACGCTGACCGGGCGCACCATGCTGTGGTCGGCTGCAGCCGACTCCATCGCGAAGCACCCCTGGCTCGGCTACGGCTATCAAGGCTTTTGGCGGGGGCTCACGGGCGAGTCGGCCAACGTGGCGCTCGCGGTCGGCAACATTTACGGCCAGGCGCAGAGCGGCTTCCTGGACACGTGGCTGCAGCTCGGCGCGGCCGGCCTGGCCCTGGTCCTCCTGCTCGTTCTTCTCGCCTTTCGCGACGTGCTCGGCCGACTCGACCTCCGCGCCCGGCCCGCGCTGCAGTGCCGGGTCGCGGTCGTACTGCTGACCCTCGCCTACAACACCGACGAGACCTCGCTGCTCGACCCCAAGCACCTGGGCTGGGTCCTGTTCCTGACGGCCTGCTACGGTCTGCGCGCGGCCGCCCGGGAGCCGGCGGCCGCGACCATTCCCGGGCGGGGGGTCGCGCCGTTTGTGCCCCCTGCCCTTGCCCCCGCCGTCAGGGTCTCGTGATGGAAGCGCAGGGCGGCTCCCTCCGCGCGAACGCCTCCTGGCTCATGGGCGGCCAGCTCGGCTCGCTCGCCGTGCAGGTGGGGTACTTCGCCGTGCTCGCGCGGCTGCTCGGGGTCCGGCAGTACGGCGTGCTGGCCGGCATTACCGCCCTGGTCGCGCTCGCCGGGCAGTACTCCTCGCTCGGGTCCGGCTTCGTGCTCCTGCGCCACGTCAGCCCGGACCGCTCGCGGTTCCGCGCCTACTGGGGCCACGTGCTCCTGTCCTCTCTCCTGGGCGGCTCGGCGGTGGTGCTCCTGCTGCTCCTGCTCGCCCCGCGGTTCCTCCGAGGCGTCGACCTCGCCACCGTGCTGTTTCTCGCGCTCGGCGAGTGCGTTTTCGCGCAGCTGACCCTGGGCGCGAGCCGGGTCTTCCAGGCGTTCGAGCAGATGCGCTTCTCCGCCCTGCTCGCCTTCAGCACCAACGCCCTGCGCTTCCTCACGGCGGCCGCGCTGTTTTTCTTCGTTCACCACGCCACGGCCCGGGTGTGGGCCTCGGCATCGATGTGCGTCTCGCTCGCCGGCACCCTGGCGGCCGTCACGGTGGTGACGCGGCGCTTCGGCCGGCCCGCGCTCGCCCCGGGGCTGTTGCGCGCCCGGACCGGCGAAGGCCTGCTCTTTGCCCTCTCCGGGTCCAACACCTCCATCTTCAACGACGTGGACAAGCTCATGCTCGGCCACTACGGCATGACGGTGGCGAATGGCGTGTACTCGATGGGCTACCGGGTGATCGAGATGGCGACGCTGCCCATCCGCTCGGTGCATTCGGCCGCGTATGCCCGGTTTTGCCGGGCCGGGGTGAACGGCCTCGCGCCCGCGGCGGCGCTGGGCCGGGGCATCCTGAAGAAGACCGTGCTGCTGGGCGGGGCGGGGTCGGCCGTGCTATTCCTCGGCGCGCCGCTGCTGCCGCCGGTCGTCGGCGCGAGCTTCGCCCCCAGCGTCGAGGCTATCCGCTGGCTGTGTCTCCTGCCGCTGTTCCGGTGCTTCCACCTCAGCGCGGGCGACGCGCTGTCCGGCTCCGGTTACCAGCGTTGGCGCTTCGCTTACGAGTCCGTTGCCGCCGCCGGAAACGTCGCGCTCAACCTTTCTTTGATCCCCCGCTACTCCTGGCGCGGGGCGGCCTGGTCGAGCCTCGCCACCGATTTCTTTCTCGGCCTGGCGAGCTGGCTGACCGTCCGCCTGCTTCTCGCGTCGCCGCAACCCGCTGTTCCGCAAGCCGTCGAAAGTGAGCCCTTGTGCCTGTAATCTACCTTCCCGCGCCACGGCCGCTGCCGCTGGTCGAGCACCTTGACAGCGATTGGATCTACAACTCCCACCTGGCCGCGATGCCTTCCTACTGCCCCGGCCTCCGCGTGGAAACGGCCCACAGCTTGCCGTTCGACGCGGCAACGTATACCCGCCGGGGGCTGCAGATGCTGCGCCGGCGGACCGGCGTGCCGATTCCCGCGCGCTGGAGCTTCCAGCTGTCCCAGTCCTTCCGGCTGCACAATGCCGACGCGGCCCGCTCCGGGGCCGGCGCGGTCCTGTCCTATGAGCGCTGTCCCTCCAACGCACGTCTTCCGGTGATTTGGATCAGCAGTCCAACGGACACCGACAAGCTCCGCGAACGCGGCGTCCCCGAAGCGGAGATCCGGCGCGAGATCGCCTGGAAGCATGCGGCGTCGCGCAGGGCGGCCGCCGTCGTGGTCACCACCGAGTCGAACCGGCGCGTCTTCGAGGAGCAAATCCGGCCGGACAAGCCCGTGCACGTCATTCCCTTCTTCATCCCGGCAGGCGGGCTCGATCCGGCGGCGATCGATCGCAAATGGCGGGAACCGGAGGCGATCGAACTCGTGTTCGTCGGGCGCGCCGCCAGGCGCAAACGGCTGCCGGAGCTTCTGGAGGCCTACCGGATGCTCCTGGCTGCCGCGCCCGGGCGCTTCCGGCTCACCATTGTGTCTACCTTCCTCGACGGCGCCGTGGACATTCCCGCACTGCCCGGCATCACCCGGATCCGCGAGCTGACGCACGCCCGCTGCCTCGCGCTGATGGCCACCTCGCACTACATGGTCATGCCTTCGCGGGAAGAGTGCTACGGCTGGACTTACGTCGAGGCGATGGCGCAGGGGGCGATCCCGGTGGCGCCGGACATGCGCGTGCAGCGCGACATTTTGGACGATGGGCGCGCGGGCCTGCTGATCGGGGCCGACGGCGGCGCCTTGGCCGGTGCCCTGGCCGATGCGCTCCTCGGCTCCGCATCGAACCTGCCGGAGGCCGGACGCATGGCCCGGTACGGCGCGGAGCTTTGGCGGCGCGAGCACGCTCCCGCGGTCGTCGCCGCGCGGTTCGCGGAGCTCGCCGCCGCCGTCGCCGAAAAGCGGGAACCCGTATGCGCCTCGGCCTGATCGCCCCGGAGTTCCCGCCCGAGCACGGCGGCATGCAGATGATGGCGCTCCACCTGGCGCGGCACCTGGCGCGGACGCACGAGGTGGTCGTTTGCACCAAAGGCGGAAGCCGCGAAGCGGGTCCGTTTCAGGTCCTGACCAACTTAAAAGGCCGCACCCGCGAAGACCTCGCCGCGCTCAACCGCGTCCCGGTGGACCGGTGGCTGGGCATGAACGCCGGCTACGCCGCGCTCGCGGGCGAGCTCCGAGCGCCTGCTGTTTTCTACTTCCACGGCAACGACTTCCTCGACCCCTGGACCGTGTCGACGCCCCCTTGGATGCGCGCCCTGCGCAAGGCCGGGATCAACGGGCCGCACCGACGCCTGGCCACGGCGGTGCTGCGGGCGGGCGTCGGCTCCGCACGCCGGATCCTCACCAACAGCGTCAACACCCGGCGGCTGCTTCACGAAGCTTATCCGGGCGTGCAAGTCCTGGTCTGCCCGCCCGGCGTGGGCGACGCGTTCTTCCAGCCGCACGAACCCGCCTCTGGGCCCACCCCGCTGCGCCTGCTCAGCGTCAGCCGCCTCCGAAGGACCAACCGCCGCAAGAACATCGCGGGCGTGCTCGAGGCGATCGCGCTCTTGCGCGGGCAGCTCGACCTCCGCTACACCGTGGTCGGCGACGGCAACGACCGGGCCGCGCTCGAACGGCTGGCGCGCCGTTTGGCCCTCGGCGCTCAGGTCCGGTTTACGGGCCGGGTCGGCGATGCCGAACTGCTGGCCGAGTACCGCAGGAACGACCTCTTCGTCCTGCCCGTCAAGCCCTCGCCCGGCGACGTGGAAGGCTTCGGCATCGTCTACCTCGAGGCCAACGCCTCCGGCATGCCGGTCCTGTGCTCGGACGAGGGCGGCCCGGTGGACGCGGTGCGCGACGGCGAAACCGGCATCGTCGCGCACGCGTCGACCCCGCGGGCGATTGCCGACGCGCTGCTGCACTTCACAGCAAACCGGGACCGCTTCGATGAGGCAGCCCTGCGCCGGTTCAGCGACGGTTTCCGGTGGGAACGCGCAGCCGCCCGGATCGAGCAGGCCCTGCTCGCGTAGGAGGTCGAAGAACTGTCCGGAATCGGACGCCCCTGTCCGGAAATGGACGGTGTTCGCAAACCCGCTCCGTGTGAAATCAGCGAGTTAGCTTCCCTTCGCTCTGGCCCTCTACGTGCGAGAAGATCGGCAGGTCCGGGTTCACGGCAGCAACCCGCTCCCCGGACCGGCAAGCCCCAGGAGGCCGCCCATGCTCGCTCTGTTCGCCGACCTTCGCTACGCCCTGCGCCGCCTGCGCCACGCCCCCGGCTTCACGCTCACCGCCGTGCTCACGCTCGCCCTCGGCATCGGCGCGACCACCGCCATCTTTACCCTGGTCTATCAAGTCATGCTGCGGCCCCTGCCGGTCGAGAAGCCGGGACAGCTCTACAAAATCGGCAAGGAGCTTGAGTGCTGCGTGGACGGCGGCCTCCAGAACGACTGGCGCATCTTCTCCTATGACCTGTACAAATCCTTTCGCGACCGTACGCCGGGTACGCAAGGCATCGCCGCCGTGCAGGCCGGGCAGACGCTTCTGAGCGCGCGGCGCGCGGGCAGTCTTGCACCGGCTCTGCCGCTCGGCGTCCGCTTCGTTTCCGGCAACTACTTTTCCGTTCTCGGCGTCAGGCCCCACGCGGGCCGTTTCCTCGGTCCGGAGGACGACCGGGAAGCCGCCCCGCCCGCCGCCGTGCTGAGCGACACGCTGTGGCGCACCAAGTTCAACGCCGACCCGCGCCTGGTCGGCGGCACGCTCCTGCTCACCGGCCACCCCTACACCGTCGTCGGCGTCGCCGCGCCCGGGTTCCTTGGCGAGCGCAACGAAGCCGGCCCGCCCGACCTGTGGGTGCCGCTCGCGCAGGAGCCGGTTCTGGAACCGGAGCGCGCGCTGCTGCGCATGCCCGGCTCCCACTGGCTCGATTTGCTCGCGCGCATCCCCGACCCGCGCCGGGTCCCGGCTGTCCAGCAAGCCATCCAGGGTGAACTGCTCCAGTGGCTCACCGCCAACCGCGGCACCATCGCCGGAACTACGACCGACAAGGAGATCGCGCGCCAAACCACCGAGCTGGCACCCGCGAACACTGGCATCAACGACCTTTCCGACGGCTATGGATCGAGCCTCAAGCTGCTGCAGCTCGTCGCCGCGTTTGTCCTCCTGATCGCCTGCGCCAACCTGGCCAATCTGCTCCTGGTGCGCGGTATTGCCCGCAAGCAGGAGCTCGCAATCCGGTCCGCGCTCGGCGCGCCCCGCCTGCGCCTCATGCGCCAGACTCTTGCCGAGGCCGCATTGCTCTCGCTCGCGGGTGGAGCCGCCGCCCTCATCGTCGCCTATGCGGGCTCCCGCGCCATCCTCGCCCTCGCCTTCAAGGGCACCGACTCGGTCCCGCTCGACCCGGCACCCTCGGTCCCCGTCCTCTTGTTCGCTCTCGCGACCGCGCTGCTCACCGGCATTCTATTCGGCATCGTGCCTGCTTGGCTCGGTTCCCGCTCCAACCCCGTCGAGGCGCTGCGCGGGGCCAACCGCAGCACCCGCGATGCCGGTACCCGCCCGCAGAGAGCGCTTGTCATTTTCCAGGCCGCTCTCTCGCTCGCCCTGCTCTCCACCGCCGGCCTGCTCATCCAAAGCCTTCGTCAGCTGGAGCATCAAAACTTCCACTTCGAGCCGGAAGGCCGTCTCATCGCTTTTATCGATTTGCAAGCCGCAGGCTACAGCTACCCCCAGCTCGCGGGTTTGTACCGGCGCTTCGACGACACCTTCGCCCGTCTGCCCGGCATCGAGAGCTTCGCCTATGCCACCTACAGCCCCATGGCCGACAATAACTGGGCCGGCGGCGTGTCGATCCCGGGCGCGGCTCCGCGCTCCGGAGTAGCCAGCTACAGCTCGGTCAGCCCCGGGTATTTCGCCGCCGTGGGCACCCACCTCCTCGCGGGCCGTCCCATCACCGAGCAGGACACGACGACCAGTGCTCACGTTGCCGTCGTAAACCGCGCCTTCGTGGATAAATACTTCGACGGCAAGCAGCCCATCGGCCGGCACTTCGGCCCCGGCGCATCGCATGCCGCCGAGTTCACGATCGTCGGCATCGCGGAGAACTCGCGGTACGGGAAGCCGACCGAGCAGGTCTGGCCCATGTACCTGACGCCTATCACGCAAAGCGTGCTTTACACCGACCCGCAATCCCTAGCCGATGAGAACTTCAAGCACTATGCAGGCAATCTCGTCCTCCACTACCATGGCGACCCCGCGGCCGCCTCGGCCCAGCTCCGCCGCGCCCTCGCGGAGATCGACCCCGGCATTCCCATCCTTCGACTCCGCACTTATGCCGACCAGCTCGGTACGGCGTTCACTCGGGAAGAGCTGGTCATGCGCCTTACCTCGCTGTTCGGCCTGCTCGCGCTGGGGCTGGCCGCACTGGGGCTGTATGGAGTCACGGCCTACTCGGTCGCGCGGCGAACCAACGAGATCGGCCTGCGCATGGCTCTGGGTGCGAGCCGGGCGGGGGTGGTGAGGATGGTCCTGCGCGGGGCATTGGCGCAGGCGCTCGTGGGCCTCGCGCTCGGGCTGCCGCTGGCCTACGGAGCGGCCCGTTTGCTGGCCCACACGCTGTACCGGACCTCGGCGTTTCAGCCGCTGGTGCTCGCCGCCGTGGCCGCGCTGCTGCTGCTCGCCTCTCTCCTCGCGGCGCTCGTACCGGCCCGCCGTGCGGCGTCGGTGGATCCGGTCGTCGCGCTGCGCTCCGAGTAAGGCGTCGCTTACCGGAACAGCGCCGCGATCTCCGCGCGATATCGCTCGGCGAGCACGCGGCGCTTCAGCTTCATCGACGGGGTCAGCTCGCCGGAGTCGATCGCCCACTCGTCCGCGACCAGCGCCCACTGCTTGACGAGTTCGTGCGGGGCGAGCGAGCGGTTGACCCGCTTCACCGTTTCGCGGTAGCGGGCCAGGACGTCGGGGTGGCGGATGAGCTCCGCGCGCCCGGCGAAAGCGAGCTTGCGTTCGCGGGCCCAGGGCTCCAGCAGCTCGAAGTTGGGGGCCAGGAGCGCGGCGGCGTGCTTCTCGCGGTCGCCGAAGACAGCCGCCTGGGCGATGAACGAATCCGCCTTGAGCTTGCCCTCGATGAGTTGGGGCGCGATGAACTTGCCCGCCGAGGTCTTGAGCAGCTCCTTCTTGCGGTCGGTAATGGCGAGGAAGCCGTCCGCGTCGAGCGTGGCGATGTCGCCGGTCAAGAACCATCCGTCGGGCGTGAATGCCTCGGCGGTAAGCTCGGGCGCGGCCCAGTACCCGCCGAAGACGCTGGGACCCTTGACGAGCAGCTCGCCGTCCTCCGCGAGCTTGACCTGGAGGTTGGCGAGCGGCTTGCCGATAGTGCCGAAGCGGTACGCGGCATCGGTGTTGACGCCGATGACGGGCGAGGTTTCGGTAAGGCCGTAGCCCTCGTACAGACGAATGCCGGCCCGCGCGAACCAGTGGGCGGTGTCGGGGCCGAGCGGCGCGCCGCCCGCGATGAGGTACTTGACCTCGCCGCCGAAGACGGCCCGGACTTTCGAGTAAAAAAGCGTATCGGCGAGTTTGTACAGGGGGCTTGCGGGCCGGCGGCCGGCCAGGATGCTGCCCTCGTGGCGCTTGCCGGTGCTCAAGGCCCACTCGACGATCGCCGTTTTGAGCTTCGACGCGCGGGCGCGCCGTTCGATCTCGCCCCGGACCTTCTCGAGCACGCGCGGCACCGCGACCAGCAGGGTGGGTCGGATCGTCTTCAGCGCGGGCATGAGCCGGTCGACCGCCGGGACATACGCGACGGAGAAGCCGAGCGCGTACAGGCAGTAGTCCACGTGGCGCGCGGTGACATGCGAAAGCGGGAGAAAGGAGACGGTGCGCTGCGGGCCCTCGAAGTGGAACTCGCGGAGCGAGTAGCAGACGTTGGAGGCGAGATTGCCATGGGTGAGCATGACGCCCTTGGGCTCGCCGGTGGTACCGGAGGTGTAGATGATGGACGCGAGGTCGCCGGGGGCGATGGCCTGGGCTGCCTCGTCGAAAGCCGGGTCGCGCTCGGGCCTGGCCGCGGCGGTCAGGTCCGTGAACTTCAGCACGCCGGGCGCGCCGATGTTGTCCATCAAGACCTCGTCCATGACGATGCGGTGCTCGACAGAGGCGGGGTCGATTTTCCTGAGCTGGGCGGCGGTGGAGACGACGGCCGCCTGCGCGCCGGAGTGGGCGAGCAGACGGCTGATCTCGGCGGCCTGCAGCGTGGGAAACAGCGGCACGTTGACCAGGCCCGCGGCCAGGGTGGCGAAGTCGACCGCGGCCCACTCCCATCGGTTCTCGGCGACCAGCGCGACGCGGTCGCCTTTCCGGAGGCCGAGGGCGGCGAAGGAAGCGGCAAGCGCGCGGACGCGTCCGTAGAACTCGAGCGCGGTCAGGGTGGTCCAGGTCGAGTCTTTTGCCTGGATACGGACTGTGTCGGGAGCGCCGGAAGCGGCGACGGCGAGGAAGATATCGTTGAGGGTGCGGTAGTTGGGGGCGTTGGGCATACGAGGGCGATTCTACCGCCGTGCCCTCTCCCGAGACCGTTGCTGATAGGCTTTTGCCATGCAGGTTCTGGTGGAGATACCCGATGAGTTCGCTGCCGATCTCGTGCCGCCTGGGCGGGATGCGGGACGCCTGCTACTGGAGGAGTCGATGGTGGCCGCGTACCGTGCGCACCGGCTCTCGATGGAGCAGGTGCGGCGCATCCTCGGCTTCGCGACCAGGATGGACGTGGATGGGTTTTTGCTGCAGCACGAGGTGTACGACTACACAATCGAGGACCTCGACGCAGACATGGCGGTCCTGGAACGGCTGAGAACCAGCGAAAAGGCTCGCGAACGGTGATCGTTGTCGCAGATACGAGTCCGCTGAATTACCTGATCCGCCTGGGACTTGTGGATGGACTGCACCGGCTTTACGACCGAGTGCTGGTTCCGCAAGCCGTACTTATGGAAATGAGACATCCCGGCGCGCCGCAGGCGGTAAGGGCATGGGCGCAGTCCCCGCCAGCATGGCTCGAGATGATCGAGGTAGAGCGGCTCGACAGGACGCTCGCTCCCGGTCTCGGTAACGGTGAACGGGAAGCGATAAGTCTGGCGCTTACCCTCAATGCGGATATTCTGCTCATCGATGAGTAGCTGGGGCGAAAGGAGGCGACAGCCAGGCGGCTTCGGCCTGTCGGCACGTTGGCGATCGTGCTCGAAGCGGCCCTGCTCGGTGAGGCCGATCTATCCGCGAGCCTGGCATCTTTAGAGAGGCTCGGCTTTCGCGCTTCGTCGTCAGTTCTCGCGGAGATCCGTTCCCGCTTCGCGAAG
The DNA here is from genome assembly GCA_964250195.1 of uncultured Acidobacteriaceae bacterium. Lineage (GTDB taxonomy): Bacteria > Acidobacteriota > Terriglobia > Terriglobales > Acidobacteriaceae > EB88. Next base: position 20,191 of record CAXUEU010000030.1, read on the forward strand.
CGTCTCAGTCGAGGCAAGAATTAAGTTCCGAGCAGCGTCAAAAACAACGCCGCCTCACGCCTGAGACAGGGGCGTGAGGCGGATGAGCTTGGGGGCGAGCCGGTCCCAGTCGCTGAGCAGCCAGGCGGCGCGGGTGCTCGCGGTTTTTTCGTGGTGCAGCCCGATCAGGGTGCGGATGCTCTCCCGCGCTTCCCCGTCGAGCGTGGCGAACGGCTCGGGGTGGAGAAACAAAGCGTGGTAGCGGCCGTCCGTCTGGAAGCGCCCGTCCTCGTCGAAGACCCAGGCGAGGCCGCCGGTCATGCCCGCGCCGAAGTTGATGCCGGTGCGGCCGAGGACCACCGCGGTGCCGCCGGTCATGTACTCGCAGCCGTGGTCGCCCACGCCCTCGACCACCGCGAGCGCGCCGGAGTTGCGGACGGCGAAGCGCTCGCCCGCGCGGCCCGCGGCGAAGAGTGCCCCGGAGGTCGCTCCGTACAGGGCGACGTTGCCGAGGATGACGTGGCGGTCGCTCTCGCGGGCGGCCCGGCCCTGGCCGCGCAGGATGACCTCGCCGCCCGACAGGCCCTTGGCGACGAAGTCGTTGGCCAGCCCTTCGAGCACCAGCGACATGCCGTGCGCGGCGAATGCGCCGAAGCTCTGGCCAGCCGTGCCGGACAGGTCGAAGCGCAGGGTCGGATGCGTTTCGTCCCCGGCATGCGCGCGGCGAGCCTGGCGCAAGGCGAGCTCGCCCGCGAGGCGCGCCCCCAGGGTGCGGTCTTTGTTGCTGACGTTGCCGCGCCAGAAGAACGGCTGGTTCGCGTCATAGGCGGCGAGCGCCGGGGCGAGCCAGCTGTCGTCGATCGGGGCTTCCTCGGGCGGCTCGGGGCGATTGTTGAGGGTGCCCTGCCAGGCATGGGGGGAGCGGGTTTTCTCGCCATGCTGCCGCATCGACCCCGCGGCGGGCGCGGCCACATGCAGCAGCGGAGCCAGATCGATGCCGCTCGCCTCCCGCACCTGCGCGAGCAGGTCCGTGCGGCCGATCGCGTCCTCGATGGAGTGGAGGCCGAGCTGGGCGAGCAGGGCCTGGACATCGGCGGCGAGCTCCTCGAAGAAGGTGACGATGTGCTCGGGCTTGCCGCGGAACTTCTTCCGGAGGTCTTCGCGCTGGGTGGCGATGCCGACGGGGCAGGTGTTGAGATGACACTGGCGGGCCATGTCGCAGCCGATGGCGACGAGCACGGCGGTGCCGAAGGCGAACTCGTCCGCGCCGAGCATGGCGGCCGTGAGGAGGTCGCGCGCGGTACGGAGGCCGCCGTCGGCACGCAGGCGCACGCGTCCGCGCAGGCCGGAGCGCACCAAGGTTTGCTGGGCTTCCGCGAGCCCCATCTCCCAGGGCGAGCCGGTGTACTTGATGCTCGAAAGCGGCGACGCGCCGGTGCCGCCGGAGTGGCCGGCGATCACGATGTAGTCCGCGTAGGCCTTGGCCACGCCCGCGGCGACCGTGCCGACCCCGGCCTCGGACACCAGCTTGACCCCGACCGCGGCCGCCGGGTTCACGCGCTTGAGGTCGTGGATGAGCTGAGCCAGGTCCTCGATCGAGTAGATGTCGTGGTGGGGCGGCGGCGAGATGAGGGTGACGCCGGGCTGGGCGTGGCGCAGGCGGGCGATGAGGCCGGAAACCTTGTGGCCGGGCAGCTGGCCGCCCTCGCCGGGCTTGGCTCCCTGGGCGATCTTGATCTCGATCTCCTCCGCGTTGCGCAGGTACTCGGCCGTCACGCCGAAGCGGCCGGAGGCGATTTGCTTGGTCTTGTTATTGAGCAGCAGCGCCGGGACCTTGCGCCCGATCAGGTCCAACTCGGCATCCGCCTGGTAAACGGCCGGGTCTTCCCCGCCCTCGCCGGTGTTGGAGCGCAGGCCCATCATGTTCATGGCGGCGGTGACGGTCTGGTGCGCCTCCGGCGAGAGCGAGCCGAGGCTCATGGCGCTCGCCAGGCAGCGGGACAGAATCTGCTCTTTCGCCTCGACCTGCTCGGGCGGCAGCGGAACCCCGGCGGGGCGGAAGTCGAGCAGGTCGCGGAGGTTGGCGGGGTTTTTCTCGATGGACGCGGTGGAGAAGGCAGCCCAGGCCGCGCCCGGGGCGAGGGCGGGCGTCACGGGCCGGGCGGTCGCGCCGGTGACGGTTTGGAGCAAACGCACCGTGGAGGGCTGCCAGCCATGCGGCTCCGCGCGGTCGGACTTGCGGAAGCGAATCCAGCCGGGGTCGGGAAGGTCGGGGACCGCGACCGCCACGGGCTCTTCGGAAGAAGCCGGAGGCGGCGCATAGGCCGTCCAGTGGGCGCGGGTCTGCGCCTCGAGCTCCGCGTAGCCGATGCCGCCGAGCGGCGAGGAAACGCCGTGGAAGCACTGCTCGACGACCTCCGAAGCCAGGCCGATGCAGTCGAACAGGTGCGAGCAGCGGTAGGAGTCGAGCACGGAAATGCCCATCTTGGACATGACCTTGGCCAAGCCGCCGTTCAGGGCCTTGATCAGGTTCGCCTCGCCATACGCGGGGTCGGCCGCCCGGGCGGACTCGAACGCGAGCCACGGGCACACCGCCGCCGCGCCCATGCCGAGCAGCACGGCCAGGTGGTGGACGTCGCGGCAGTCGCCCGCCTCGACCGCCAGGCCGGCCAGGGTGCGGATGCCTTCGTCGATGAGCCGCGAGTGGACCGCGCCGAGCGCGAGCGCCATGGGAACCGGGGCATGGGCGGCGTCGGCAGAGCGGTCGGAGAGCAGCAGCACGGCCGCCCCGCCCCGGACCAGCGCGCAGGCCTTCGCGCCCAGCTCGTCGAGCGTGGCGGCCAGGGTCGCGCCGGGCGCGAGCAGGCAGTCCAGGATGGCCAGGGGGAGCTCGTCCCTGAGGTCGTGCGAGCGGGTCCGCAGGGCTTCCGCCTGACCGGGCGAGAGCAGCGGCGAGGCCAGCGACAGGCCGGAAAGCCGGGCGTGGTTGTCGAGCAGCAGGGGCCAGGGGCCGAGCCGGGTGTGTAGCTGGATCACGACCGCTTCCCGTAAGGAGTCGATCGGCGGGTTGGTCACCTGCGCGAAACGCTGGCGGAAGTAGGCGTACACGGGCCGCGGCGAGCGCGCAAGGGGGGCGAGCGGGGTGTCGTCGCCCATGGACCAGGTGGCGTCCTTACCGTCGGCGACCATGGGGCCGAGGACCATGCGGACGTCCTCGCGGGTATAGCCGTAGCCGCGATGGAGCCGGTCGAGCTCGCCCGCGGGCAGCATTGGGACAGGGGTCGATGGACTCAATGTCCGCTCGTTGAGCAGCGGCTCGTACTGCGCGGCGCGGCCGTCGTACACCTCAAGAACCTCGTCGTTCTCGTAGAGGTGCTTCTCCTCGAGGTCGACGCAGAGCATCTGCCCGGGGCCGAGGCGGCCGGAGTGCGTGACCGTTTCCGGGTCGAGATCGACCAGGCCGGCCTCGGAGCCGACGACGAGCAGGTCGTCCTCGGTAAGGAAATACCGGCAGGGACGCAGGCCGACGCGGTCCAGCGCCGCGCCAACGAACCGCCCGTCGGTGAAGATGACCGCGGCGGGGCCGTCCCAGTGCTCGATCGCGTCTTCGTTGTAAGAGAAAAAGGCGGAGGGGCGGCCTCTTTGGGCCGGTGGGAGCATGAGCCGGATCGACTCGGGCAGGGTGCGGCCGTTATGCGCGAGCAGCTCGGCGGTTTCATCGAGCGAGACCGAGTCCGAGCCGCCGGGAGTGAGGATGGGGTGCAGCTCGGCGGGCAGGGTCGCGGCGCGGGCATCCATGCGGGCGCGGTTGCCCCACACCGTGTTGATTTCGCCGTTGTGGGCGAGCGTCCGCAGCGGCTGGGCCCGGTCCCAGGAGGGCGCGACGTTGGTTGCGTAGCGCTGGTGAAAGACGGCGAATGGCGTCACATAGCGCGGGTCGGCGAGGTCGGCGTAGAACTGCGGCAGCTGCCGGCCGGAGCACATTGATTTGTAGATCAGGGTTCGGGTCGAGAGCGAGCAGACATAGCCGGGCAGACCGCGGCGCTCGAAGTCCTTGCGGGCCAGGTACAGGCGGCGCTCGATCTGCCCGGGGTTCGCGGTGGTCGCGAGAACCTGGCGGATGACGGGCATGGTGGAGCGGGCGATCCGGCCGAGGATCTCGGGCCGGGTGGGCACGCTGCGCCAGGCCAGGACCTCGAAGCCCTGGTGGGCGAGGGCATCCTCGAGCGAGGAGTGGGACTCGTCGGCCCGGGTAGGGAAGAAGACGGAGCCGACGGCGAGGGGCTGTTCGGGTGCGAGGGTGAGGCCTGCGGAGGCAAGCAGCAGCTCGCGGGGAACGGCGGTGCAGATGCCGATACCGTCCGACGAGAGCCCGTCGGCGGCGATGGCACCGCGGTGGGCGAGCCGGCCGAGGGCCTCGAGCGCCTGCTCGAGAATCTGGTGCGAGGCTGTGCCGGAGATGGCCGCGACGAAGCCGGTGCCGCAACTCTCGTGCTCAAAGCGCGGGTCGTACAAGCCGGTAGAGGATAGGTGAGAAGAACGACCCATGCGTAACTATACGTCCTTTGTCTACGGGAAACAGCCGGTTGTGCGCGGGGTGAAAATTGGGAGCGCCCGGGCGCGAAATCGAGCAGGCCGGAGCAGCTCCGCGAAGCCGTCGTACTTGCATAGTTATACAGCAAGGCGTATTTATATGCAGTGACCGCTTCGGAAAACAAGGCCGACCGCCATGCCGCGATCCGCGCGCTGGTCTCCGACGGCCAGGTAGCCAATCAGGACGAGCTGAGGCGCAAGCTGGGCAAACGCGGCTTCGCGGTGACGCAGGCGACGCTTTCGCGCGACATCCGCAAGCTGGGTCTGAGCAAGGGGCCGGGCGGCTATACGCTCAACGGCAACGGGTCCTCTCCGGCCGAAGACGACGAGGACGAGCTGCCGGCGTTGAGCGAGTTGCTCCTGAGCTTCGGCCTGCGGGTGAAGCAGGCGCAAAACCTGCTGGTGCTGGTCACGGTGATGGGCTCGGCGCAGCCGGTAGCGGCGGCGCTCGACAACGAAGAGCTGCCGGAAGTGGTGGGCACGGTGGCGGGCGATAACACGGTGCTGCTGGTGTGCCCGAACAAACGGCAGGCGGGCAGTTTGGCTTCGCGCCTGAAAGTGATGATCGGTTGAGCAATTTACAAACAGCGGTGGCAGGAGCCCGCGGGTACGCCGGGCAGGATCTGGCGCGCCTGCTTCTGGGGCACCCGCGCCTCGCCGGGCTGCCGCCGGTGTTTCTGGGGCGCGAGGCGGACTCGCTGCTGCGCGCGCACCCCGGCTTGCGCGGGCTCGCGCCGGAGGCCGCGTTCGAGGTTCGCCCGTTCAGCCTGGACGCTTTACGGGATGTGGATACGGTATTTCTCGCCACCCCGCACGAGCAGGCGCGCGCATGGGTTCCGGATCTGCTGGCGCGGGGGCTTCGCGTGGTCGACCTGAGCGGGGCCTGGCGGCTCACCGACCCCGCCGACCGCGCGGTCTATGGCTTCGCAAACTCGACCGAAACCGACGCGGTGCAGGCGCGGGCGGTGTACGGGCTGCCGGAGCTGCACGCGGCCGCCCTTGCCGACGCTCGGCTGGTCGCGAATCCCGGCTGCTACGCGACCTCGGTAATCCTCGCTTTGAGGCCGCTTCTGGGCTTGCTGGACTTGGAGCACGGTGTAATCGCGGACTCGAAAT
>CAXUEU010000031.1:0-25740 GCA_964250195.1 uncultured Acidobacteriaceae bacterium
GGTGGAGGGTGGAGGGTGCTGAGATGCTCCTACGCGGGGCTTGCGCTCTTCATGCGGGAGCTGAGAGCGGAGTTCAGATCGGCGTCAACTCCCAGTGACGACCGCTTTTCCCTCCACCCTTCACCCTTTCCCCTCGCCCTACTGCCCGAAGACCTGGAGCTCCCCGACCGAGATGAAGTACGCGGAGCCGCCGGGCTGGCCGTCAATGCGGATCCCGTCCCCGGTCACCGCCGGGAAAGTCATCGTGTAGGACTCGAAGTTGACGTTGTCGTTTGCCGGGTAGGTCGGGTTGACGGACACATTCGGCACATTGACCCATGTCCCGTTCTGCCGCACCTGCACCGTGAGCGTGTTGAACCAGCCGCCGTCCCCGAAGTTCCTGCCTTCCTGGAAGACGATCTTGGTGAAGGTCTGCGGGGCCGCATAGCCATAGCCGATCCAGGCGTCGGTGGACGCGCCGCCGCCGTTCCAACTGTCCCACTGCCGTTGGGAGTCGGCGGTGCCCACGGCCGGCAGGTCGCCGTCACGGATCACCTCCAGGTTGTGGTTGCCGCCCCCGAGCGCGTTGGGCACGCTCGCGAGGATGGTGCCGGTCTGGGTCAGGTTCGGGACCGGCGCGGCGTTGATGGTGAAGGTAAGCGGTCCTGCCGTCCCGGCCGCGCTCGAGTTGACGGTGACCTGCGCGCTGCCCGCCACCGCCAGGTTCGCGGCGGGAACCAGCGCCGTGACGGAGGTAGCGCTCGCATACGTGGTAGTCAGCGGGTTGCCGTTCCACTGCACCACCGAGGAGCTGTCGAAGCCGGTTCCGGTGACGGTGAGGTGGACAGGCGGGTCGCCGGCCGCCGCGCTCGCGGGTGAAAGCGCGCCGAGGCTGGAGGAACCGGCGGCGGGCCCATAAACGGAGAGCTCGCCGACCGAGGTGAAGTAGGCCGTACCGCCGGGCGCGCCGTCGATGCGGATGCCGTCGCCGGATACGGGCGGAAAGGTGAAGGTGTAGGTTTCGAAGCTCACGCCGTCATTGGGCGGGTAGGCGGGGCTGACCGTCTGCGAGGGCACGGTGACCCAGGCTCCGTTTTGTCGGACCTGCACGTTGAGGTTCCGGAACCAGCCGCCGTCGCCGAAGTTGATGCCCTCCTCGAAGACCACTTTGGCGAAGGTCTGGGGCGAGCCATACCCGTAGCCGATCCAGTCCTCCGCCGCGGCCGCGCCGCCGGAGTAGGTATCGTACTGGCGCGAGGAGTCGTTCGAGCCCTGCGGGGGCGCGTCGCCGTCGCGGATGATCTCGGGGTTGTGATTGCCGCCGCCGGTGGGCGCGAGAATGCGTGCCAGGATTGTGCCCGTTTGGGTCAGGTTAGGCGCGGGTGCCTGCTTGACCGTGAACGGAACGCCGGCTGTCCCGGTGACCGCGGAGGTGCCGACGCAGAGCGTCGCCGTGCCGGCGGCGGCGAGATCCGCGGCCGGAACCGCTGCGGTCAGCTGGGTCGAGCTGACAAACGTGGTCGGGAGAGCCGCGCCGTTCCATTGCACCACCGAAGCGGTGGTGAAATTCGCCCCCGTGACGGTGAGCTTCGCCGGAGGGTCGCCGGCAAAGGCGCTCGACGGGCTGGCGGCGCTGATCGTCGCGGCCGCCGCGCCGCCGCCGCCCGCGGGCCCGAAGACCTCGAGCTCGCCGACCGAGGTGAAGTAGGCGGCCCCGCCCGGCGCGCCGTCGATGCGGATGGCGTCGCCCGCGATGGGGGAAAAAGTCAGCGTAAAGGTTTCGAAGTTGACTTGATTGTTGCCTGGGTAAGCCGGGGTCGTGACCTGGTTCTGGACGTTGACCCAGGTTCCGTTCTGCCGCACCTGCACGTTCGGGCCGGAGGAGAAGAAGCCGCCGTCCGGGAAATTGACGCCTTCCTGGAAGACGACCTTGGCGAAGGTCTGGGGCGCGGTGTACTGGTAGCCGATCCAGTCCTCCGCCGCCGGGCCGCCGCCCGAGAAGGTGTCGTACTGCCGGCGCGCGTCCACCGTGCCGACCGGCGGCAGGTCGCCGTCGCGGATGACCTCGAGGTTCTTGCTGCCGCCGCCGGTGGGCGCGGTGATGCGCGCGATGATGGAGCCGGTCTGAGTCAACATCGGTACCGGGGCCTGGACCACGCTCAGGCTGAGCGCGGAGGAGGTGCCGCCGCCCGGCGCGGGGGTGTACACCGCGAGCGGAACCGAGCCCGAATTGAGCATGGACCCGGCCGGGACCAGCCCGGTGATTTGCGTGGGGCTCACGTAACTGGTCGGGAGCCGCGTCCCGTTGCTCTGGACCTGCGAGTCCGTGGTGAAACCCGTGCCGGTGAGGGTGACCGGCGTCGGCGAGCTGCCGTTGGGCACGCTGGACGGGCTGAGGGAGGTGACCGTGGGGACCGGGCTGTTGGCCGGGGTGGGCCCCAGATGGATGATCGCGGCGACCGAAGGCACGCCGTTGTTGAGGATGAACAGCATGTAGTGGCCCGGCGGCATCGTCGGGTCGTTGGGCGCGGTGACCGTGATGCCGTCCGCGCCGCGCGCGATCGCGGTGGAGCTCGCGAACGCCTGGCTCATGTTGAAGGTGTGGGTGGTGGACGGAATGCGAACCCAGGAGACCTGGGTGATGTTGGCCGCGTCCGGCGTGCCGACGAACAGGCTTTGCCCGTTCGCGACGTTCGCCGGGGCCGAGGTGATGGTGGGACGCGGCCCGGCGAACAGGTAGGGCGGCGAGAAGAACTCGCTCTGCGTGTAGCCGTTGCCGCCGGTCGTGAGCACGCGGCCGTCCGGCATCAGCATGGCGATGGAGTGGTACAGGCGGGGCACGGTCGCGTTGCTGAGCGTGGTCCAGCTGCCGGTGGCGGGGTCCCACTCCTCGGCCGCGTAGACGGCGAGATTGGGGTCGGGGTTGGAAAAGCCCGGGCCGCCGGTGCCGCCGGTGACCAGCACCTTGCCGTCGGGCAGCATGATGGCGTTGAGCTGGCGGCGCGCGTAGGCCATGTTGCTGGTGCCGCGCCAGGCGGGCGAGGCCTGGGTCAGGTCGATGGTCTCGGCGGTGTTGGTCGCGGGGTCCGATCCGCCCACGACCAGGATCTTGCCCGGCTGGTACATCACCATGGAGTCGTAGTCGCGAATGCCCTGGAAGATGTGGTTGCCGACCACGGACCATGCGCCAGTGCCGGTCGTGTCCAGGTAGCGCGTGGTGATGCTGGGGCCGGAGTTGAAGACCTTGCCGTTGGGCGCGAGCGACAGAGTGGGGTAGAGCCCCAGAGCGAGCTGCGCGCCCGACAGGCTGCGCCAGGTGCCGGTGGCGCTCTGCCAAACCTGGGGCAGGGTGTCCTCGCCCACCGTCAGATCGATGTCCCCGGCGACCACGAGCACGTCGCCGTTCGGCATCACCTGCTCGGAAGGGTACCAGCGGCCGGCGTTCATGTCCGGCTGCCGGGTCCAGGTGTTCAGGTTGGGGTCGTAGATGACGGAGGCGGGCAGGCCCACGTTGTTGCTGATGTGGCCGCCGGCGACGAACAGCCGCCCGTCCGGCAGCACGCTCTGCCCGGCGCAGAAGATGTCGTAGCCGGGCGCGGCCAGCGGGGTTACCGTGCCGGTCGCGGGGTCCAGCTGGCGCGGGTCGTTGCCGCTCACCCCCCCGTCGCCGGGCCACATGACGATCTTGCCGTTCGGCATCATGCTCATGTGCACGGGAAAGTACGGCAGGTTCGGCCCAATCTGCCACTGGCCGGAGGAGGCCTGCTGGGCCGGAGCCGCGAGGGGGAGGGCGAGAAGGGCGAGGGCGAGCGTGGCGAGGGTGCGGTTGCGCATGCGTGTACCTGTTTCCAAAGGCTTATCGGAGGGAGAAGGGAATTACTTGACCGGCGTGAGCAGGACGATGTGGCGGGGCAGCTCCCGCTCTTCCACGTGGCTGGTGGCGACCATGGTGCCCATCGCGTGCATGGGCGGCGCGTCGGCGGTGCTGATGCCGATGGCGAGAATGACGCCCTTCTTGTTGATCGAGAGCGCGTCGACCAGGATCAGGGTCGGATCGGTCGAGAGCGTGTTCAGGTCCACCATGCCGGTATCCGCGGACCAGAGGAAAGCGCGGTTGCCCTCGCCGGAATCGCCCGTCCCGACCACCCAGCCCGAGTCGTCCACGTCGCGGGCCCGGCTGCTCGTTCCGCCCGCGAGCGTGCCGAGGTCCTGGGCGTTGGTGCTGCCGGAAGGCCATAGAACGGCGTGCATGCGGGAACCGAACGAAGCGATGGCGGTCGCCGAACCCGCGATGTCGCCCTCGGCATTGATGCTTTCGGCCCGGCTCGCATTGAAGCCCGCGAGCGTGTCGAGCGGGATGGCGCTGCCCTTCGCGGTCCAGCGCACGGCGGTGGTGTCGCCGTCGCCCGCGTTGCCGGCGATATCACCCCGGTCGTTGATCGCGACCGCCTTCACGGAGGCCTCGTTGGCGAGGCCCGGCAGGCGGGTAGGCAAGCCGGTTCGGGTCCACCACATGGCCCGGACGCCGTTGGGTCCGCTCGAAAAGCCGACCGTCTCGCCCTGGCCGTTGATGCCGTAGGCCGCGCCGGAGGAGTCGCCGGGTAAGAGAGGCAGCGGCAGAAACAGCGTACGACCCACCGAGCGGAAGGGCAGCATGCTGGTGGGTCCGTTGATTGCGCCGACGGTTTCGCCGCTGTCGTTAATGCCGTAGGAAGTGCTGGAATCCGCCCCGTACCAGTCCAGGAAGGAGTCGAACAGCGTGGAGGAAAGCAGAAACGCCGAGAGAACCTGCTTGGCCTTGCCGCCGCGGTATGCGCCTACCACCTGGTTTTGCGCGTTGACCCGGCGCACCACGGTGCTGGACCCCGCGTTGTCGATGACGCCGAGGGTCGTGGGAGCGTAGTGGGATGGAGTCTTACCCGCCGCATGGGCCGGCACGGCGAGCGAAGCGCAGAGCGCGAGAACTGGAAAACGGGCGGAGCGGGCGGATACGTTCATGGCGGTCACCAACCTGGAAAAGTGAAACAAAGGGGTTCGGAGAGGCTCCCGGCCGGGGGTCCGGGGCGTCTTCTTGGGCCAACACTATCAAACGCGGCACAAAATGGCGAACATACGGCTAACAAATGTTTAAGTGCTGTCCGGGTCCGGTTCGGTAACCGATGCCGCAACCTTCGTGGCCGGCGGTAAGTGGAGGTAAGCGGGGCTGGAACTGCATGAGTAGCGGCGATGGCTGAGTCGAGCTATCCAAGTCTTACCGAATGTTCAAGATATCGGCAGCGTATCGGAGCGTCGCCACAGCCGAAGCTTCGCGGCCGGTGCTCTCCGGTCTACGATCGGTCTACTATCGAAAGTCACTCACCGCCAACAAGGAAATGTTCGAGTAACTCGCATTACGATTACTTCAGCTACTCGGGAGAAAAACTTTCGGGGGGGGATGGTGCGCCCGGAAGGATTCGAACCTCCGGCCTATTGGTTCGTAGCCAATTGCTCTATCCAGCTGAGCTACGGGCGCACATGGAGCTCGCGGGGCAGCCACGCGAACTGAAAAATAGGATACCAAGCCGGGCCCGAGGTGTCCAGAAGCGGTTTCGGCGAGCCTCGTGAGGCGCACCCAGGTTGCGGGTCGACGAGGCGGCTTCTACCCGGCCGAGGGCACCGGCTGCGGCGGCAGCAGGGAAAGCTCCTCGACGATGTCGAGCCCGGAGCGGAGCAGCAGCTGCCGCACGGTGGTCCGGCTCATGTGCGAGGCGTCGAACTCGACGCGGATCCGCCGCTCGGCCTCGTCGAGCCGCAGCGCGCGAATGCCGTACACCTCGGAAAGCCGCCCGAGGGCGATCGCGGTGCGCTCCGTGGGGTGCTCCGCGTAACGGAAAAGGATATCGGTGGGGGTCATCGTGATCGATGATAGCAAGGGCCGCACGGGAAGCGGCACGTCAGCGCGGCTGGCCGTGTGCCGCGCCGCGGCAACGCGTATGCGTGGGGCCGCGCTAAGCTGAGAGCTCGTGCCGAGGCGGGGCACGAAGACGGCTTCCCGAGCTAGCTTCCTTCCCGCATTTCTTCAAACCCACGAGCGGGACGCTTGCCGCCGGCACCGAACTGCTCCAGAACCAGGTTTTTCTCCTCGCCCAGAACCTGGCTGGGCGGTCCTTCCGCCGTGACCTCCCCGGCTTCGAGGCGGACCACATGCGCGGCCCAGCGCCACACTTCCGCGGGGTCGTGCGAAACCAGCAGCGACGCCATGCCGTGCGCGCGCAGGTAGCCGTCGAGCAGCGCCCACAGCTCGGCTTTCCGACGCACGTCGAGCGCGCTGAACGGCTCGTCCAGCAAGAGCAGACGGGGCCGGCGGACCAGCGAGCGAGCCAGAGCCACGCGTTGCCGCTCGCCGCCGGACAAACTTTCCGGACGCCGCGTCCGCAGCGGGTCGAGCCCCAGCAGCGCGCACACCTCGTCCACCCGCGCCTCGCGCTCGGGGCGGGCAAGCGCGCGCAGCCCGAAACGAACGTTCTGCTCGGCCGAAAGATGCGGAAACAGCGCCGCGCCCTGGGCCAGCAAGCCGACCGGCCGCTTGCCGGGTGGGAGCGCAAGCTCCACCCTGTCCAAGCGAACGCGGCCCGCGAACGGCTGGAGGCCCGCGATGACCCGCAGCAGGGTGCTTTTACCCGCGGCGGAAGGCCCCCACAGGGCGGCCCGCTCCGCGTCGAGCGCGAACCGGACCCGCAGCGCGAGCCGGCCCAGCGTGAGCCGGGCATCGACCTCGAGCAGCAGGCTCAAGCGGCGATCCGGCGCCCCCGCCATCCGTACAGGGCCGCAAGCCCCGTGAAGGAGGCGGCGAGCAGCACCAGCGCCGTCCGGTTGGCCCCGGCGTAGTCGAAGGCCTGCACCTGGTCGAGCAGCGAAACCGACAGGGTCCGGGTCGCTCCGGGGATGTCGCCGCCGATCATGAGCACCACGCCGAACTCGCCCACGGTGTGCGCGAAGGCCAGGAGCCCGGCCCCGGCGAGCGCCCGGCGCGAAAGCGGCAGAACCACCCGGCGCAGGGTGCCCCAGCGGCTCTCGCCGAGCAGGGCCGAGGCTTCCAGCAGCTCCCGCGGCACCTGCCCGAAGCCCGCCGCCAGCGGCTGCAGGGCGAAGGGCAGGCTGTAAACCATGGAGCCGATCAGCAATCCCTCGAAGGAGAAGGCCAGCGGGTGCCCGGCCAACCGGGCCAGCGCGCGTCCGACAGCGGTCGCCGGGCCAAGAAGCACCAGGAGGTAATAGCCCATCACGGTCGGCGGCAGGACCAGGGGCAGCATGGCCGCCGCCTCAACCGCCGCGCGCCCCCTGGAGCGCTTGCGGCCGCGTCCGAAGACCAGCCAGGCGGCCAGCGGCACGGCGACCAGGAGCAGCAGGACGGAGGTCAGGGCGGAAAGCCGCAGCGTGAGCCAAAGTGCCTGGGTGTCCATGCTTCAGCCGGACCCCGTTCAAGGTGCCGGGTCGAGGCCGCGGTCCCGCAGCGTCGCCTGGACGCCGGGGGAGCGCAGGTAGTCGAGGAAGCGCCCGGCGCCGACCGCGTTCTTGCCGCCCTTGAGGACCACCGCGCCCTGCAGGATGGGCGGGTATAGCTCCCGCGGCACCGGGACGTAGCTGCCGTCCGCCTTGAGCTTGGGCGTCAGCGCGCTGGTGAGCGAGAGGAAACCCACGTCCGCGTTGCCGGAGTCGGCAAACTGCGCGGCCTGCGCGATGTTGGCTGCGCGGCGGAGCTTGGGCGCGAGCGTGCTGGTGAGGCTCAGCCCGTCGATCGCCGCTTGCGCGGCCTTGCCGTAGGGAGCGGTCTGCGGGTTCGCGATGGCGACCGTGTTGAGCGACGGGTAGCGCAGCACCGCGAAGGTGAGCGGCTGGCCCTGGAGCATGGGCGCGCTGTGCCGGGCCCACAGCACCAGCGAGCCCCTGGCGTAGACGACCGTGCCGCCCGAGGTCAGCTGCTTGTCCACCAGCTTTTGCGGGTAGGCGGTGTCCGCCGCCAGCAGCAGGTCGAAGGGAGCTCCGTTGAAGATCTGCTGGGTCAGCACGGCGGAGCTTCCATAGGCGGCGTCCGCGCGGATGCCCGTCGCCTTCTCGAAGCCATCCAGCACGGCGGGCAGGACCGGCTGCAGGTCGGCGGCCGCCGCGATTCGCAGGGCCTGCGGGGCATTCTGCGCGGCGCAAACGCCGGCCGTGAAGAAGAGGGCCAGGTAGAGGAGGAGCCGCCTCATAGGCGCAGCACCATGACCTCGGTCGCCTTGACCAGCGCCGCCGCGGTTTCGCCCACTTCGAGGCGCAGTTCCCGGGCCGCCTCCGCGGTGATGATGGAGGTGAGCACCTGGCCGCCGATCGAAAGCTTGACCTGAGCCAGCAAACCGTCCACCTTGATCTCCACCACGCGCCCCACCAGCTGGTTGCGGCCGGAAACCGTCCGCATCATCTCCCGCCGGGGCGTTTCCGGCCGCTTGGCCGCGTGGAGCAGGGTGTCGAGCTCCGCTTCGGCGATGCGGTAGTGGCCTCCGGGCGTCCGGGTCGCCTTGATCTTGTCCCGGTAAAGCCACTGCTTCATCGTCGGGTACGAGATGCCGAGCCGAAGCGCCGCTTCGCGAGGTGTGAGCTGCTGCGCCATAGATGGAATCTTACGATTTTTTATGCGGATTCGCACGAAAATAGGACGGAATCGCTTGGAACTTTTTCCGGGGCGCCCCGCCTCGCACTTTTCTTCGGCAAGTCACCGCCCGATCCAGTTCTCCGCACACGAGCTCGGCATGGAGGCTCGCTCAGTCCAGCCGTTGCTGAAGCAAGAAACGCCCGGGAAAAGCGCCCGCACATGCCTTCCGTAACGTCCACCCCTCTGCTTTGCGTGGGCAGCGGTGCTAGGCTAACCACGTATGGCGCACGCCACCGCTTCCGTCCTTGCGAACGCACCCTCGGCCACCTCGACTCACACGCTTGTCTGCACGGGCTGCGGCACTTCGGTCGCCCCGTCGACGCTCGCGGGCGATTTACGCTGTGCCTGCGGCGACCTGTACGCAGTCCGCTATCCGGGGCTCGCCTCGCTCGACGCCGGGGCGCTGCGGCAAGTGTGGCGGGCCCGGCGCATCTCGCACGAGGCGATCGACCAGAGCGGCGTATGGCGCTTCCGCGAGCTGCTTCCCATTCTCGACCGGCCCGCCGACGCCGTCACCCTCCGCGAGGGCAACACCCCGCTTTACCATCTGCGCCACAACGCGCGGGCGCTCGGGCACGACGGGCTGTTCGCGAAGCACCAGGGGCTCAACCCGACCGGCTCGTTCAAGGACACCGGCATGACGGCCGCGCTGTCCGTCGCGCGCGAGCAAGGCTTCACCACCGTCGCCTGCGCCTCGACCGGCAACACCTCCGCCGCCATGGCCGCCTATGCCGCCCGAGCCGGCATGCGCGCCCTGGTGCTCATCCCCGAAGGCAAGATCGCCTGGGGCAAGCTGTCGCAGGCCATGGACTACGGCGCGGAAACCTTCCAACTGCGCACCGACTTCGACGGCTGCGTGCGGGTGCTCGCCGAACTGGTGCGCCGCGCCCCCGTATTTTTGCTCAACTCGGTCAATCCATACCGGCTCGAAGGCCAGAAGACCCCGGCGTTCGAGCTCGCCGAGGCGCTCGACTGGCAGGTGCCGGATCACGTCCTGGTGCCCGGCGGCAACCTGGCCAACGTCTCCGCGCTCGGCAAGGGCTTCGAGGAGCTGCTCGCGCTCGGGCTCACGAACCGGCTTCCGCGCATGCACGTGATCCAGGCCGAGGGCGCGAATCCCTTGTACCGGCTTCTCCAGTCCGGCGCGGACCGCCTTCAGCCCGTTCACGCCCACACCCGCGCCTCGGCCATCCAGATCGGCAACCCCGCTTCCTGGCGCAAGGCGCGCCGCGTGCTCGCGGAGACGCGCGGCGTTTGCGAGCAGGTCTCGGAAGCCGAAACCGCGCTGGCCAAAGCCGAGATCGGCCGCGAAGGCCTGGGCTGCGAGCCGGCTTCCGCCGTCACCCTGGCCGGCTTCAAGAAGCTCCAGCGCGCCGGCGTCATTCATAAAGGCGATTCGGTCGTCCTTTTCTTGACCGGCCACACCCTCAAGGACTCCGACTACACCATCGGCTACCACCGAGGAACACTTCTGTCCGAAGACGAGGCGGCACCGCTTTCGGCTGAAATCGAAGCCACGCGCCGGCCCTCGATGCCGCTCGATCCGACGGCCGATGCGGTGCTGCGCGCGCTCGCGCGGCGGAAAGAGGAAGCCGTCCTCGCGTGAGCCCAACCGACTCGATCCATCTGCGGCTTCCGGCGACCTCCGCCAACCTGGGTCCGGGATTCGATACGGCCGCCCTGGCCCTGGCTCTCTTTCTCGAAGTGGATGCCGTCCCGTCGGCGAGCTTCGAGGTTCACGCATCGGGGCGCGACACTGCGATTTGCGGCCAGGTCGCGCCCAATCTGCTGCTCCATACCTACCGGCAAACCTGGTCCCGCCATGGCCGGGGCGAACCCGCGCCGCTCTCCTTGCAAGTGCGCAACGGCATTCCGATCGGGATGGGCTGCGGGTCTTCGGCGGCTTCGCGCATCGCGGGCATCGCGCTGGCTTCGCATTTCGGCCGCCTGGGTTGGTCCCGGTCCCGCATCCTCGACGAAGCCGCCGCTCTGGAGCACCACCCGGACAATGCCGCGGCCTGCATGCTCGGCGGCTTCGCGGTCGCGGGTTCGCTGGCGGATGCCGGGCAGGGGAGCCGTCCGGGGATCCGCGCGGTCCGTTTCGCTCCCCCGCCTGCCTGGCATGCCCTGCTGGCACTGCCTCCCGCCGCTCTGGCTACCACGACTTCCCGCGGCGTGCTGCCGGCCGAGTACCCCCGCGCCGCCATCGTCTCCAACCTCCAGAACATCGCCCTGCTCACGGCCGCTTTCGCGGCGGGCGACGCCGGGCTGCTCGCCGCGGCGACGCGCGATGGGCTGCACCAGCCGTTTCGCGCCGAAGTTTGCCCGCTTCTGCCTCGTCTGCTGCCGCTTGTCGGTCGTGAGGGTGTGCTGAGCGTCACCCTGAGCGGGGCGGGGTCCGGGGTGCTGCTGCTGCTAGCCGGCGAACATGCGGCTTCCTCCGCCCGAGTGCGCATAGAGGAACGATGCGGTACGTCGGAGCTGGCGGAAATCGTGTCCTGCCCATTGAGCGCCGAGCCCGCACAACTGGGGCTGTCCTGATACAGTATAGTGGTTATCTTCCAGTTACCTAAGTTTTCTTTACATTGCACCCGGTAAATTCTATGTTCATCCTCGTGGGCAGCTCTGGGGGAGGGCTGCTCCCGCGCCCGTGGCTTTTCTCAGCACGGGCGCTTCCACTTTCGACGGTCCTCGTCCGCCGTGCGACCAACCCGAGATACCGCGCATCTACTGCTGAGGACCTGAAAATACATAGGGTCATTCCGGTTCGTGACGAGGGAGAGTGGCATGGCAGGTGCAGGCGTATCCGAGGTAAATGACGGCTCTTTCGAGCGCGAGGTGCTCCAGTCCGCGCAGCCGGTACTGGTCGACTTTTGGGCCGCCTGGTGCGGGCCGTGCAAGGCATTGGCTCCGATCGTGGACGAGCTCGCGCAGGACTTTCAGGGCCGGCTCAAGGTGATGAAGATGGACGTGGATCGCAACTCCGCGACCCCGGCCCGCTTCGGGATTCGCGGAATCCCCGCGCTGCTCCTCTTCAAGGACGGCAAGCTCGCCGATCAGATCGTGGGCTATGTGCCCAAGGACCATATCGCGAAGACGGTCACGAAGGTGATTGCCGCGAACGGTGTCGCAGCTTCCTGAGTGTAAAAGTGTGCGTTCATGACAGACCCGGACTTCGCGTCCGGGTTTTGTCGTTTTACGGGTGATCATTCGGCTTTCCGGCAGGTGTGCCCGCCCGGCCGGGTCAGTACCGCCTCAACACCCCGAGCACGCGGCCCTGAACCTCGACCTGCGCCGACGGAACCAGGATAGGCTGCATCTCGGTGTTGGCGGGCTGAAGCCGTATCGTGCTTCCCTGGTGGTAGAAGCGTTTGAGCGTCGTCTCGGCCCCGCGAACCAGCGCCACCACGATCTCTCCATCGCGCGCGGTCCGGGTCCGCTCCACCAGTACGTAATCCCCGCTCACGATATGCTCGTCCCGCATCGAGTCGCCCCGGACCTCCAGGGCGAAGACGTCTTTCGAGCCTACGATGTCGGCCAGGGAGATCGATTCCGAGGTCTGCACCGCCTCGACAGGCAGTCCCGCGACGATGCGGCCCATGAGAGGCAGCCGCCCCATCTCGAAACCTCCCGGCCAGGCGCGTTGCGTCCTGGGAGCGGGGTCGGCCGGTGAAAGTACGTCGATGGACCGGCTCCGGTTGTGCCCCTTGTGGAGCACACCCTTGGCATACAGATTCGCGATGTGTTTATGCACGGTGGCCAGCGATTTCAACCCCATCCCGGAGGCAATCTCCTCGTAAGAGGGCGAGTAGCCGCGGTCGGTCAGGAAGCCTTTGATGAAGTCGATGACCTCTTTTTGCCGCTTGGTCAGTGCCATAGAAGCACATCGTAGCGAAGAGAAGGCGAATAAGCAAGAGGATTTCTAAGGGAAGTCTTTCCTGTCTTCTTCATCCGCCATGAGGCGAATCCGGCTTGTCAATCTGTTTCTCCGGCGAAAAGTGGACCGGTTCCCAAAATGGGAATCGACGGCGGTGTGATTCCAAAATGGAAAGGCTGCCCCGGATCAGGGCGCGGTTTCGCTTCACATTCGCTTTTGATGCCCTTAGCCTCGCACTTGAGGGAACAACGGGATGCGCATTCTGATTGCTTTGAAGGAGCCGGCACTCGCGAGGAGACTCGACCTGGCGCTCGGGACGCTGGACGCGGTGAGCACGGAAAGAGTGGACGATGCGGCTGCGCTGTTCGGGGCGCTGGCGGTTCACGAGCCCGCGCTGCTGCTTCTCGATCTGGACCTAAAGCTGGACCTGGACCTGAACCTGGACCTGAACCTGGATTTGAACCTGGACCTGGACCCGGACGCGAATTTTGCGGGCCAGAGCACGCCGGATTTTCTGCTCGGACAGGTACGGCGGCGGGCCCCGCGCTGCCCCCTTCTTGTCCTGACCGGGCAGGCGAGCCCGCGGCTCAGGGCCGAATGCCTCCTTGCCGGGGCGGACGACTGCCTTTCAAAGCCGCTCGCGATCGTCGAGCTCCGCGCGCGCTGCCTCGCCCTGCTTCGCAGGTCGCGGGCCGAAGCTTCCGGCGCGGTCCGGCGTTTTCGATTCGGCTCGCTCGAGCTCGACCGGCTTCGCCGCGAAGCCTTCGTGGCCGGCGCGCTCCTGCGCTTGACCGGCAGGGAGTTCCTCCTGCTGGAACAGCTGGCGTCCGCCGCCGGACAGGTGCTCGCCCGGGCCGCACTGCTCCAAGCCGGGTCCGGCGACGGCCCCGCGGAGGCGAATACCCTCGATGTCCACATAGCCGCGCTTCGGCGCAAGCTGCGCGAGCACGCGGGGGCGCCTTCGATCGAAACACTCCGGGGTCTGGGGTTTCAGCTCGCGCACGCTCAGCCTCTGCCGCCGTTCCTGCACGCGCGGCCCGGCTTCTCCGCTTCGGCCGTCAGCTGCCGGGCTTGACCGAACTCTACGACCGCAAGGACGCTCACCATGGCAACGGCATCTTTTCCTCGGCTCTCGGTTTTCACCCCCGCTCCCGCGGCGAGCGGGCGTACGGCCCTCGTGTGCTCTGCCGGCGCGGCTCTGCCGGAAGCCCTGCTTGCGGAACTCGAAGGGCTGCGCTGGAGCGTGCGGGCCGCCGCCACGGCCGCCGCCATGTTCGATCTGCTCGAGCAAGCCCCGGCCTCGGTGTGCCTGGTCGACTCCTGGCTGCCGGACCTGGATGTCCACGAGTGCGTGGCCGAGCTCCACGCGCTCTATCCGGAGATGGCCCTGGTCGCGCTCGACGGAGGCAGCCTCCAAGCCGCCGCGACCTCGCATCCGCTCCGCACCGAGGCGCTCCACGCGCTGCGCCGCGCCCAGGCCCGCTTGGACGGCGTTCCAACTGTCGAATCCGCTTGTGCCGTTGCCGAAACACAGCGGCCCACGCCCGAGCCGGTGAAGGCGAATGGGGGCAATCTCCTCGTGTTCCAGGTCCCCGCGCCGCACGCGCCCACGACTTCCAATCAGGAAGCCGTGGAGGCACCCCGTGCGCTTCCGGAGTTTCTCGGCTCGGACCCGCGTCTGCTTGAAGTCAGCCGCCGCGTCCGCTTGGTGGCGGCGCGGGGGACCGCGGTGCTGGTCCACGGGGAAACCGGAACGGGCAAGGAATTGGTAGCCCGCGCGGTGCACCGGCTCAGCGGCCGCGCGGGCAAGCTGGTCTCGGTCAACTGCGCCGCCATCCCGGAGACGCTGATCGAATCCGAGCTGTTCGGCCACGCCCGGGGGGCGTTCACCGGCGCGCAGACCCGCCGCACCGGACGGATCGAGGCCGCCGACGGGGGAACCCTGTTTCTCGACGAGGTCGGCGAGCTGTCACTCGCGGCGCAGGCGAAGCTGCTGCGTTTCCTCGAGTCCGGAACGATCCAGCGCGTCGGCGAAAACGAGGAGATCGCGGTCGACGTTCGTGTGGTCGCGGCGACGCACAGGCCGCTGGCCCGGATGGCGAAGGAAGGGCAGTTCCGGCTCGATCTGCTGCACAGGCTGTCCGTCTTCCTGATTCAGACGCCCTCGCTCGCCGGCCGGCCGGCGGACATCGATGCCCTGGTCGATCGGGCGCTGCAAGAGTTCGCCGCGCCCGGCGAGGCCGTGAAGCGGCTGAGCGGCGAGGCGCGAGCGGCGCTTCACGCTCACGCATGGCCGGGCAACGTGCGCGAGCTCCGGCACACGGTCGAGCGCGCGTGCATCCTGGCCGGGGATGGCTCGGTCGTCGACCGTGCCTGCATCGATTTCGGCGAAGCGCTCGGGTAAGAGAGCTCGTTCGGAAAAGAAGCCACCTAAGCCGGGAACTACGAGGAGTCAACTGCCGTTCAGGGTTACAGGGTAAGTGCGATACCGGCGAGCGGAAGCTTCTCTTTTCTCGTTCGGATGCCCGACTTAGAGAATGGACTTACCGCGGTGCGCGATCGTTCAGGCCGCTCGAGCATGGCGCAGACATTTTTATTCGGACCGGTCAGACTGCTTCGTGCATGCGAATCGCCGCGAG
The DNA here is from genome assembly GCA_964250195.1 of uncultured Acidobacteriaceae bacterium. GTDB lineage: Bacteria > Acidobacteriota > Terriglobia > Terriglobales > Acidobacteriaceae > EB88. Next base: position 15,167 of record CAXUEU010000031.1, read on the forward strand.
CCGGCCTCGTACGCGGCGCGCCCGCACGGCCATGATTCGGGCCAATCCGAGCATGGTTGCAGGCCACAAAAGCCCTGCAAGCCAGCCCTCCGGTACGCGAGCGCGCTCCCTTTCCCGAAGAAAGTCACCCTGCTGCCGCGAAGCCCGTAGCGGCAGCGCGGCGCGCTTGGTTTTTTGATTTGAGCAGTCGGCAACAAGGTCGAAGCAAGAAGCAGTCGAGGCCGCATTTCTTAAGCAGTCTTCATGAAGAAGTCTTCAGAAAGGCGTGCTGATTCCGGCCACTTAGGTGCACTTATGTCCGGGTATAGGGCAGCGCGGAGTTTAGAGCGCCCCACTTAAACCCAGATATCGAGGAGCAGGCCATGCAGACACAGATGCGGAGCGGGGAACGGCGGACGGCGGCAGCGGCGGTTATCGGCAGCATGGCGGCGCGGGGCGGTGTGCTGCACACCTTCCCGCCGTCCGCGCTCAAGCCCGTTCCGAAGGTCGCGCCCAGGGTTGAAAAAGGGACCGGGGAAGCCGCGCTGACCGCCGAACAGCAGCAGCTCGTGCTCGAGCACCTGCCGGTGGTCGGCTACGTCGCCCGGCAGATTCGCGAGCGGCTGCCCCAGCACATCGAGCTGGATGAGCTGGTGAGCAGCGGTACGCTCGGCCTCCTGGACGCGGCGCGCAAGTACGATGCGGGCAAGGGCGTGCAGTTTCGCTCCTACGCGCAGTTTCGCATCCGGGGCGCCATCCTCGACAGCCTGCGCTCGCTCGACTGGAGCCCGCGCGAGCTGCGCCGCAAGGGCCGCGCCGCGGAGCAAGCCGCATCGCTGCTGCAGACCCGGCTGGGCCGTCCGCCGCAGGACGCGGAGGTGGCAGCCGAGATGGGCTTGACGCTGCTGCACTTCCAGCAGTTGCAGGGTCAGCTGAAGGGGCTCGAGATCACGGCGCTGAACGCCGAGCGCGGGGAGGATACGGGCGAGGACGAAGCTGCGTTCGTGCCCGCCCGCGAGTCCGATAACCCTCTGTTCCGGTGCCTGGAAGGGGAGCAGCGCCGCCGGTTGATCGGAGCCATCGACGCGCTGCCCGAGCGGGAGCGGCTGGTGATGACGCTGCGCTACTTCGAGGACATGAACATGCGCGAGATCGGGACGGTTCTGGGCGTGGTCGAGAGCCGGATTTCGCAGATTCACACCCATGCGCTGCACCGCCTGCGCGGGCTGCTCGCCGACCTGCGCAACCAGTCCGCGAAACCGCTGCGGCGCGCCAGCTGAAGCACTTTCCCTGATGCCGTCGAGCGCGGAGAGTGTCTCCATCGCGGCAAGCAGGTCGCGGCAAGCCGGTGGCTTTTTCCGCCGCAAAAAGCCGCGTTCCCAGCCACTGAGCCCTGTAGACCTTCAGGAAAAATGCTCCGGCACGCCAACCCAACAGAAACGATCGGAAAGGATCAAGCCATGCTGAGTCGCTTTGAGGAAACTCCGGCCCAGGCCAGTTTCTCGCTACGGTCACAGAACTCGGAAAACGCCGGTCGGTGTGCGGTCTTCGGCTGCGCGGACCAGTCTCGGCTGCGGCTCGACGGCAAGGGAGCCTGCGGGCGCCCCCATCTCTCCCTGCTGCTTCGGGCCCGCGCCGCCGAGGAGCAAATCTCCGCCGCCAGAGCCCGATTGGCGGTTTTGCCCGTGCTGCCGGTCGGAACCATCCTCGCGCGGGCCGGATCGATCACCGAGCCTCAGCTCGCGGCGGCCTTGCGGACCCAGGAGACGACCGGTTCGGGCAAGCTCGGGGCCTGGCTTCGCCAGCAGACGGGGCTTTGTGAGGAGGCGCTGGGCGCGGCGCTGGCCGCCCAGCAGCGCTTGCCCTCGCTGGCGCTCGATCGTTTCGACCCGGCCGGCGCGGCCCCTGCCCTGCCGCGGCCGTTGGTGGAGCGTTTCGGCGCGGTGCCGTTCAGCGCCGCGGATAAGTCCGTGGTTTTCGCCTTCGAGGACCGCGCGGACCCAGGGCTGCTCGGGGCTGTCCGGCGCATGCACGGCCGCGACGCAAGCGCGGGCGTGTTGCCGGCGACCGCGTTCTGGCAGGCCATGCGCGCGTCGCTGGCGGTCCGGCTTCCGGCCGCCGTCGAGTGCGAAGCCGCATCCCCCGACCAGCTGACCGAGTTGCTGAGCCACGTTCTGGTGCGCGCCGGCGCGTGCGCGGCGTCGCTCGTGGCTGTCCGCGACACGTTCTGGCTGCGCTTCACCCGCGAGGGCTCCAGCGCTCCCCGGGATGTGGTCTGCACACTGGCCGAACCGGAGACCCGGCGGGAAGCGGACGCTGACATCCGCTTGGCGGCGGAGGCTTTGGCGGCGCGGCTGTCCTGAGACTCGACCGGTGAGCCCAGCCCTACGCGCTCACGACACGGGGACCCGAAGCCGCCTCCCGGGCCACGCGGGTGAACGAAGCGGGCGCGTCCGGCCGCCAGACCAGCCGGTGCAGGCCGCGCTTGCGCACATTGTGGACCTGCGCCGGGCGGAAGCAGGCCAGGCAGGTGCCCCCGGGCCGGCGCGCGCTGGGGTAGACCACGCCGAGCGCGCCGGCCGCGAGCAAGCGCCCGGCCAGCTGCTGCGAGGCCAGGTAAGAACCTGGATCGAGGCAGGCGGCCCAAGGCTCGCCGGCCTCGCGCAGGTCGTGAAAGCCGCCCGAGAATTCCGCCGAGTAATGGTCGTAATCGAGGCGCTCCTCGGCGAGCCAGCCGATCTCGGTGAACTGGACGGAGCGGTGGAACAGGACCTCCGCCTTGGCCGTGGGCAGCTCCCAAGCGGCGTACCAGGCTCCGCGCATGGGCGAGGAGAAGCGCGCGCCCTGCGGGTGCGGATGAGTAAAGGCCGCGTTGACGATGCGGGCATAGGTCCCTTCGAAGACGAGCTCGCGGGTCTCGATGCCGAGCCGTCCGTTCGCCTCGGCCAGCAGGCGCTCGTTGGTGGCGTTGTCGAGCGCGTAGATGAGCTGGAGGTCCGCGTCGGAGTCCGCGATCCGCGTGAGCACCGAGTGCGAGTAGCGCGCCGGAAGCAGGCGCGCCGCGGGAAGCCGGTCGAGCGCGTGGACGGGCGGCAGAGGGTGGCCGGCGAGAGGGGCCGGGTCCGCCGGAAGCGCCGCGCCGCGCTCGCGGCGAAGCTGCTCCGCGGCAGCCTGAATGCCCAGACCGCGCCCCGGCTTGCGCCCCGGCTTGGGTTTCGCTTTGCGCTCCGGCTCCGGTTTCACCGCGCGAGGCTTGCGCACGCGGCTCAGCCGCCCCGGCGGGCGTCGAGCAGCCGCCGAACCACGTCCATCGCGGGCGCGCCGCCGCGCAGCATGTACTCGAGCGGGGTGCGGCCGCCGAACAGGGCGTTCGCGTTCGGCAAGCTCACCCAGCGGTCGGCGAGTGCTTCGCTGAACAGGATGTTGAGCGATTTGAAGATGCCGATGAGGTAGGAGATCCGGAGCAGGCGGTCCTGTTCGAGCTGCTTGCCCGGACCTTTGGAGGCCGCGCCGCTTTTCCAGCCGTAGTAGGTGCCGTTGGAGACGCCGCCGAGCAGCAGGCGCGCGTCCTCATCGCGGACCCGCCATTGCCGGGCGATGTTGAAGAAGGCGCGCAGGGCGGCGGGAGAGAGCCGCCGGCGCTCGTCCGGGTCGCCCAGGTTGGGGAAGGCCGCGGGCGCGTATCCGCTGGTGGGGTAGGCGGTGCGTCCCACACCGGTCATTCTTGGCATCGCTCGCTTGCTCCTTGCCGAGAGCGCCCTCCAGTTTTGGAGTGCATGCTCACAAGCATACGCGGAGAGCAGCGCTGCCGCGAGGGGGAATTGCCGAAAAGTTCCGCTTGGCGGGGAAGCGAGGGCCAAGCGGGCTCGCGAGCGAGGATGTTTCGCGACCGCGCCGCCCGCTTACACTTGAAGGCGATGAAGCACCGCACCATCGAGCACTACGAACTCGAGCGCCGCCTCGGCGCGGGCGGGTCCGGCACCGTGTTTCTCGCCCGGGATCTCGAGCTGACCCGGCCCGTGGTGCTCAAGATTCTCAAGCGCGGCGCCATCTCCGCCGAGCAGATGCGGTCCACCGTCCTGCGCGAGGCGCGTCTGGCCTCCGCGATCGAGCACCCCAACGTCTGCGCCATCTACGAGGTCGGCGAGGAGGGCGACGAAGCCTGGATCGTGATGCAGTACGTGCCCGGCCAGCCGCTCGACAAGCTCATCGCGGGCGGCCCCGCGAGCCTGCAGCTCACGCTTTCGGCCGGCATCCAGATCGCCGACGGGCTCCAGGCGGCGCACGCGCTCGGCATCTTCCACCGCGACCTGAAGCCGGCCAACGTGATGCTGACCGATGGCGGGCTGATCAAGATTCTCGACTTCGGCCTGGCACGGCGCTTGCCGGTCGAAGACGCAGAGTTCGATCCATCGCTCACCGCTCGGCGCCTTACCGGGCCCCTGGCGTACACGGCTCGCGGCGGCACCATCGCGTACATGGCCCCGGAGCAGTTCGTCACGGGGCAGTCCTCGGTCCGGTCCGACCTGTGGGCGCTCGGCATCCTGCTATACGAGCTTGCCGCCGGCCGCCACCCTTTCTTCCGGCCCGAGGGCGATGAGTTCCAGTCCATCCGCGCCATCCAGTTCGCCGACCCGCCGCCCTTGCCCGGCAACATTCCGGTCGAGCTCGCTTCGGTCATCCTGACGCTGCTCGCAAAAAATCCCAGCGATCGCTACGCGAGCGCGGCGGAGGCTCGCGAAGCGCTCAAGACGATCATGCGGACGCTGCAGCTCGAGTCCGGAATCATCCCCGGCGATGCTGCGGCGACCCTGCCGACCTCCGAACCGGAGGACCAGAAGCGCGCTATCGGCTTGCTCTCGATGCTGGCCGAGCGCTTCCGGGACTCGCCCGAATCCGTGGCCCGGCAGAACTCGATCATGGTGCTGCCCTTCAAGAACGCCGGACCCGACCCCACGGGTGGTCCGTTGTACGGATCCGCGCTCGCCGACGCCATCGCTACCCGGCTTGCCCGCATGCCCTCGCTGATTGTGCGGCCCTCGTCCGCCCTGTTCCAGGCCAATCTCACGGGAGCGCTGCTGCAGGCTGACCCCCTTGAAATAGGCCGGCTCCTGCTGGTCCGGTGGGTGCTTACCGGCACTTTCATACGCGGGGAGCAGGGCTTCGACCTGAACTGGCAGCTGCTCGACGTGCCGGGCCAGAGCGTCGGCGGGGGCGGCGCGATCTCGGTCGCCTCCTTCGACCTGATCGCGGTGCAGTCCGAGATCTGCAACGACGTGTTCGCCTCGCTGCAGGGTATCGGGTCCTTTCAGTCCTTTGCCCCGGAGCGCGCGCCGCAGAAACCGGCGGCGCTCTCGGCCCAGCTCTCCGAGCAATACCTCCAGGCCCGCGCCATGCTGTCCTCCTTCATGCAGCGAACGGGCAACCGCAACGACCTGGATCGCGCCCTCGCCCGCTTCGAGCAGGTCACCGAGGCCGACGCACGCTTCGCCTCAGCCTGGTCCGGCCTCGGCATTACGCACCTTCAATACGTTCGCTATGGGTTCGGCGGGCACAAGCACATCCTTGCCGCGCGCAAGGCGCTCGACCGGGCGCTCGCGCTTGACCCCGGCTCCGTCGAGGCGAACCTCTACCGCGTGTACATGCTGCTGGGCCGTGGGGAGAAGGAGTCGGCCCGCCACGGCATCGAGCACCTGCTCCAGACCGCTGCCAACGACGCGCAAGTCCACACCATCGCCGGCATGACCATGCGCCTCGACGGCATGTACGACTACGCGCTTCGGCAGTTCAACGCGGCGCTCCAGCTCGACCCCTCGAATGCGCCGGTCATCTACAACCATCGGGCGCGGGTGTACCAGTACCAGAACCAGCTGGAACTGGCCGCGGACGAGCTCGAGAAGGGCTTGGCGCTGGAGCCGCGCCACCCTTTGCTGCGCACCTCGCTCGCCTACCAGCGCATGCGCGAAGGGCAGCTGCCGGCCGCGATCGACCTGCTCGAGCGGGTGCTGGAAGACGACACCTCCATGCGCCTCGCCTACCCGACCCTGGCCATGTGCTACGTGCAGGCAGGGGACCGCGAGCGCGCCGCCGAGCTGATCGAGGAGAACTCCATCTCCGCAGCCGAGGCCGACTCCGAGATGGCTTACAGGCTGGCGACGTACTTTGCCGTCGAGGGCGACGAGTCCGAGGCCCTGCACTGGCTGCGGCGGGCGATCTATCTCGGCAATGAAAACTATCCCTGGTTTGTCCAGAACCCGGCGTGGAAGCGCCTGCACGACCACACCGACTTCGACCGCATCCTCGACGAGTTGAAAAAGACCCACCGCCGCAACCAGAAAAACTGGAAGCGCTTGCTGGATCGGCTTCCCCACTGAAGCTGAACCTAGCGGGCGAGGAGCAGCAGGGCAAACAGGGCCAGCCAGAAGGCACCCATGGTGTGCCAGAACCAGGCGATACAGTCGACGAAGACCTGGCGCTGCTCGACGCGGCGCAGGCGGTACAACCCCCAGCATGCGGCGCTCAGCAGCAGCAGGCCGAGGACGATATGGGCGGAGTGGGCACCGGTCAGGACGAAGAAGAACGTGGAGTTCGCGCTCGAGGTGAAGCGTATGCCGCCGGAAACGACCTCGCACCAGGCCAGCGAGACGCCCGCGAGGTAGGCTCCGCCGAGCGCCGCGGTGGCGGCGAGCCAGGGCCAGGTGCGGCCGGCCATGGGACGGCCGAGACCGAGCCACTCTTCAATGACGTCCATCTCATGGAAAAGCTGACGGCGTCCGTACTCGAGCGTAACGCAGGAGAGGATGAGAAAGCCGGTGGCGATCCAGAGGGCGGTAGGGATCGCGACGGGCCGCAGCTCCGGATTGAGCTGAGGCATGTAGTTGCCGGCGGCGTCGAGCGCGACAGGCGCGTGCTGGACAAAAAAAGCGCTGACAAGCGAGAGGAAGAAGACGAGGTCGGCGGCGAGGAAGAAGGAGAGCGCGAGCCGGTAGCGGCCCAGCAGCTCGCGCGGACCTCGTCCGCGAAAGCCGTCACCGCCGTGGTCGCCGTCGCCGCCGCCGCCGGTGGGGCGGTTCTCACCCGGTGGCCGGCCGCCGAAGCCGGGATCGCGGTCGTGCTCGCGAAGGTGCTCGCGCTCGCGGCGGTCCAGATCCCGCGCGATATCGTGTCGGTCAAGGCCGGGACGGGTCGGTCGGGGAGGGTAGGTGGCGGGCATCGGCGGGGCTCCCTGGAAACACCAGATTACTCGCAAACAGCGGTTGTGGGCGCAAGCCTCTTGTCTGGCGGCGCATGCAGGATTCAGGTGAGGAAAACACGGTGGAGCCTCGCTGCCCGGGTACCTGTTCACCTACAGGGATGCTCCGTGGAGGCGTGTTTTGTCAAGGAAGTACTGGTGTATGCGGGTATCGTGCGAAAGCTCGGGATGAAAGGTAGCGGCGAGAATGTGTTTTTGCTCGACCAGGGTAGGATTGTCGTCCCGGGAAGCCAGGACGGCGACACCGGACCCGGTGCGGGTGAAGCGGGGTGCCCGGATAAAGACCATCTCAATAGGCGGGCCGCTCAGGGCGGTCGGAGCATGGAGGATGGCGGAGTCGTTCTGGCGTCCGTAGGCGTTGCGCTCGATTGTGGCGTCCAGCACGCCGAGCGAGGGCTGGGCCGGGTGCAGGACCTCGCGCGCGAGCAGGATGGCGCCGGCGCAGGTGCCGAACGTGGGGCGGCTTGCGGTGAAAGCCTGGAGCGCGGGGAGGAAGTCGTCGCGCTCCAGGAACTTGAGAAACGTGGTGGACTCGCCGCCGGGAAGGATGAGGCCGTCGAGGCCGTCGAGCTCTTTCGGCTTGCGGACGAGGAGAGTGGTGAGCGGCGTGCCGGAGGCTTCCGCCGCGCGGCGTAGGGCGGCGGCGTGCGCGGCGTAGTCGCCCTGGAGGGCGAGAACGCCGATGCGGAGAGGGTTGGGCATGGTCACAGACCATTTTCCAACATGCGCTTGGCTAGGCGGCGCGCGCTTCCAGCCAGCGAAGGACCTCGGCGAGGCACCGGTCGGAGTTGCGCTCGCAGATAAGCCCATGATCGTTGCCGCAGATGCCGCGATCGGGCAGGTGCAGGTGCTTGCCCAATTGAATGAATCCGATCTCCATGACTTACCTCCACGATCTTTACAGACCTCGCGGTCCAGATTGTCGAGATAGAAGCATCGAGCCACCTTTCAGAAAAAAGAAACCCGCACACCCTGAGTCCAGGGTGCGCGCTGAATGGAGAGCGCTTCCGGTGCGGGTCTTAAATACCGCGGGTTTGCAGCAGGGCGGACTGCTCCAACTGGGCGACGGCGAGGCCCTTCATGGAGCCGGTGCACTCGGCGGCGCACTCGAGCAGCACGCCCGCGTCGTTGTAGTGGGTGGTGGCGCGGACGATGGCGCGGGCGCGCCGCGCGGCCTCCTCGGGCGGGGCGAAGGTGTAGGAGTCGCTCATGAAGATGCCGGAGCCGACGAAGACCGCCTCGGCACCGAGATGGCGGACCAGCGCGGCGTCGGCCGGTGTGGCGATGCCGCCGGCGGAGAAGTTGGGCACGGGCAGCTTGCCGGTCTCGGCGACCAGGCGGACCAGCTCGAACGGGGCGCGGTGGTCGCGGGCGGCGACGTAGAGCTCGTCCTCGGCCAGGTTCTTGAGCGCGCGGATGTCGTGCATGATCTGGCGCATATGTTTGACCGCGTGCACCACATCCCCGGTGCCCGCTTCGCCTTTGGTCCGGATCATGGCCGCGCCCTCGGTGATGCGGCGCAGGGCCTCGCCCAGGTCGCGCGCGCCGCAGACGAAGGGCGTGGTGAACCCGTGCTTGTCGATGTGGTGAACCTCATCGGCGGGGGTCAGGACCTCGGACTCATCGATGAAGTCGACGCCGAGGGCCTGGAGCGCCTGGGCCTCGGCGAAGTGGCCGATGCGGGCCTTGGCCATGACGGGGATCGAGGAGGCAGCCATGATCTCGCGAATCACCGCGATCGAAGCCATGCGGGCCACGCCGCCCTCGGCGCGGATCTGCGCGGGCACGCGCTCGAGCGCCATGACGGCGACCGCGCCGGACTTTTCCGCGATCTCCGCCTGGCGGGCGTCGGTGACGTCCATGATGACGCCGCCCTTGAGCATCTCGGCAAGGCCGACCTTGAGCCGGAGGCTGGAAGGAGTGTTGAGTTTGTGGCCGTTGCCGTTCGTGCCGTTCATTCCGTTGCCTGCGTCCGCCATGGATTGCCTCTTTCTCGTCGGGTCTCTCTCAGTTTAGACGGAAGCCGATTTCCGCGCCGCTCCGGCCCGACATCCCACTCGGTATGAAGAAAACGAGAGCGCTGGTCGTGCTCGGCTGGGCAGCGGCCGGTCTGGGGAGCCTTCTCGCTCAGGCCCAAACGGTCCAGCCGGTGCAGGGGCGGAGCATCCCGCAGGCGGAGTTGTTCGCGGGCGGCGACTTCTGCCTCAAGCTAAGGGCTGCTAACGTGGCGGCGGTCGCGGCAGGGCAGCACATAGTCGACGCGACCCACTTTTCCGGCGTGCAAGGCTGCTCGGTCGACCCGGTCCGAGATCTGGCGGCGGGAAACCGCTCCGTCGACCTGGTCGACCGGCTGGGCGCTGTGACGGTGGAAACCACCGTGCCTTGGCGCGTTACCAATCCCGGGTTGACGCTCGAAGGTATTTCCCCGCAAACCACGCGGCTGCGTTACGTAGGCAAAGCTACGGTACCGGCCGTGCTCACTCTTCAATCGCGAGGGTTTGCAGCCTCGCCCAAGTCAGGCGATCCGGGGCTCGCCGGAAACCTGTTCGCGGTCGACGTGCGCGACCTCGCCGTACTGGGCGTGGGCGGCAACGCGGTCGATGCCGTGTATGCGGCGGCCTGGCATCATTCGGAGCTCGCGAACGTTTGGACCTGGGGTGTGCGGGAGTGCGGCGTGCACACCTTCTTCGCGGTTACCGACACCTTTTTCCGGCTCAGAACCAGCGAGGGCGACGCGCAGGAGTACGGCCTGGGCGGGGGCGCGCCGGCGCACGGGTTGTGCTTTGACGGCAATGCGGGCACCCGCACCACGAACGGGTCGGTGGTGGACGCGGCGGCCGAGGGTTTAAGAGGAGCGGGCTGGGTATATCGCTGGGCCAACAACATGACCACGACCGGGACAAGCGAGAACGACGAGGGCGGCGGCGTCGAGATCGATGCCGTTTCGACGAGCAATACGTTTCTCGATATCGATCTGGAAGGCAACGGCGGGTACAACCTCGAGGACAACGGCACGACCACGGTGGTGATCAACGCGATCATGGACCGGGGCGCGCTGATCCTGGGCCCCGCCTCGATCGGGTACACGATGCTCGGCGGGAACGAGACGGCTGAGTTGCGGATCGATCCGGCGGCCCGGCAGCCCTCGATTCAGTTCGGCTCCACGACGGCAACCCCGATGCAGTCGAATGGAATCGCGGACGGCGGGGAGATCGCGGCGAAAGTCTTCAGGGTGCACGACCGGGCGACGATCGCTTCCGGGATGGGGCATCCGGAGGGGCGCTGCTCGCCCGGCTCGCTCTACCTGAATCAGTCGGGCGGGAAGGGAGACACGCTGTTCGTG
>CAXUEU010000032.1:0-25233 GCA_964250195.1 uncultured Acidobacteriaceae bacterium
CGCCGCTGCCGCCGTGCCCAAACCGGCCGCGACCCGTCCCGCGGCCGCGAGCCTGGCTCTCCCCGGCGGGCGGGAGTTCGACTTCTCCTGGACCAAGCCGGGCTTCCCGGGCACGTTGGTCATCGGCAAGTTCCTGCCGCCCGTCACCGAGACCGGCTCGCCCAACATCCGGGTCTACACGACCGACGCCCGCCAGGCCTCGGCCGCCGCCTACGCCGATACCGCCAACCGCGAGTTCGCCTTCTACTCCAGCACCTTCGGCCTGTCCGAATCGAACAAGCTGAACATCGTCGAGCTGCCCGACGACACGGTCCCCGCGGCCTGGGCGCCGGAGATCGCGGCCATTGCCGGCGGCCGCATGGCCAACAAGTCCGACGCGCGGCTGCTCGCGAACACCGTCGCGCACCAGTGGTGGGGCTCAGCGGTGAGCCCGGCGACCCTGAACGACACCTGGATCACCAACGGCATGGCTCGCTACGCGGAGCTGCTCTACGTCGAAGACCAGGGCGGCAAACCGGCGCTCCAGGCCGCCGTGCAGGACGTCTCCGCGGGCGCGCTCGCCTACGACACTATCCCGCTCACGAGCGCGGGACGCTTGCAGGTGTTTTCGCCGGAGTTCCAGTCGCTCACGCTCGAGAAGGGCGCGATGGTCTTCCACATGCTGCGCTGGGAGGTCGGCGACGACGGCTTCCTGAAGATCGTGCGGGCGGCGCAGACGCAGTTCGCCGACAAGGGCGTCACGACCTCGGGCTTCGAGAAGCTCGTCGAAGGGCAGACGCAGCAGCCGCTCACGGCGTTCTTCTCGCAGTGGCTCGACGGCACGGGCGCGCCGCAGTTCGTCAATAAATACGCGGTGTACCGTTTGGGCAACGACAAGGGTTTCCGCACCATCGGCACCGTCGGGCAGGACCTGGACCTGTTCAACATGCCCATCGACCTGCGGGTCCAGACCGAGGGCAAGACGGAAGACAAGCGGGTCGAGGTCGAAGGGACCAGCTCGCAGTACGTGGTCGACACCTTCGGCTCGCCGCGCCGCATCCAGGTTGACCCGGACAACTGGATCCTGAAGGTGACGCCGGACTTGCAGGTGCGCGTGGCCATTCTGTGCGGCCAGCAGCTGGTGGGGCAAAACGACTTCGCCGGGGCGCTCGCGGAGTTTCAGAAGGCGCTCGCCGCCAATCCCGCGAGCTCGCTCGCGAACTACCGCATCGGCGAGCTCCTGTTTACCCAACGCAATTACCAGGCCGCCGCGAACAGCTACCGCGACGCGCTGCGCGGGGACGGCGAACCCGGCTGGACGCAGGTGTGGAGCCACATCGCGCTCGGCAAGATCTTCGACGTGACCGGGCAGAGGGACCGCGCGGTCAACGAGTACCGCCAGGCCGTGCAGACCAACGACAACACGCAGGGGGCTTTGAACGAGGCGCGGCTGTATTTAAAAGGGCCGTACAAGCGGCCCGACCAGGCGGAGTGATTTGCCGCTTTCCGGGCAGGCGTCCGCGGGGTAAGCTCTAAGGGACTGGATGGAGGCAGGCTATGGAAACCGCGCACGCAGTCAGCGTCGAGGAGTATCTCAATACGTCCTACGAGTACGATCCGGAGTTAATCGATGGGTATTTGAGGGAGCGACCCATGCCCACAAATCTTCACGCCTTCGTTCAGGCGATGGTCGTGTATTGGTTCGCAATGCACATGGACGAATGGAGCATCATGCCTCTGCCTGAGGTACGGACGCGGGTGACCTCGTCCAACTTTCGTTTACCGGATGTCGCGATTACTCATCTGGGTCCGATTCGGGGAAAAACACAGGATGCTCCGCCTCTGATCGCCATTGAGATTCTCTCCCCCGACGACAGAATTTCAGATCTTAGTGACCGAGCGACCGACTTCAGCCGGATGGGCGTGGAACATATCTGGCTGATCGACCCTGAGACACGGGAGACGTTCTCCTGGGCAGGGACGAAGGAAAAATCCTGGCTGCCGGCAGACCGCCCGGAAGTTCCGGGCACCGCCATGTATCTCGATCTGGGCTGGCTTTGGAGCAAAATCCCTCAGGAGTAAGCTGACAGTCTGACGGTTCGGTTCGAAACCGCAGTTCCGGTTCTGCCCTGCGCGGACGTGAAAATCTCGCTCGGGTGGTGGATTTCGGTTTGCGGGTTTACCGAGGAGTTTCAGCTACGGCAACCCGCCGAGTTACGCCGGGATCAGCCGAGATACCGTGCGCATCCACTTTGCGTTAGTCAGCGGTCTTGAGTCGGCGCGTACTGTCGGAGACCAAGCGATGTTACGAATCCAGGCCGCGGAACTGGAAGAATGGTTTGTTCAGTATCAAGGCCGGGGCGGTAAGGTCCACCCGAACGGTGACCTTACCCGCAAGCCTTGGGGTTCGTCGGAGTTTGCGGCGATTGACCCTTGCGGCGTCTGTGTGACTTTCTTTGGTTAAGAAGTGCCCTGAATAAGAGGCTGCTTCGTGATGACGGCTGGTGGTCTACGGAAGGGCTCGGGTGTCCTGCTCTACTATCACGTGGGCTCCTAGCTCACCCAGGAAGCGCTCAACCCCGGCGAGGTTCTCGGGCGTGCAGGCGGGCGCATGAGTAAGTTCGAATTTAAAGGGTAAATCGGCGAGCATACGCAGACCGAAACACTGCCCCGGCCGGTAGGTACACGAGGCCAGGTCGGCGATGCTGAGCGCCTCGGTCGGGGTGAGGAAAGCCGTGTGCGGCGGGGCCATGCGGTCGAGCATGGTCAGGATTTCGAGCTTCGATTCAAGCTCGTCCGGAACTGTATCGATAACCAGGTCGGCATCGCGAACGGCATCCTCGATGCTGGTCGCGTAGCGGGGCTCTTCACCCGGAGCGAACACGGCCGCGGCCCGGCGAAGGTTGCCCGGCAGCACATCCTCGAGCACCGTTTGGAACCCCGCGCGGACACAAAGCGCGGCCAGGCGAGGTCCGGAGATCGCCCCGCCCCCGCCCGCGCCGATGATGGCGACGCGACGGATGGCTCGTTCGAGCTCGATGCCGTGAGAAGGAATCATATTTGTCGAGAGTGCGCGCTCGGAAAACGGCGCTTGTGCCCGGCAAGCTTACGCCGTCTTCGCTTCGTTCAGCTTGGTGACCACCGACTGTACGCTCGGCTCGGACTTCGTGAGGTACTCGCTCACGCGCGTGCGCTCCTCCGGGGTGAGCGAGGCCGACAGCGCGAGGATGCGGCGCAGCGTCACGGAAACATCGTCTACGTAGTTCATCAAGCGGATCGCTTCGCCGGAAAGTGGCATGGGGCTCCTCGGGGTCTGGTGTTTCCCCAAGTATAGACGCGCCCGCATCCAAGCGAAGGTATGAACGAATGCCTCGCAACCGCCCTCGCCGCCGAAGCCCGCACACCCGGCGCCACCTACCGCCTCCAGATGCACAAGGGATTCACCTTCGCGGATGCCGCGTCGATCCTGCCCTATCTCGAGAAGCTCGGCATCACCGACGCGTACCTGTCCCCGATCTTCGAGGCGCGGCCCGGCTCCATGCACGGCTACGACGTGGCCCGGCACGACTGCCTGAACCCGGAGCTGGGGGGCGAGCAGGGCTTCGGCGGCCTGACCGAGGCCCTGCGCGCGCGCAAGATGGGACTGCTGCTCGACACGGTGCCGAACCACATGGGCGTCGGCAACCAGTCCGTGTGGTGGCAGGACGTGCTCGAAAACGGCCGCGCGTCGGAGTTCTCGGGCTACTTCGATATCGACTGGGAGCCGCTCAAGCCGGACATGCAGAACCGCCTGCTGCTGCCGATCCTGGGCAAGCAGTACGGCGAGGCGCTCGAGGACGGCGAATTCCAGGTCGCCTTCGAGGGCGGGCGCGCGGTGCTCCGGTACTTCGACCACGTCCAGCCGCTCGCGCCGCGGCCGCTGCCCATGCTCTTCCCCCAGGAGCGGGACGAGGAGTGGGGCGTCACGCCCAAGTTCCGGGCCTTGTTGGAAGAACTGAAAACCCTGCCCCCGCACGAGAGCACCGATGCCGGCACGGTCGCGGGCAGGCGCGCGCGCCTGCGCGAGCTCAAGCCCCGCCTTCAGGCCATGCTGAGCGACCCCGCGCTCCAGCCCGCGCTCGAGCGGGCCGCCGAGGCTATCAACGGAACGCCCGGCGACCCGCGCTCCTACGACGCATTGCATGACCTGCTGAACGCGCAGCCCTACCGCCTGGCGTACTGGCGAACCTCCTCCGAGCAGATCAATTACCGGCGCTTCTTCGACGTGAACGACCTGGTCGGGCTCCGCATGGAGAACCCCGAGGTTTTCGCGAGGACGCACACGCTGATCCGCAAGATGCTGGCCGACGGCGACGTGACCGGGCTGCGCATCGACCACTGCGACGGCATGTTCAACCCGCGCGTGTACCTCGAACGTCTACAGCAGCTGTGCGCGGCCGCCCGGTGCTTCGGGCCTGCGATCAGCGACGATGACCCAAGCGGGATCGAGCAATCCGTGCTCGACGCGACCCGGGGCTCGGACTGGGCGACGCTGCCGCTGTACTGCGTGGTCGAGAAAATCCTGGAGCCCGGCGAGACGCTGCCGCGGGTTTGGGCCGTCCAAGGCACCTCCGGCTACGACTTCGTCCACTTCGCGAACCAGTTCTTCATCCAGCCCGCCAACAAGGCGCGCTTCGATGCGATCTACTCGGAGTTCATCGGCGGGCGGGTCAGCCCGGCGCGGGTCATCTACGAGTCCAAGCGCAACGTGATGCTCTCCTCCTTGTCGAGCGAGCTCCAGGTGCTTGCCAACCTGCTCTCGCACCTGGCCCGGGCCGACCGGCGGGTGCGCGACTTTACCGACGCGCTGCTCGAAACGGCCCTGCGCGAGACGATCGCGTGCTTCCCCATCTACCGCACCTACATCGACGAGCGCGGCGAGTACTCGGACGAGGACAAGCGCACCATCCGAACCGCGATCCGCGCGGCCAAGCGGCGCAACCCGGGCGTGGACGCCTCGGCGTTCGACTACCTGCAGCGCGTGCTTCTGCTGGAAGCCCGGCCCGACGGCGACGAGGCGCAGATCTATTTCGCTCTCAAGTTTCAGCAGCTGACCGGCCCGGTGATGGCCAAGGGCGTCGAGGACACGAGCTTCTACGTGTATTTCCGGTTCCTCTCGTCGAACGAGGTGGGCTCGGCGATGGAAGCGTTCGGGCTGAAGCCGGAGACGCTGCACAAGGCCAACGCCGAGCGGCTGCGAAATACGCCGCACGCGATGCTCACCACCAGCACCCACGACACCAAGCGCAGCGAGGACGTGCGCAACCGGCTCAACGTGCTCTCCGAAATGCCGGGCGAATGGGAGCAGATCGTCAAGCAATGGGCCGCGGAGAACGCCGGCTGCAAGACGGAGCTCGAGGATGGGGCAGTCGCCCCCGACGCGAACGAGGAGTACCTGATCTACCAGACCATCGTGGGCGCGTGGCCCTGGTTGAAGGTCGATCAAGAGGGCTTTGCAGGGCGCGTGAAGGAGTACTTGGCCAAGGCTCTGAGCGAGGGCAAGGTCAACGTGAGCTGGATCAACCCGCGTCCGGAGTACACGGAGGCGGTGCAGGGGTTCGTGGACAAGGTGCTCGCCCGGCCCGAGTTTCTGGCTCGGCTCGACGAGCTGCTGGCGAGCGTCCGGGTGCACGGCGCGGTCAATTCGCTTGCCCAGATGGTGCTCAAGGCGACCTCGCCGGGGGTGCCCGACTTCTATCAGGGAACCGACATGTGGGACCTGAGCCTGGTGGACCCGGACAACCGGCGGCCGGTGGACTACGCGCACCGGGTTGAGGCGTTGGAAGTCTTCACGAAGCCGGACGCACACAAGGACGTGCTCGGAAATCTCGAGGACGGGCGGGTGAAGCTGTTCACCATGCAGCGGGTGCTGGCCGTGCGGAACGCGCGCCGGGCGGTGTTCGATGGCGGGGCGTACACGCCGGTTGAGGTTTCGAACCCAGAGCACGCCTTCGCTTACCTGCGCGGGGACGGCGTGCTGGTGGTGATTCCGCGGTTTACCTGGACACTGGTGGAGGGCAAGCCGGAAATTCCGCTCGGGAGCTTCTGGAAGGGCTTGCATGTAGAGGTGCCAGCGGGTAGGTGGGTGAACGCATTTACAGGCGCGGCGGCTGAAGGGGGCCGGCTGGAACTGGCGGAAATCCTGGCCGAGTTTCCGGTCGCGGTTCTTACGCGGGGTTAGAGCGGTTCCGAGTCGATGTAGACCGAAGAAACATGCGCGGCGCGGCCTTTCCGTAAAGAAAAGCCGCGCCGCGCGTCTGCCGAAAAGGCGATGGTGACTCGGAAACTGCTTCAGAAGCAGCTTGGCCGCAGACGAGACCTACTGTCGTACCACGTGCGGCTTTCTGGTAACCAGCCGCACACGCCGAATTTGCTTCTTGTCTCGATCTTGCGCCAATCACAGTCCCGGCAAACCGATCGCGGCATTTTCCTGCGGAGTGCCGAACCAATACTGATTCTCGGCTGCCAGCTTCACGAACTTCTCCATGTACTCGGGGGTGGGCGGCTGCGGCGGCTGTCCCGGCTCGATGGGCGTTGCCAGCTGTTCGAGCCAACGGCAAAGCTTGCCGGTCGTGAAGAGCATCATGACGGCCGGAGAAGAACCTTTGTTCCACCAGGCGTGCTTGACGGAGTCCCGAAGCACGACTAAGTCGCCCGGCTTCGCTGTGAACCAGCCGGCGGCGGTACCGTCGTCCCGGTACAAGGCTATCTCTCCCTCTAGTGCATAGAAGCTTTCCACGTCGGCGTGGCTGTGAAGCGGAACAAACACGCCGGGCTGCAAGGTGCCGCGCAGCACGCTCATATGTTCGTCGCCCATTACCTCCGGGGTGGCAGCGAACTGTAGGTGAGCCGTACCTAAGGAAGTGAACGGAACCGCTTCCGTGTGAATGACTGCTGCTGATTTCTGATCCATCGAAATTCCCTCCATCTCTAATCTAAATGTTGTGCGCGAGCCATGCAGCCGTTCATACCGGTCGCGTGCTTCCCTGGGCGGTCTCCCTGGAAGCGTGTTTGTTCCGAGCGCATCCGCGGCGATTTTTATCGATCCCGGGCCGCTTGTTCCTTCAGCTTCAGCAGCTCGCGCTCAGCTTCGAGCGTGCGGTCCGCGCCGTCGGTGATCGCGAACAGCTTGGCCGCGACCTCTTTTGTCAGCGCGCTTTGCTCCACGCGCCAGCTCCAGTTCCCGGTCGCGGCGGAGGGCACGTTCATGCGGCCCTCCGAGCCGATGCCGAGGATGTCCTGCACGGGGAAAAGACAGATATCCGCGACCGAGGACGAAGCGGCGCGGAGCAGCGACCATGCCGGCCCGTCCTCGCCCACGCCGGCATACATGGTTACGGCCAGCTTCTCCGCCGGGGTCGCCCCCGTCTGCCACCAGCCCAGGGTCGTGTCGTTGTCGTGCGTGCCGGTGTACACCACCGTGCTGCGCTCGAACCGGTGCGGCAGGTACGCATGCGCGCCCCGGTTGCCGAAGCCGAACTGCAGGATGCGCATGCCGGGCAGCCCGAACGCCTCGCGCAGCGCGTCGACCTCCGGCGTGATCACGCCCAGATCCTCGGCGACGAAGGGCACCTCGCCCAGCTCGTCCTTGAGCTTTTGGAAGAGCTCGCGGCCCGGTGCCTTGACCCACTCGCCGTTCACGGCGGTTTCGTCCTGGCCCGGGATGGCCCAGAACGCCTCGAAGCCGCGGAAGTGGTCGAGCCGGATCAGGTCGAACAGCTCGTGGGCGCGGCGCATGCGGTCTACCCACCAGTCGAACCCGCGCTCCTGGAGAACGGCCCAGTTGTAAAGAGGGTTGCCCCAGCGCTGGCCGGTCTCGCTGAAGTAGTCCGGCGGCACCCCGGCGACCCGCGCCGGGCTCCCATCCTCGTTCAACTCGAACAGCTCGGGGTGGGTCCACACGTCGGCCGAATCGAAGGAGACGAAGATCGCGACATCGCCCATGATCTGGATGCCGCGCTGCCGGCAATAGGTATGCAGATGCAACCATTGCTCGTCGAAGGCGAATTGGATGGCCTTTTCGACCTCGATGGCTTCGGCGTGCGCGTCGCGGAAGGCGGCCAACGCGGAGGTCTCACGGTGGGCCAGGGCATGCGGCCACTCGGTCCACAGAGCGTTGCCGTGCTGCTCACGTAGAACAACAAACACGGCATAGTCGTCGAGCCAGCTCGCCTTGTCGCGGCAGAACGCCTCGAAACGCGCCCACTGCTCGTCCGTGTGCCGAGCCAGAAAGCCCGCGGCGGCCTCGCGCAGCAGCGGCAGCTTGGCGGCGATCACCGCGTCGAAGTCGACAGGGCCTTTGTTGTTTGGAAGCGAGGCCAGGCGATCGTTCCCGATCCAGCCCCAGTCGGCCAGCACTTCGAGGCTGACGAGCATCGGGTTAACCGCCATGGCCGACAATGCCGCGTAGGGTGAGTTACCGTAGCCGACGGGGTTGAGCGGCAGAACTTGCCAGATGCGCTGGCCGGCGGCGTGGAGGAAGTTCGCGAAGTCGTAGGCAGCCGGGCCGAGGTCGCCGATGCCTCCTTCGGAGGGGAGCGAGCTGATGTGCAGCAGGAGGCCGGAGGAGCGGTCGAAAGGCATGCTGGTAGTAGATGCAGGCCGCTATGGGGCGATGAGGGGAACGGCTTGGCGGCCGTTCTTGCGGTAGCTGTGGAAGTGCGCATCGAGGGTCAAGACGCGCGCACCGGAGTGGAGCTCGGCCATGCGCACCAGACAGGCATCGGCGAGCGACATGGGCAGGTCGCGATATTTGTGCATCAAGGCGGCGAGGGCGCGGTGCTCCTCGGCGATGGAAAAATCGACGACAAGTAAACCGGACTCGAGCAAGCTGAATACTTGTTTAGGCCCGTTCCATTCCGATGCGAGAAGAAAGTAAGTCTCGGTCAAGACGGCTTCGCACGTGGCAAAAGGAGGGGCGAGAAGCCGGAACTGCTTGGCTACCCAGCCGAAAGATGCTTCGCCGCGCCGCAGCAGCGCGACGAGCGGGCCGGTATCAATGATGGTCTCGACTTTATTCGCCAAAGCCGCGCATGTGCTCAGGATTCGTAGCTAAGTCTGTGATGTTGGGATCGCCGTGAACGGAACCGGCAAGATGCTTGACGAGATCCCAGGCTGTGACGGGCTTGTTCGCCTCGCTCGCACTGAGCCGCGCTTCGAGCGATTCACGCAGGATCTCGGACTTGGACCGGTGCTCGGCGCGAGCGGCCGCTTCCAAACGGGCCGCGAGAGTGTCCGGTATCTTGCAAGTGATGGTCATAGAGACAAGGTAATACTCTAAATGCGCAAAGGCAATACTGCTTAAGGGCCAAGCAGGGTATAACGAGGCATGCAGCCGGTCACGCGCGCCAACTTCGAAGCCGGCCTCTTGGCGCTGGAGCGCCTGCCGGGCGACCCGCGCGCGGGCTTCTACGGGCCGGGCTCCATGAGCTGGAAGGTGAACCGGGAGTCGGCCGTGTTCCTTGGGGCGGGCCGGGCGGCGCTGCTCCAGATCGCGCACCCGTGGGTCGCGGCCGCGCTGGCTCAGCACTCCAACCTGCTCCACGACGCGCTCGGGCGGTTCCACGGAACCTTTCGCGTGGTCTACACCATGGTGTTCGGCGACCGGGCGCAGGCGCTCGGGGCCGCGCGCGGCTTGTACGTCCGGCACGCGCCCGTCCGAGGCGAGCTGCCCGGCGGAGGCCGCTATCAGGCTAACGAGGTCGCGGCGCTGGTGTGGGTCTGGGCCACCCTGATCGACTCCGCGCTGCTGGCCTACGACCTGGCGCTCCCGCCCCTGAACCCGGGGGAGCGCGAGCGCTACTACGCGGAAGCGCGCGGGATTGCCGGGC
This sequence comes from uncultured Acidobacteriaceae bacterium, assembly GCA_964250195.1. Classification (GTDB taxonomy): domain Bacteria; phylum Acidobacteriota; class Terriglobia; order Terriglobales; family Acidobacteriaceae; genus EB88. Next base: position 9,849 of record CAXUEU010000032.1, read on the forward strand.
TTTTCGGGATCCCCGCGGACGCGCTCCCGCCGGACTGGGCCGAGTTTCAGGCCTACATGGCAGCCACCCTGCCCACTCTGCGGGTGGATGCGGACGGGCAGGCGCTGGGCGCGAGCGTCCTGTCCGGGGCGGGAACCTGGGTCCGGCCGCCCGCCTGGTACCGGGCGCTCACGGCGGGGTGGCTGCCGGAGCACCTCCGCGCCGCCTTCGGCCTCGGCTGGCACGCGCCGGAGCGGCGCGGAGCGCGCCGCGCGCAAACCCTTCTGCCCCGGCTCTATCCCACGCTCCCATCGCCGCTGCGCTTCGTGGGGCCATGGCACGAGGCGCGGGCGCGGTTGGGGGGCCGGGAGCCCGGCTGGTGGGTCCGTCGCAACAACAGGTTCTGGATGGGCCGGGACCGCATGCTTCGGCCGAATTGATTAACGTCTACCAGCCGATTCCGAATGCCATGTGCTGTGGCTTCGAGGACTGGATGGTCGAGCTGAAGCTGTTGACATCGTCGTACGGAAACCCGTAGGCCAGCCCGCCGACGCTGTGTTTGTGCCAGAACTGTAGGTCTCGACCACGTGCCGGTTGAAGGCGGCGCAAAGCTGGACTTCCAAGTGCCGCCCACATACGCGCCGTTGTTCAGGTTCGTCTCCGTAAAGGCGAAGCTGTTGCCCTGGGTCTTGCCGGTAAACTGCCGGCTGCCGTTGTTCAATTGCACGGTCAGGGGATTGGTGCCGTGGTAAGTCCAGGACTCGTTCACATAGCCGTCGAAGTAAGCCGTGTTCGCGCCTCCGGTATTAGAGGTGCTGTCCGCGGGCGCGGACAGCACAAGCATGGCTCCGGCCTACTCGCGAGCAAGCGCAAAGCTAACTGGTCGTGCGCTTGAGCTGGCCGCATGCGGCGTAGATGTCGCGCCCGCGCGGCCGGCGCAGGAAGGCCGGAACCCCGGCCGAGATGAGCAGCTGCTGGAACGCCTCGACCGCCGCGGGCTCGGGCTGGTCGTAAGGGATACCGGGGCCGGGATTCCAGGCGATCAGGTTTACGTACGCCGGAAAGCGCGCTCCCTTGACCAGGGCGACCAACTCCGCCGCATGCTCCGGGCGGTCGTTGACGCCGCCCAGCAGTACGTACTCGAAAGTGATCTTCTCGCGCGGCCCGAGCGGAATCCGCCGCACCGCGTCGAGGACGGCTTGGGTGTTCCACTTGCGGGTGACCGGCATGACCTGCTCGCGGACCTGGTCATTGGAAGCGTTGAGCGAGAGCGCCAGGCGCGGGCGCGCGGGCTCCGCCGCGAAGCGAAGGATGCCGGGCACGATGCCGGAGGTGGACACGGTCATGCGCGAGGCATGGAGGCCGACCGGGCCTGCCAGCAGACGGAACGCCTCGATCCAGGCGTCGTAGTTGAGGAACGGCTCGCCCATGCCCATGAAGACCAGGTTGATGCGGTCCCGGCCCAGGTGCACCCGCTGCCGCTCGAGCACCGCGACGACCTGGCCCGCGATCTCGCCCGCGCTGAGATTGCGGATCTGGCCCAGCTTGGCGGTGAGGCAAAACCGGCAGTTGACCGCGCAGCCGATCTGCGAGGAGACGCAGATGGTGGCGCGCCGCTGCGGCCCGTTCGTGCCGCGGCTGTCCTCTTCCTCGGGAACGTCTTCGAGGCCGAGCATCCAGACCGTCTCGACCGTCTGGCCGTCCTGGCCGGCGATCAGGTAGCGCTCCGTTCCGTCCACCGAGCGGAAAGTCTCCGTGATCCGCGGACGCCCGACCGTGAAGCCGGCCGATCGGAGGTCCTCGCGGAAGCCTTTGGGCAGGGTCTCGATCGCGTCAAGCGACTCGGCCCAGTCACGGTAGAGCGCCTGCTCCAACTGCTGCGCGCGAAAGCGCTTTTGCCCGAATCTGGCGGCGAGCGCCTCGAGCGCGGGCCGGTCCAAACCGAAAAGGGGAGCGGCCGGAGATGCCGCCTCTACAATGGAGAGAGGCCCGGGATGGAGCGTGGTTGCCATGAGTGCCCTGCACTCAGGATAGCCCACGGGCCGCGACAGGACACGATGACCGAAACCCATTACGAAGCGCCCGACCGCAATATCCGCCGCACCGCCCTCCCCAACGGCATGGTCATCCTGACCGAGGAAATGCCTCACCTGCGCTCGGTGGCCATGGGGGCCTGGGTGCGCGCGGGCTCGCGCCACGAGGAGGCCGAGGTGAACGGCATCGCGCACTTCGCCGAGCACATGGTCTTCAAGGGGACCGAAACCCGGTCGGCGCAGGCCATCGCCCGCGAGGTGGACGCGATCGGCGGCAACCTCGACGCCTTCACGGGCAAGGAGACGGTCTGCTTCAACATGCGCGTGCTGGACGAGCACACGCCCAAGGCGCTCGACATCCTGTCCGACCTGGTCCTGCGCCCCACCTTCGCCGAGGAGGAGATCCGGCGCGAGCGCGGCGTGGTGCTCGAGGAGATCAAGATGGACGAGGACAACCCGGACTACCTGGTCCACGAGATCTTTACGCAGAACTTCTGGCAGGGCAACGCGCTGGGGCGGCCGATCCTGGGCACGGCCAAGACAGTCGGCGCATTCGAGCGGTCGACCCTGCTCGACTACAACCGGGCGCGCATCCACGGCGGGAACCTGGTGTTTTCGGCTGCCGGGCACATCGACCACGACCGGTTCGTGGCGCTGGTGACGGAGAAGTTCGCCGCCCTGCCCGCGGGCGAGCCGATGCGCTTCGAGGCCCCGCCGAAGACCGCGGCGAAGATCATCCTCAAGAACAAGAAGTCGCTCGAACAGGTGCAGGTGTGCCTGGGCGTCCCGGCGCGGCCGCTGGCGGACGAGTCCCGCTACGTTTCGCTGCTCTTGAACACCATCCTGGGCGGCGGCATGAGCTCGCGCCTCTTTCAAACGGTGCGCGAGGAGCATGGCCTGGCCTACTCGATTTACTCCGACCTGAGCCCCTACCGCGATACCGGTTCGCTGTGCGTCTTCGCGGGAACCTCGGCCGACAAGGCCGAACAGCTGATCCGCCTGGTGATGGGGGAGTTTCGCCGCTTGAAGGAGGAGCTCGTGGAGGAGGACGAGCTGCGGCGGGCGAAAGACCAACTCAAGGGCAACCTGCTCCTGTCGCTCGAAAGCTCGGGCTCGCGCATGTCGAATCTGGCGCGGCAGCAGATGTACTTCGACCACTTCTTCGGGCCGAACGAGATCCTGGCGCGGGTGGAAGAGGTGCGGGTCGAGGATCTCCGGGAGATGGCGCTGCGCCTGTTCGAGCCGGAGCGCGTGGCGCTGACGATGCTGGGGCGGCTCGACGGTGTAAAGGTGGGGCGGGAGCAGCTGGTTTGCTAGGCGGCTACTCCTCAGGCGGCAACCGGTCGAGAGCCGAACGTACGGCTTGCTCCAGAGCGGGCAAGTGTTCGATGAGGGCATCCCACACAATTTGATCATTGATCCCGTCATACGCGTGGCGCAGGACATTTCCGAAGTCGCGAATCCGCCTCCAGTCCTGACCGGGACAAAGCAGCTCGGCCTCCGAACCTAAGCGGCGTGCCACTTCCGTGACAACCTGGAGCCTGCGTTCGACGGCAGCCTTGGTCATATCTGACTTCGCGTATGCCTCGAGATCGAAATCGCCAAGGTATCTACGTATGTCGTCGATTGCCTCCAGCATGTCCTCAAACAGAGGTCGCGGTTCCCTAAAAGACATCCAAAGCATCCCGAAGCGCGTATCTTTTCACCCGCTCACGCATCCAGTCTTTGCACGAAACATCTACCGGCACTCCCAACAAATCTTCCAAATCAGATACCCACCTGCCTACAGTCATAAGGCTGATCTTCGCTGATTGGTCAAATTCGACCATTACATCCACATCCGAATCCGGCCGCTGCTCGCCGCGCGCGGTCGAGCCGAACAGGCTCAGGTGGGTGATTCCCGCCGCCTTCAGCTCGGCTTCGTGGGCCCGTAAGATCGAAATGACCTCAGCCGCCTGCATAGCCCTATAGTGGCACGGAGCGATTTGCGAAGACAACGGGAACTTACAGCGCCCCGCGATTCCGCAGCAGCTGCACCTCGGCCCGCACGCCCCCGAGCCCCGCCGCCGTGTACACCGCGTACAGCCGCTCCGCGCTGTAGTTCGCGAAGACCACGTTGCGAAAACCATTGTTGTACGCGGCAGCCTCAGCCGGGTTGTAGCCGAACGACAGCGCTATCTGGGCCAGGACCACCTGCATGGACGTGACCGCCGGGATAGATTGAGTAAAGTCCGCATCGGAAAGGTTGTGCAGCTGGTACTCGGTGAGGATGTTGGTCTGGCCGGCCGCATTCAGGTCCACTTCGTTCGTCGCGCGCAGGGCGGGCAGGCGCAGGTTGCCCTTCGCATCGTGCACCAGGTATCCCTTTGCGACCGGGTCCTGCCCGGCTACGATCGCCGCGGCGCGCAGCCAGTTCACCACCTTGTATTCGTTGCCGAGAGTCGGGGCGGAGTGGGCCGAGGCCTGCGTGATTAGGAAGGCCGGGGAGAAGCCGCGCTTCATGGCCTCGGCGAGCGAAAGGATGTGGTGGCCTCCGGTACGCGAGTCCCCCGCCTGCCCGTAGTTGTCCAGCCCCGCCCCTGCACCGCCGATCGAGAGCTCCGGGAACTCCGTCCCGTCCGCGTTCCACTGGAAGACGATCGGCTTGGCCCAGTCGTGCCACAAGGGCGCGCCGACGATCAGGTCGCCGTCGAGAAACGGCGCAAGCCCGGCGACCTCCAGCGGCTGCGGGCTTGCGATGCCGACGGCGTTGACCACCGGGAGGCCGCCCGGCGGGAACGCGCCGTAGACGTTGCGGTACTCGGAGGCCAGGTTGATGTCCGCCGTGTCGTTGTTGCTTTCGTGAACGGCGAGGCCGCCGGGATACGAGTGGTGCGAGTTGTTCCCGGACCCCGGGGCCGCGATCCATGCCATAGGCAGGTGCGGGCAGGCTGTATTGTCGTTGAGCACCGGAGGAAACACCCCGGCGAGCAGTCCACCCGGAAAGACCGCGTCGTCGGCGCGGTTCAGCAAGCCCTGCGCGAGCAGCTGGTCCACGATCGCCTGCCGGTCGGCCAACTTCAGGTTGGCTCGATGGAGCACGCAGGTTTGCGGATTCAGGATAGCGTCGCGCGATTGCGCGCGCAGGTTCGCGTCGCTCAATCGATCGATCTGCGCGCCGAGGAAGCTGTATGCGGACTGGACCAGCGGAGAACCGGTCGCGATCGCAGCGGCACGGGCGTTGCCGAGCCCGGGCGCGGAAGGGCCGAGCGATTGCGCGAGAACGGGAAGCGCGGCACAGCCGAGCAGAGCGCAAAGCGCGACGAGGGAACGAGGCAATACGGTCATGGCAAGCCCTTTCAGGAAAGGAAACCGGATCGCGCCGGAATCCTTTCACTTCGGGGAGAACGCTAACAGGTGAACTGGAAGGCTTCTTTGAACGGGCGATCAATTTCAGCGAGTTTTTGCGATCGATCCTCTGTCGCGCAGCAGAGCCGGGGCGCGCCGGGCACCTGCCTGGGCAGCGCGCTCGGCATCGCGGGTGTTTTCGCGCTCGCGCACAAGGGCGCGGCCGCGTCGAGCCCGCACCAGACCCACCTGGCTATCCTGGTCCTGCTCCTCGGCACGCTCTGCCGGGCAGGGGGCAGCGTCTGGAGCCGCTCGCTCGCCTTGCCCGCGAACCAGGGCATGCGCTCGGCCCTGCAGATGAGCACCGGCGGTGCCGCCCTCCTGTTCCTGGCCGCGCTCGCCGGGGAGAGCCGCGCGTTCGCAATCGCGGTCGCTCACTGGTCTTCCCTGGTCTGGTTCTCGTTCTTGTACCTTGTCTTCCCCTCCACCGTCGCCTTCACGGCCTACGTGCGGCTGCTGCGCCACGAGCCGGCGAGCCGGGTCGCCACCTACGTCTACGTCAACCCGCTGGTGGCGCTGCTGGCGGGGATGCTCCTGGCGCACGAGGCCCTGGGGCCCTGGCAGCTGCTCGGCTGCGGGCTGATTCTCGCCGGCGTCTTCGCCGCCCTCTCCTCGCGCCGGCCGGCCGCCCTTCCAGCTGCCTCGGCCTTTCAGGAACACTGAGCCCGGCTCGCATCCCGCGCCGCCGTCGGATAGGATTTAAGCGGGGTTCCTGCTTCCAAAGCCCGGTTCCACGGAGTCGCATGCACATGACGTTTCCTTCACGCCGCCGTACCGGCCCCGCCCACGCGGAGTCCGGCTTTACCTTGATGGAGCTCTTGATCGTGATCTCCATCATGCTGATCCTCATGCTGATCGCGATCCCGAACTTCTCCGGCATCAAGAAGCAGGCCAACGAAACTTCGGCGATTCAGTCGCTGCGCGCCATCTACCAGGCGGAGATCCAGTATCAGACCAGCTACCCGGCGCAGGGCTTCGCGTGCGGGCTGCCGCCCCTCGGGGGCACCCCGGGCTCGCAGGCGCCTTCGGCCACCCAGGCGCAGGTTCTGGGCTCGGACCTTTCCGGCGGGCAAAAGAGCGGCTACACCTTTTCGGTCGTGAACTGCTCCAAGGTCACGGTCAACAACCAGGACCAGATCACCGGCTTCGAGGCGATCGCGGTACCGCAGTCGCCGGGCAAGACCGGCAACCGCGGGTTCTGCATCGACCAGGAAAACGTGGTCAAGTACGACCCGGCGGGCGGGTCCAACTGCACCCAGACCGTGCAGTGAGCCTCGGAAACCGAAAGCGGCGGGGCTTCGGCTTCGCCGCTTTGCTCGTCTGGGGTCTGGCAGCCCGCGCGCAGGCCCCGGTCTCCGCGCAAGGGCTCGCGGCGAAGGTGGATGCGCACTACAACGCACTACGGTCGTTGCAGGTTGCATTCACACAGGTTTACGACGGAATGGGCCTGCATCGGGAGGAGCGCGGGACGCTTCTGCTGGCGAAAGGCGGCCGCGGCAAGATGCGCTGGACGTACTCGGACCCGCCGGGGAAGCTGTTTGTCCTCGATGGGAAGGACGGGTACTTCTACACGCCAGGGCAGGCCGAAGTGCAGATGGTCCCGGCCGCGAAGCTGGACGACTTACGCTCGCCGCTGGCTCTGCTTTTAGGCCACGCTTCGCTGGCGAAGGAGCTGAACGGGCTCGCGATCGCACCCGGGCCGGAGGGAACGCAGGTACTGGCCGGGGTGCCGCGCGGGCTGCAGCAGCGGGTTTCGCGGCTGGCCGTAACGGCCGGCCCCGATGGGACGATCCGGTCGCTCGAAATCGACGAACTCGACGGGGCTCGCAACGTGTTCCGGTTTACGCACGAGCAGGAGAACCCGCCCGCGCCGGCTTCGGCCTTCGCGTTTACCCCGCCCGAGGGGACGCGCGTGGTGAGCGGGTTGCCGCCGGTCTGAGTCGTTCCCATTCCGGCCTTCGTTCCATTTCGGGAATCAGCCCTCTTTTCCTGCCCTTATCGTCAGGCTGAGTCGAGCCGCGCCGGCGTATGCTCCTCCCATGCGCTTCCTGCTCGCCCTGCTGCTTTTGCTGCCCCTTGCCCTGCGGCCGCAGGCGGTCGCGCCCTGGGACCTGGAGCCGAGCGAGACCACGGCGGACCTGCGCGGGGTTCATGCGGCCGGCGGCGGCGTAGTGTGGGCTTCCGGCACGAACGGCACGGTGCTGCGCTCGCAGGATTCCGGCTTCGAGTGGCAGGGCTGCGCGGTGCCGCCGGGGGCGGAGAAGCTGGACTTTCGGGCGATCTGGGCCTGGGACGACCAGACTGCGGTGGTGATGTCGAGCGGGCCGGGGGCGCTCTCGCGGGTCTATAAGACGACGGACGGCTGCGCGCACTGGACACTGCTCTACACCAATCCCGACAAGGACGGATTTTGGGATGCGCTGGTGTTTCTGGATCGTATGCACGGGTTCGTCCTCGGCGATCCCACGGAGTTGCATTCCGTCGCGCGTTTCGTTCTGCTCGCCACAAGCGACGGCGGGCTGAATTGGCGTGTCTCCACAACACCCGGGCTTGCAGAAGGCCTGGATGCTCGGGGTGCCTTCGCGGCCGGCAACTCTTCGCTGCTTGTCCTGGCGGAAGATTTCCAGCTGTTTGGGACGGGCGGGGCTCACGTGTACAGCCTTCTGCCGAACGATCTGCGCCTCGGCGCTGAAGCAATCGGCGGACCGCTTGCATCACCTCGCTGGATGCGCGCCACGCTTCCGTTGGCGCGCACGGGCGAGGCGTCAGGCGTGTTCTCCCTCGCTTGCCGTCGCAGCGCCTCTCAGCTTCGGCCGCTGCAGTTGATGGCCGCTGGAGGCGATTACACCAAGCCGGACGAGCGTGCGGGCACCATGGCCTGGAGCGGCGACAACGGGCTGCACTGGACCGCCTCGACGACCCCGCCCGGCGGCTACCGCTCCGCGGTGGCCTGGGACGCGGAGCACAAGCTCTGGGTCACGGTCGGCCCGAACGGGTCGGACATCTCGCGCGACGACGGCCGGATTTGGCAGCCGCTCGAACATGCCCCCGCGGATACCTCAAAAGGCGGCGAGTGGAACGCGCTCAGCCTGCCCTGGGCGGTGGGCCCGCATGGGCGCATCGGCAAGCTGAACCCGGAAGCATTACCCAAGTGATCGGAAACGAGACGGAGCTCGCGGATTGCGGTTGACGTCGATGAAACAAGGAGCGAAACTGGGAGGGTAAGAAAACCGGAGCCTCTGCTGCCAGGCTTTGGCCCCGGTGTTAGAAAACGTGATCGGTTACTACCTGCCGGAGACGTGATCGAGGAATACGAGTTCGATCACGATCCGCAGGACAGCAGCCACCATGCGGGCGCGCAGTTCAACATCGCGCCAGTAGGACTTAGGCATCCGTTTGGGATTGGACATGCCCGGGTCTCCTTTCCGCCAAAGCCCACGTTTGCTGCGTGGGCTTTGTGCTGTTTGCGGGTTGATCCCGCTGCTTTCAGGGTCGGGCGAAACGCCCATTGTGTCTCCGGTACTGGGGTAACCCACATTCCTGCTCGCCCCGCGCCGCCGCCCCCGTCTACCAAGCAGGCCTGATAGCCTTACAGGGGCGGCAGCGGCCGCAAACGACAATGGCAGAGTTTCTAGTCAAGATGGCCGACGAACGAGGTCGCCTGCAGGAGCAGGTGCAGGCCGCCGCGTCCGCCGATGAGCTCAGGACCCGCTACACGCAGGCGGGCTACCAAGTGCTCTCCGTTAAGGCGAAGGGCGGTGGCGGCGGCCGCAAAAAGGTCAAGCTCGAAGGCTTTCTGATCTTCAATCAGCAGTTCGTGACCCTGATCAAGGCGGGCCTGCCCATCCTGGGCTCGCTCGATATGCTCTCGAAAAGCCAAAAAGACGCGAACTTCGCCGCGCAGCTCGGCAATGTCACCGAGCGCGTCAAGCAAGGTGAGTCGGTCTCGGCGGCCTTCGAGGCCCAGGGCGGCTTCCCACTCATCTACACCGTTACCTTGCTTGCCGGCGAGCGCTCCGGCAACCTTGAGGAGGTCCTGAACCGCTATCTGGCGTTTCAGCGCGTTTCGCTTACGTTTCGCAAAAAGCTCCAGGCCTCGCTCATCTACCCGGCGCTGCTCATCACCCTGGTTTTCGGGCTGTTCGTGTTCCTCATCACTTTCGTGGTCCCGCAATTCGCAACCTTATATGACCAGGTAGGCACCAAGCTGCCCGCTCTCACCCTGGGTCTGCTCGCGGCGGGCAAGGCCGCGCAGCATTACTTCATTTACGCCGCGCCGGTCGCGGCCGGGCTCGGGTTCCTGCTCTTCCGCTGGTCTCGGACCGCGGGCGGGGCCGACACCATCGATGCCATCCGGATCAAGATGCCGGTCTTCGGCACTATTTGGCTCAAGTACCAGGTCGCTCTCTTCGCCCGCACATTGTCCACTCTTTTGACGGGCGGTCTTCCTTTGGTCCCGTCGCTCGAGACCGCGGCCCGCTCCATCTCCTCCTCGCGTATCTCCAAATCCGTCTTCACCTCCGTCACAAGCGTCCGCGAGGGCAAGGGACTCTCCACCAGCCTCAACAAAACCGGCGTCTTCCCCGCCTTGTCGACCGAGATGATCGAGGTCGGCGAGTCCACCGGCGCCCTGCCGCAGATGCTCAACTCGGTCGCCGAGTTCTTCGAGGAGGACGTGCAGACCGCGCTCACCGCCTCGCTCGCCCTCATCGAGCCGGCCATCCTGATCGTCATGGGCGTGGTGGTGGTCGTGATTCTGATCGCGCTTTACCTGCCCATCTTCTCGCTCGGCAACGCCAACAACTTCCAGCAGCAGCACCCGTAAGAGGTCTCCCCCAATGGCTGAAGTCGTCACACTCCCGCTCCCGCTCTCCCTCGAAGGCGAAGAAACCGCGCACGCCCAGGCCCTGGCCCGCCGCTACCGCTGCGAGTTCGTGGACCTGAAAAACTTCCGCATCCAGCACGACCTGTTCCGCTCCGTACCGGTGGACATGATGTTCCGCTACAACTTCGTGCCGATCGAGCAGATGGAAGACCGTCTGGCGATCGCCGTCTCGGACCCGAGCCGGCTGATGCTGCTCGACGAAATCGCGGGCCTGCTCGGGCAGCGGCTGGTGACCAAGGTCGCGACGCTCTCGCAGATCAATGAGCTGCTCAAGAAAACCGAGCAGTCCCAGCGCGTGCTCGACGAGGCGACCGAGGGTCTGACCTTCGACGTCATCTCGGTCAACGACCAGGACGATGAGTCGATCACGATCGAAAAGCTGACATCCGAAGAGGACATCAGCCCGATCATCCGTCTGGTCGACACGACGATCTTTACCGCGCTCGAGCGCCGCGCGTCCGACGTCCACATCGAGACCTACGACGACCAGCTGCTGGTCAAGTACCGCATCGACGGTGTGCTCCATCCGGCCATGGCACCCATCGCGCGGGAACATCACCAAACGATCCTGTCCCGTATCAAGGTCATGAGCGAGCTCGACATCGCCGAGCGCCGCGTGCCGCAGGACGGCCGCTTCCGCGTCCGGTACAAGGGCCGTCTGATCGACTTCCGCGTCTCCATCATGCCGACCGTGCATGGCGAGAACGCCGTGCTCCGCGTGCTCGACAAAGAGTCGATGTCGGAGAAGTTCAAGTCGCTCACACTCGACGTGGTCGGCTTCGGCGAGGACGACCTCCGTCGGTTCCGCCGCTACATCCGCGAGCCTTACGGGATGGTGCTCGTGACCGGGCCGACCGGTTCCGGCAAAACCACAACCCTGTATGCCGCACTCAACGAGATCAAGTCCGACGAGGACAAGATCATCACCATCGAGGATCCGGTCGAGTACCAGATCCGCGGCATCACGCAGATCCCGGTCAACGAGAAGAAGGGCCTGACCTTCGCGCGCGGCCTCCGTTCCATCCTGCGGCACGACCCGGACAAGATCCTGGTCGGCGAAATCCGCGACCAGGAAACGGCGCAGATCGCGATCAACTCCGCCCTCACCGGCCATCTGGTCTTCACCACCGTCCACGCGAATAATGTCGTCGACGTACTGGGCCGGTTCCTCAACATGGGCGTCGAGGCCTACAACTTCGTCTCCGCGCTCAACTGCATCCTGGCCCAGCGGCTGGTTCGCATGATCTGCGAGCACTGCTCCTACAAGACCACCTACGACGTCGAGATGCTGGAGCTCTCGGGCCTGGACCCGGCGGAGTGGCGCGGCTTCGCCTTCACCGAGGGCCGGGGCTGCATCGAGTGCGGCGGCACGGGCTACCGGGGCCGGACGGCGATTCATGAACTGCTCGACCTGACCGACCCCATCCGTGAAATGATTTTGGACAAGAAGCCCGCCTCCGAGGTGCGCAAGCTCGCGGCCGCCGAAGGCATGGCGTTCCTGCGCGATTCCGCCCTGGACCGGGTCCGGCGCGGCCTCACGACGCTGAAGGAGATCAACAAGGTGACCTTTATCGAGGCGGGGCGCTAAGTGGGCTTTCTGGAAAAACTGCCGCGGCTGTTCCCGGGCATCAATCTGCGCCCGGCGCTCGCGTGCGAGATCTCGCCCTACGGCGTGCTGGCGGCCAGGCAGGACGCGGACGCGGGCTTGCTGACCCAGTTCGCGCCGCTGGCCGGGCACGCGCTCGTGCCCGGGCTCAAGCCGGGCAACATCGCCGGGCGCGTCCAGGTCGTGAGCGCCACACGGGCGGCGGTGAGCGCCGTCGCCGAGCGTGGCCGGGCCCTGCCGGGCGGACGCGCGCTGCCCGCCAACCGCGCCCTCACGCTCATCGTCCCCGATGCCGCCGCCCGCGTGCTGCTCCTGGACTTCGATTCCCTGCCCTCCAAAGGCTCCGAGGCGCTCCAGATCCTGCGGTTCCGCCTCCGCAAGCTCGTCCCGTTCGAGACCGATGACGCCGCGATCAGCTGGCAGACCATGGGCACGAGCCCGGAAGGCGTCCGGGTGCTGGTTGTCGTGATCCCGCGCGAGGTGCTGGTCGAGTACGAGGGCGTGGTGCGCGAGGCGGGCTTCCTGCCCGGGGTCGTCCTGCCGAGCACGCTGGCCGCCATGCCCCTGCTGGGCGCGGAGCCGGCGCTGTTGATCAACCGCAACGGCACCACCATGACCACGACCATCCTGCGCGGGCAGGAGCTGCTTCTGCACCGCGCGCTCGACTTCTCCGGGATGGACGAGGCACTCGCGCCCGACGCTCCGCCGCGCCTGCCCAAGTCCGCCGAAGCCCGCCTCCGGGACGAGGAAGACGAGATCCGCCGCAGCGTTTCGGTAGCCATGGCCTTCTACGAGGACAACCTCGTCGCCTCGCCGGAAGAGCTGTTCTACATCGGCCCCGGCACGGCCCAGGAGTTCGCCGCGCTGCTGGGCGAGCCGCTGAATGGGCCTGGGATGCGCGTTCGCGAGCTCGGCACCGCGCCGGAGCTGCCCTCGCGCACGGTGCCGCGCTCGCTGCTGGGCCCGGTCACGGGGGCGCTGCTCAACGCATGAACATTACCCTCAATCTCGCGACCCGGCCCTACCTGGAGCTGCGCCCGGTCTACGCGCGTCTGCGCGTGGCCGCCCTGCTGCTCGCCGTCCTCGCCTTGCCCATGCTGCTCGTGCTGCGCACCGCGCAGACCCGGGCCCACGCCGCGGAGGCGCGGGTGGAGCAGCTCGAAAGCAAAATCGCTCTGCTGCGGCAGGGGCAGACCCGCGCCCGCGCGCTCACGCTCGAAGGGGCCAACGCCCAGGTGCTGACGCGGGCCGCCTTCCTCAACGACCTGTTCCGGCGCAAGGCCTTTTCCTGGACCGCGACGATGAGCGATCTCGAAACGACGCTGCCCTACGGGGTGCAGGTGCAGGCGATCGATCCGGTGGTCGCGCCCGACGGCCACGTGACCATCCGCATGCGCATTACCGGCGCGCGCGAGCGTTCGGTCGAGGTCGTCCACAACCTGGAGCGCTCGCGCCACTTCATCGCGCCGCACGTGCTGGCCGAGGCGCTCGCGAACCAGGCCGGTGCCGAGGGAAACGGGGCCGTCCGGCAGCAGATCGGCAACCCGTCCGATGTCACCTTCGACATTCTGGCCGACTACCGGCCTCTGCCCAACTCGCACCCCCCCGCGGCGCGGGGGCGGGCGGCCGCGGTCACGAAACCCTCGCCGGAAGCACCTGCCCCGCCGCAAGCGCAATTGCGCAACCCGGAACCGGCATCCACACCCGTTGCCGCGCCGAAGCGGGATCTCCACTACCACCCGGCCCCGGCGGTTTCGAACGGAAATCTGCCGTTCATTCCTCCGCCGATCGGGGGCCGGCCATGACGCAGCGGACGAGGCACCGGACTTTATTCTCCTCGCAGCTGCTGACCGCGCTCAACGCCCACCTCGCGGCGGTATTGCTGCTCTTGGTCTTCGATCTCGTCCTCGGGACCAAACTGCTGCTTGCCTGGCAGGCGGGCCGCAGCGACCAAAGCGCCCAGTACGAGGCCGACCAGCGCACGTATGCGCAGCTCGAGGCGCAGGCCGGGCGGCTCCGGGCGCTCCCGTCCGAGCTCCAAAGCTCGCGCACCGAGGCCGACGCGTTCGTCGACGACCGCATCCCGGCCGGCTTCTCGGTCCTGCTCAACGAGCTCGGCACACTGACGACCCGCAACCACGTGCGCCTGAGCCGCGCCGCGTACCCGGTCGGCCCGGCCGTGCCCGGGGTCGTGGAGGCGCGCATCGATGCCAACGTCACCGGCGAGTACACGCCCGTGATGCACTTCCTCAACGACATCGAGCGTGACAAGAACCACGCCTTCTTCATCATCCGGTCCGTGACCCTGACCGGCCAACAAGGCGGCATGGTCAACCTGCGGGTCAGGATGACCACCTACCTGCGCGGCGACATGGCCAACGCGGCGCTCGGAAGCTCGGCATCCGGCAGCGGGGAGGACCGCTGATGGCGCGCGCTCGCGGCTTTACCGGGCTCGGCACGGACGACAAACGCAAGGTCGCGCTCGCGGCGGCGCTCGGCGTGGGCGTGCTGGCGCTGGCCTTCAATACGCTCTTCGGCGGGCCTTCAACCCCGACGTCCGCCCCTGCTCCCGCGCGCGTGACGGCCACGCCCGCGCGCACCCACGCCGCCCCGCCGGCCACCGGGCCGGCGGACCCGGCGCTCCACCCGGAGTTGATGGCGGAGAACGAGAATTATCTGTACGCGGGCTCCGGGCGCAACATCTTCTCGCAGTCCTCCGCCCCGCCCCAGCAGGCAGCCATCGAGCGGCCCAAGGCCTCGGCCAGGCCCTCGCAGCAGGTTGCGCCGCGCGCGGTCGCCGCCGGGCCGCCTCCCCCTCCGGTCGTGGACCTGAAGTTTTTCGGCTTCGCGGCGCGCAAAAATGGCACGAAACGCGCTTTCTTGACGCACGGAGACGACGTTTTCGTTGCTTCCGAGGGCGACATCGTCAGCCATCGCTACCGGGTCGTGAGCATCGCGCCCACCTCCATCCAGATCGAGGACCTGCCCTTCCACGACACCCAGACCCTGCCTCTGGCGGTGAACTGATGCGCGAGCGCCGAAATGAAAAACAGATCGGCGAGGAGGGCTACCTGCTCCTGGCGGCGATCTTCTTCGTCGCGCTGGTCACGCTCGCGCTCGGGGTCGCCGCTCCCAAGATCGCCGCGTCCATCCGGCGCGACCGCGAGATCGAGGCCGTGCACCGGGGCGAGCAGTACAAACGCGCGATCCGCCTGTACTACAAGAAGTTCAACGCGTACCCGAACTCGATGGAGCAGCTGCTCAAGTCCAACGGTGTGCGGTTTCTGCGGCGCAGGTACCTCAACCCCATCACCGGCAAGGATGACTGGAAGCTGCTGCACTACGGCGAGGCGCACGTGCGTCCGCTGGGCTTCTTCGGGCAGCCGCTCTCGGGCGCGGGGTCAAGCTCGATTGCCGGGGCGACCTCGGTCGCGGCGGCGGCGAACGCTTCCGGCAGCTCCGGATTCGGAGGCGGCTCTGGGTTCGGTTCAGGGT
>CAXUEU010000033.1:0-24849 GCA_964250195.1 uncultured Acidobacteriaceae bacterium
ACCGCGAACCCCGCGAACGCGCCGAAAGTCGCGTTCGTCAACCCCATCGGCCAAACCGGCGGCAGCCTGCGTGCGTCTCGCATTGTTGGACAGATTCTGCCACGGATGCAGCCGTTTCGGAGCGGTTTGTTGCCCGCAGGACTCGGGATCGCGGCGAAGGGCATCTCGGGCGTAGTGCTTGAGAGCTTCTGGCGTCGCTAACCTTGCAAATTGAAATCTCAGCTTTCAATTTGCAAGGATCACGCATGGTTACTCGCCCCCTAAGCACTATCCTTGTAAATTGAACATAGCGTGTTTAATATGCAAGGATGATTGAGCGATCGGCAGCCGAGGCCTTGCGCAAAGCCCTGAGCGTCCAGGCTGTCGCCGCCATCATCGGCCCCCGGCAGGTAGGCAAGACAACGCTCGCGCTGGATGTCGCCGACGAGCGGCCCGGCTCCATCTACCTCGATATGGAGTCCGAGGAGGACCGCGCGAAGCTCGCCGAGCCCCGGCTCTTCCTCGAGCAGTATGAGCGCTCGCTCGTGGTCATCGACGAGATCCACCGGGCACCGGACATCTTCAGCGCCCTGCGGGGGCTGGTCGACCGGGGCCGGCGGCGCGGTCACGGCAAAGGGCGGTTTCTGATCCTCGGCTCGGCTTCCATCGATTTATTGCGGCAGTCCGGCGAGAGCCTGGCCGGGCGCATCGCCTACATCGAGATGGGACCGCTGAACCTGACCGAGCTCCCGGGCGAGGAGGCGGAGCTGGTCCGGTTGTGGGTGCGCGGCGGCTTTCCCGGCAGCTGCCTGGCCGAGGATGACGCGGAGAGCCTGCGCTGGCGGCTGGACTTCATCCGGACTTACCTGGAGCGCGATGTTCCGCAGTTCGGGCCGAAGATTCCGGCCGTCACCCTCGGGCGGCTGTGGACGATGCTGGCCCACAACCAGGGTGGCCTGCTGAATACGTCGCGGCTGGCCTCGGGGCTGCAAATTTCGGCCCCCACGGCGCAGCGCTACATCGATCTGCTGGTCGATCTGCTGCTGGTTCGGAGGCTCACGCCCTTCCACGCCAACCTCGGCAAGCGCCTCGTCAAGTCGCCCAAGATGTACGTGCGCGATTCCGGACTGGTCCATGCGCTGCTGGGTATCCGGACCTTCAACGACCTCGCCGGCCACCCCGTTGCGGGGCCGTCCTGGGAGGGTTTCGCGATCGAGAACCTGCTGGCCGCCGCCCCGCCGCGTACCGTGGCGACCTTCTATCGAACCGCGGCCGGCGCGGAGATCGACCTGCTTCTCGAGATTCCGAGGCATGGCCTGTGGGCCATCGAGATCAAGCGCAGCCTCTCCGGTCGCCCGGAGAAGGGGTTCCACATCGCCTGCGACGATCTGCAACCGGCCCGGCGCTGGCTCGTCAACGCCGGGCAAACCGCGTACCCGCTCGGCGCGGGCGTGGAGGCGGTCGGGTTGCCGGAGGCGGTGCGGGTACTGCGCGGGCTGCGCTAGCGAATCTGCTCGGAGACGACCTCGATCTCCTGGTGCCGGGTGCTGCTGGGGATGTCGAGCGCGCCCAAGACCAGAGGCTTGCCCTGGACCAAGGTCGAGGTGCCTTCAAACAAGGCTTGCCGGATGAGCGGGTCTTGCGCGCCGACGCCCGACTGCTCCTCAGCCAGGGTAGACTGTTCGATCTTGGTGCGCAGCCGAACACCGTCGAGATAGGTACTTATCGATGCTTCGATGTTGAGACCGACATCGAGATACTGCACGTTCGAACCTTGCTTCGCGGCTTCCGGGTGTACTTCGCCGACCACCAGGGGTACCTTGGTTCCTTGCTTCAGGTTCGTGATCTGCCCCGAGACCACGACCAATGCGAAATGCTGGACGCCGATGCGCTTTCCATTGTCGGTTTCGGTAATAGTGTAAGTCAGGCGATAGGTCTTCTGGATGCGGTCCAAGTCGGAAAGAAGTTTACGCGCGAGCGCGATATCTTCGGCCGAACCCCGGATGGAGATGGCGCCCTGCGACAGCACTAAGTAAACACGGGCCTTGGGAAGTAAATTTCTGAGATCGGTCGTGATGTCATTGGCGTCGTTTGCCTCATTCAGGTTGGTGAGATAGAGAGTTTGATAGCTGTCCTCGGCGGGCTTTGGGTCTGTGTGGGTTTGCGGCGCGGGTGCTTGCCCGGTCAGCACGAGTGGGACAAAAGCCAGAGCTACACCGGCTCCAAAGCGGAGAGCGAACGACTTACCTGTCTTCATTGTTGACTCCTTCTGTCTGATGGAAGAACTGTTCGAAATCTTGGCGCTCCTTGGCGATCTGCGCCCCTTGCACTTCGGGATGGAAGGCCGGCGATTCGCGCGCGGACGGGATGCGGACCGCTTGCAGGAGCAGTTTCTCCTGGCCGGTGAGCGGCAGCGGCGGAGCAGGATAGCCGGCAGGGATGAGGCGCAACTTCGCCGCTCCCGCCGGCTTGCGCCGGGCATGTACGTAAACCCTTCGCGAATACGGCATCTGTCCATGAACGCTCACCTGCGGGACCGCTTGCGATGGCGGCGAGGGGGATGTTCTCGCGGGGTGTCTGTCCGTATGGCTGGGGTGGCGAACGAGCAGAAAGGCTAGGGCAATGACGGCGGTGACCGCGGCAAGACCCGGCACGAACCAGGGCCGGTGCCGCCGCTCACGTTCGGCAACGCGCGCCCGCAAGGCGCGGAGCAGGCGGTCCTCCATCCCGCTCGGTGCTTCGACGGCGCGCAAGCCCGCGAGTACTTTTTCGACGACTTGATCGTTATCTTTCATCGCACCCCTCCCTTGTCGAGCCGCGCGCGCAACCTACTGCGCGCGCGGAAAAGCAGCGAGCGGATCGCCGATTCGCTCTTCCCAAGCACGCAGGCGATCTCCGCCGTTTCGAGCTCGTCGAGGGCAGAAAGCAGCAGCACCTGGCGTTCGGCTCTGGGCAGTGTATCGATAGCGCGCAAAGCGAACCGCATCTGCTCGGCTTCGGCAAGCGCGGTTTCGGCCGACGCACCGGAAGCGGCCAGGCCGGCGACATACTCCTGGTCCAATTGCTCCGGACGGATGCGGCGTCTGCGATCCATGGCCAGGTTCCAGGCGATCCGGACGAGCCAGACCCGCATGTCCCGGATGGCTGGCAGCGAGGAGCGGTGCTCCAGAACGCGGACGAACGTATCCTGGACGGCGTCCTCCGCCTCGGCTCGGCTGCGAAGCACGGAGTAGGCGACGCGGAAAAGCAGAGGTGCATAGGTTTCGACGAGCGCTTCGAGGTCTGTTTCCGGACCGGTTTCCGACCGCGACTCACCACTGGAGAACACGAAGCTGAGTCCCTCGATCGAAGTCATGGGTTCCTTCTATCGAGAAAGACGCGCGCGTTCGGGATGCGCTCGGATATTATTCAGGCCTGCAAGCCTGTGGCGACTTATAAGATGTACCGGCTCAAGTCCTGATCCTTCACGATCCCCGCCACCATCTGCCGTACGTACTCCGGGTCGATGACGACGACGCGCTCGTGCCCGGTGGGGATTTCGCGGTCGACTACGGGCAGCGGCGTGGTGGCGGCTCCGTCGGTGGCGGCTACGGACAGGTCGAAAACCCCTGCCTCGGTGCGCGGAGCCTTCAACAGGTCCGGGGCGAGGAAGCTGATCTCGTCGAGCACGCGCTCCATGATGGTGTGCAGCCGTCGCGCGCCGATGTTCTCCGTCTGCTCGTTGACCCGGAAGGCGAACTGCGCCATTTCCGCCAGGGCTTCGGGCGTGAACTCGAGTTTGAGGCCCTCGGTTTCGAGCAGAGCGATCTGCTGTTTGGTCAGCGAAGCTTTGGGCTCGGTCAGGATGCGGATAAAGTCATCCACGGTCAGCGAGTGCAGCTCCACACGGACGGGAAACCGCCCCTGCAGCTCGGGGATAAGATCGGAGGGCTTGGTCACGTGGAACGCCCCCGCCGCGATGAACAGGATGTAATCCGTCCGCACCATGCCGTAGCGGGTGTTGACGGTGGTTCCTTCGACGATGGGGAGGATGTCGCGCTGGACGCCCTCGCGCGAGATATCCGGCCCATGCCCGCCTTCGCGGCCGGCGATCTTATCGATCTCGTCCAGAAATACGATTCCGGAGCTCTCGACCCGCTCGACAGCCACCCTCTGGACCTGATCCATGTCGATGAGGCGGCCCTCTTCTTCCTGGACCAGGTAGTCGAAGGCCTCGGAAACCTTCATCTTGCGCTTCTTCGTCCGTTGTCCGAACAGCTGCGGCAGGATGTCCTTCAGATTGTTTTCCGAAAACTCCTCCGGCGCGTTCCCCGCCACGATCTCGATCTGCGGCTCCCGTCGCTCACGTACATCGATCTCCACCGTCCGGTCGTCGAGCTTGCCCTCGCGGAATTGCTCCCGCAGCTTCTCCCTAGCGCGCGCTTGCCCACCGGCATCGATTTCCGCCGCCGCGCTCAGGCTTTCGCCTGCGGTCTCGGCTTCCACCACGGCCGTCTCCAACACCGGCGCGGGCGGCAGCAGCAGCTCCAACAGGCGGTCTTCGGCGTTCAACTCGGCCTTGTCCTCGACTTCTTCGAGCTTTTCATCGCGGACCATGTCGATGGCGTTCTCGACCAGATCGCGGATCATGGACTCGACGTCGCGCCCGACGTAGCCGACCTCGGTGAACTTGGAGGCTTCGACCTTGAGGAAGGGCGAGTTGGTCAGCTTGGCCAACCGCCGGGCGATCTCGGTCTTGCCGACGCCCGTGGGTCCGATCATGATGATGTTCTTCGGCATGATCTCGTCCGCGACATCCGGGGCGAGCTTTTGCCGGCGCATGCGGTTGCGCAGCGCCAGGGCCACGGCGCGCTTGGCGGCGCGCTGCCCCACCACGTACTTGTCGAGCTCGGCGACGATCTCGCGCGGGGTCAGGTCTTCGAGCGCGAGCGCCTGGTCGTCGGCGGTTCCGGGCAAGTAAATAGCCATGGTTCGGGGTCCCCTCCGCCTATGCCTTGTCGGGAGCCGCGAGCTCCTCGACCATCAGCGTGTCGTTCGTGTAAATGCAAATCTTGCCGGCGATCCGCAGCGACTTTTCCGCGATCTCGCGCGCCGACAGCTCGGTATTTTCATAGAGAGCGCGCGCCGCCGCCAAGGCGTACGAGCCTCCCGAGCCGATCGCCACGATGCCCTCGTCCGGTTCGATCACGTCGCCCGTGCCGGAGATGATGAAGCTCTGGTGGGGGTCCGTCACGATCAGGAGCGCCTCGAGCGAGCGCAGCATCTTGTCGGTGCGCCAATCCTTGGCGAGCTCGACCGCGGCGCGGCCGATGTTGCCCGCATACTGCTCCAGCTTGCCCTCGAACCGGCTGAACAGCGAAAACGCATCGGCCGTCGAGCCCGCGAACCCGGCCAGCACCTTCTCCTGGTACAGACGGCGAATCTTCTTCGCCGAGTGCTTCAGAATCGCGTCGCCGAGCGTCACCTGCCCGTCGGCCGCCATCACCACCCGGCCCTCCCGGCGCACGCACACCACGGTCGTGCTGCGGATGCGGCGGTTGTGGCTCAGGGAAAGGTCGCGCGGGCTGCGGGAGAAAATCTGGGCCATAGGGAATCTCCTGAGTATAGACCAGGGTCCCGCGCCATAAGGGCCATCCCGGTTCGGCTGCGGTATGCTGTGCCTACGCGGGCGCGGCTTTCTCGTCGCCCGGCAAGGAGTTCCACGGCGATGGGCGCTTTTTCGCTGCGCGATCCGCAGGTTTGGACCACTCTGGCCGCAGCGGCTGCATGCCTCTGCGGCCTGGCCTGGTACCGGTCCACGCGCACCCGGGTCACCGAGGAGGATCTGGAGCGCACCCGGCGCCAGGATCTCGTGCTCGGCGGACGCATCATCGACGGTACCGTTCTCGATGTTTCCGACCTGGACGCCTTTGAGGCCAAGCGGCCCGAGGGCATGCAGCTAATCCTTTACAAGTACGAGATCGCCGGGGTCGCCTACGAGTGCTCCCAGGACATCACCAACCTCAAGGACCTGATCGACATCGCGGACATCCGCGTGGGCTTTCCCTGCTCGGTCCGCTACGACACGCGCCAGCCTCTAAACTCGATCGTCATCGCCGAAAACTGGATCGGCCTGCGCGACACGGCCAATTCGGTTCCCGTGCGCCGCGCCGGCCCCCGGCGCCGCTGGTCCGCGCCCATCGGTTGAGGCCGGGAACGCGCCCGTTCCGTCGATGCAAATCGAGGCGCTCCGCCTCAGGAAGCATGGGACTTCCCCTAGACTGGAGGCATGCACACGCACGCCCATCCGACGGGCAGCACACGCGGAACCAGGATCGCGCTGCAAGTTTCGCTGTTCGCCACCGTGGGCTACATCGCGGTGTGCTTCGTCGTGGGTCTCAGGGCACACTCGCTCGCCCTTTTGTCGGAGGCGGGCCACAACATCTCCGACGCGGCCGCGCTTCTGCTCTCCTTTGTCGCCGTCTGGCTGGGCGGCCGCCCGGCGAACGACGCAAAGACCTTCGGCTACCAGCGCGCCGGTGTCCTGGCGGCGCTCTTCAACGCGCTCGCCCTGGTCGCGGTCGGCGCCTGGATCGGGTTCGAAGCGGTCGTGCGCCTGCGCCATCCGGAACCGGTCGCGGCGGGCTCCATGATGGTCGTTGCCGCTCTCGGCGTCATGATGAACGGCTGCATCGCAGCGCTTCTGTGGCGAACCAGCTCCAGCGACGTCAATTTGCGGTCCGTCTTCATCCACATGCTCGGGGACACACTGTCCACCGCCGCCGTGATCGCCGGCGGGCTGCTCATTCGTTTGACCGGCCTCGTATGGATCGACCCCGCGCTCTCGCTCGCCATCGCCGCCCTGATCCTGTGGTCGTCGATCGCCATCGTTCGAGAGACCTTGAACATTCTGCTCGAAGGCACCCCCGGCAGCGTCTCGCTGGCCGAGGTGCGCGCTATGCTCGCGGGCATCGATGGAGTCGAGGACGTCCACGATCTCCATATCTGGTCGCTCGGCTCGCAGACGCACGCACTTGCCACTCATATCCTCATCGCGGACATTCCTCCCTCGGAAAGCGACGCGATTCTCCAAGTGGTGAAGACTCGGCTGCGCGAGCGATTCCGCATCGTGCACACGACGGTCCAGTTCGAGAACTGCGTTTGCGAAACCGAGCACGGTTGTGTCATGGCTATCGAACAATTAGATATGCATGAACACGTCCACCACGGCCACCATCATGGCCACGCGCACTGATGCGGAAGCCGCGCGATCGGCGCAGGCGGGTAGAATCGGAAACACTGCGATGAAGCTGCCGACCCTGCTCTCCTTTCTCCTTTTTGCTGCCTCCGGTCTGGCGCAGGCACCTGCTCCGGCCCCGGCGGTTTCTGCCCCGGCCACGCCCCTCAATGCCGGCGCTCCGCCTGCCGCCCCGCAAAATGGCCAGGAACCTGGGTTCACGATCCAGACGCAGGTCAACGAGGTCGACTTGACCTTCACGGTCACGGACCGGCACGGGCACTTCGTCGACAACCTGAAGCAGGCGGACTTCGCGCTGCTGGACGACGGGAAGTCGCCGGCGCAGGTGTACCGCTTCGAGCAGAACACCAATCTGCCCTTGCGGGTCGGGCTGGTGGTGGATACGAGTACCTCGATCCGGACGCGGTTCACCTTCGAGCAGCAGGCGGCGACCGAGTTTCTTTTGCAGATTCTGCGGCCCAAGAGCGACAAGGCCTTCGTGGAGGGGTTCGACCTGACCCCGGACTTCCGGCAGGACTGGACCAACAACCTGGACGCGCTCACCGTCGGAATCAACAAGCTGCACTCAGGCGGCGGCACGGCGCTGTTCGACGCGCTGTACCAGGGCTGCCACGAGAAGATGCTGGACGCGACGCTGCACCACGAGCCGGCGCGCAAGGCGATGGTGGTGATCTCGGACGGAGACGACAACCAGAGCCACGCGTACCTGGAAGATGCGATCAAGGAGTGCCAGCGCGCGGAGACGACGGTGTACGCGATCAGCACGAACGTGAGCCCGAGCCGGGACCGGGGGGACGACACGCTCGACAAGATCGCGACGGCCACGGGCGGGCGGGCTTACTATCCGCAGAAGATCGAGGACATGCCGAACAGCTTCGGGCAGATCCAGCAGGAGCTGCGGTCGCAGTATGCGCTGAGTTACAAGCCGGCGGACTTCGCGGCGAACGGTGCGTTCCGGACGATCTATCTGTTTTGCCTGGACAGGAAGTATCAGGTGCGGTCGAGGACGGGGTATTTCGCGCCGCGGCAGTGAGTCAGTTGAGGTAGAGCTTTGACTGCTCGACGATCACCACTCCTTCCAGCGGAGCCGCGCGGAGAACGTCCTTGTCGAGGGTTGCGATGGGCAGCTTTTCCCGCATGGCGAGATCCAAATAGGAAGCATCGTAGGCGGAGAGCCTGTGGCGGCGAGTCAGGTCCAGAAGCTCTATGCTGGATTCGAGAGTAGCCGGCACGACACGAATACTGAGCTCGGCAAGAGTTTTGAGGAAAGTATCGGAGCCCGCCTTTGTGATTCGCCGCTTCCGTTCGCCTGTAGTGAGTACGTTCAAGACCTCGACAGGCCAAAGAGCCGGGACCAATGCATAAGTAGTCGATAGGATGGTGAAGATCGCATCCCTATAAGGAGTTCTTTCGTCGGAGAAGCACCAAGCCAGGGTGACCGAAGCGTCGAGGACGAAAGGCATCAGTACTTATGACTCTCGTGGATCATGCTCTTGATGCTTTGGCCGCCGGTGGTGAAGCGATGCCTTTCCCCAAACGCGCGCATGGCTTCGATGGCCCTCTTGCGCTCTTCCGGAGACTTGGGCTTAGGAGGAAGGTGCTGTTGGACGAGGTTGGACACATACGCGTCGAAGTCGAAGCCGCTCGCCTGAAGCTGCGCAGCCAGCTCATCGGGAATGGTGACGGTGATCTGCATGGTTCGAGAGTAGCAAAGCCGGGCCGGCTCAGGAAGCGGCAAGAAGCGCGAGCAGTCCGGCCTCGTCGAGGACGGGGACGCCGAGCTGTTCGGCCTTCTCCAGTTTCGAACCGGCCTCCTCTCCGGCGACCAGGTAGCTGGTCTTCTTGCTGACGGCGCTCGCCACCTTGCCCCCGGCGGACTCGATGCGCTCCTTCGCCTGCTCGCGGGTGAGGGCGGGCAGGGTTCCGGTCAGCACGAAGGTCAGACCCGCGAATTGGGTAGTGCGGGCGCGCATGGCAGCCGTGAGAGTAAGGCCTGCCTTGGCCAGGTCCGCGACGAGCGCGCGGTTGGAGGCCTCGGAGAAGAACTCGCGGATGCTGGCGGACACGCGCGGGCCGACTTCGTTGACTTCCTCGAGCTGCTCCCGCGAGGCGGCCATCAGGGCGTCGAGCGAGCCGAAATGCTCGGCCAGCAGTTCGGCGGTGCGCTCGCCGACGAAGCGAATGCCGAGGCCGAAGAGCACGCGATGGAGCGGAGCGGAGCGGGACTTTGCAATCTCGGCCAGCAAGGCATCAGCGGTTTTTTTGCCGATGCGCTCCAGCCCGAGCAGATGGGCCTCGGTAAGCGCGTAAATATCGGCCACGGAGTGGACGAGCTTATGCTCGAGCAGCTGGGCGACCAGGGCTTCGCCGAGGCCTTCGATATTCATGACGCCGCGCGAGGCGAAGTGGAGCAAGGAGCCCGCAACCCGGGCCGGGCAGGTGGCGTTCACACAGCGATGGTCCGCTTCGTCCTCGGAGCGCCGGACTTCGGCCCCGCAGACCGGGCACGCGGCGGGAAACTCGAACGCCCGTGTGCCGCGAGGCTTGTCGGGCAGAACGGAGACGACTTTCGGGATGACGTCGCCGCCGCGCTCCACCCGGACGGTGTCGCCGATGAGCAAGCCGAGCGAGGCGATCTGGTCGGCATTGTGGAGGGTGGCTCTGGTAACGGTGATGCCGCCGATCGAGACGGGCGCGAGCACCGCGACCGGGGTGAGCTTGCCGGTGCGGCCCACCTGAATCTTGATGTCCTCGACCACCGTGACCCCGAAACGGGCGGCGAACTTGTACGCGACCGCCCAACGGGGGGCCTTGCCGGTGTAGCCGAGGCGGCGCTGGACGGCCGCGGAGTCGACCTTGATGACGACGCCGTCAATTTCATAGCCGAGGGCGGCGCGGTTGGTTTCGGCCTCCCGCACGAAGGCAAGCAGACGGTCGAAGTCGCGGATGGCCTCCCGATGCGGGTTGACGCGGAAGCCGGCAGCGGTGAGTGCATCGAGAGCCTCGGTCTGGCTCGGGAAGAGCGGCTCGCCCTCCGGGGTCAGGGCGAAGTACGCGTAGAAGTCGAGCCGCCGTTGGGCGACGACGTTCGGCTCCAGGGTGCGGATGGTGCCGGCGGCGGCGTTGCGCGGGTTGGCTGCGGGGGCGATGCCCGCGGCCTCCCGCTCCTCGTTGAGCTTGAGGAAGCCCGCGAAGGGCATCACCACTTCGCCGCGGACCTCAAAGGCAGCGGGCAAGCGCGACGCGGCCAAGGGGCCGGGCGGGATGACCAGGGGGACGGAGCGGATGGTGCGCACGTTGGCCGTGACGTCCTCGCCGACCGAGCCGTCGCCGCGGGTCAGACCGCGGAGCAGGCGGGGGCTCCCGGGAGCCGCTTCGCCGTCATCGTCAGGTCTGGCGCAGGCGTAATGCAGCGCCATGGAGAGGCCGTCCAGCTTGTACTCGCAGGTGTAGCGCACCTCCACCGAGGGTCCGGCAAGCTGGCGCACGCGGGCGTCCCACTCCCGCAGCTCCTCCTCGGAGTTCACGTTGTCGAGCGAAAGCATAGGGCGAGAGTGCGCGACCTTGCCGAAGCCCTCGGCCACCTTGCCGCCGACACGTTGCGTGGGTGAGTCGGGAGCGATCCACTCGGGGTGCGCGGCTTCGATGGCCTGGAGCTCGCGCATAAGGGCATCGTAGGCGAGGTCGTCGATCTCGGGGGCATCGAGAACGTAATACATGTACTCGTGGTGGCGGAGCTCGTCGCGGAGCTGGTCGAGGCGGGCCCGTGCATCGGCTGGCATAAGGCAAGGGTAAAGGGTGGAGGGTGGAGGGTGGAGTGAAAAGCGGGCGCCCCTGCCCTGGGCGGTATCGAAGTGGGAAAAGGCAGTCGGGGTTTCCCGAAATGGAACTGTCCAGCTCAGTCTGAGGCGATTCAGCAGCAGCGGCGGGCTTCGGCGGTGCATTCTGGAGGGGTGGAGCCGATGACGCATTTCTTGACGGGGGCCTGCTTGGCCCGGGCGGGGTTGAATCGCCGGACGGCGTACGCGACGCTCGCGATGACGCTGGCGGCAGAGGCTCCGGACATCGACGTGGGGTGGGGCCTGGGCGGCCCGGTGACGGGGTTCGCGCACCACCGCGGCATTACGCACACGCTTGCCGGCGCGCCGGTAATGGCTCTGCTGGTGACAGGGGTGGTGTGGGCGCTGGCGCGCCTGCTGCCGAAGCCCGTACTGCCGGTTCGTTGGGTGTGGGTGTGGGTTTTGGCGCTGATCGCGGATGCGAGCCATCTGTTTCTGGACTGGACCAACACGTATGGACTGCGGCCGTTTTACCCTTGGGACCCGCACTGGTATGCGGGGTCGTTTGTGTTCATCTTCGACCCTCTGATCTTCGCCTTCCTGCTGTTGGGGCTGGGGTTGCCGGGCATCTTCGGTCTGGTCGAGAGCGAAATGCGGCGGCGCGGACCGGGTGAGCTGCGCGGGCGAGGCATGGCCATTGCGGCCTTGGCAATGGTGGGGGTACTGTGGGGCGTACGGGCGGTGGAGCATGGCAAGGCGGAGCGGCTCATGGCTTCGGCGTGCCCCTCCCTGCCGAGGCGGGTAGCGGCGGAGCCTTCCATCGTAGACCCGTTTACCTGGCATGGCCTGGCGGACCAGGGAGCCGCGTACAGAACGGCCGGCGTGGATTCCCGGACCGGGCAGGTCGAAAGAGCGCGGACCGTCGAGAAACCGCCCGCCACGCGAGCCGTGATTGCGGCGAAAAAGAGTTATTTGGGAAGGATCTACGGCGACTGGTCGAGCTGGCCGCTGGTTGAAGATCTCGATTCCTCAGTCCCGCCGGGCAGCGGCGGCCTACCCTCGGGAGCGAAGGGCGTGCGATTCAGCGATTTGCGTTTTGACCTTGAAGCACCGGGGCCGCTCGGGGGCGACCGGAGCGACGTCCTGAGCGGATGGGTGGTGGTCGGCTCGGGCGGCAAGGTACTCGAGGAATGGATGAACGGGCGCTCTCAACGGTAGATAGGCCATCTCCGCGAAGAGGGTTGGCATCTGTGTGTGGACGGAGAATGAATCGTCATGGGTAAGTTTCTTTGGATTTTAGGCGCTGCTTCACTCGGTGTGGCGGCTTACGTCATTTTGAACGACCGCTCGGCATCGATGCAGGCGGCGGACGGCCTGGATGAGTTCAGCGGGCGGGCCGACATGTGGGGCGCGAGGCAGCGCGTGAGTGGGACCGGCGGGGTGCTCGGAGGCAAACTCGAGCAAGGCTTCGGCAAGTTGACGGGAGACCGCAAGACTCAGGGCGAAGGCGTGCTGGATGAGGCTGCCGGGCGCGTGAAGGATGCCGCCGGCCAAGCCGCCAATGCGGTCAGCGGAGCGGTTCAGGACGCGAAAGCCTGACTATGGCGAGTGTGGCTCCAGCTCCGGCTCAGAGTGCGCGGCAAATCGAACCGGAGCGGGGCTTCGTTCCTCCCGAGCCCATCTCTTCTGAAAATGAGGATGTGCGTCCGCAACGTACCCCTACGTTCCTGGACCAACTCTGGGATGGCCGTACGGCGCGCGTTCTCACGACTATCCTCGCGTACGCCGTGCTGCTTCTCTTCTTCAAGGCTGCGCGCGAAACGCTGACCCTTTTTCTGTTTGCAATTTTGTTCGCATACTTTCTTGAACCACTCGTGGTCAGGCTCGAGAAGCCCCTGCGCGGACGCGGCAAGGCGATCCTGGTGGTGTACACCACCCTGATCGGGATTCTGATCGGCCTGGGTTTTCTGGTCGGACCATCTATCGGCGAGGAAAGTAAGCAGCTGACCGTCAGCTTACCTTCCCTGCTGGACCGCGTCGCGTCCGGCGAGTTAGTGCAAAACTTTGGGAGGGCGCACAATCTGCGCCCCGCGGCGGTGACGCAGGCGCAGGAGTTCCTGGTCAATCACCGGGGAGATATCCTGGGCTATAGCAAGGTGATCGGGTCGAAGATCGCCTCACCGATTCAGCATGTCTGGTGGTTGGTCCTGATCCCAATTCTGAGCCTGTTCTTTCTGAAACAGGGCGTCGAGATCGCGCAGGGAACGATCAAGATGGGGCGTTCTCCTTTCGAGAAGGAAACCATCGCCGGGCTTCTCGGGGATATCAACGTGATGCTAGGCAGCTACATTCGCGCTCAGATCATCCTGGCCATGTTGACCCTGGTCGCGTTCACTGTAGTGCTCAGCGTACTGCAAGTTCCGTACGCATTCATCCTAAGCCCCATTGCAGGATTCCTGGAGTTTATTCCCGTCGTGGGGCCGGCTGTAGCGGCGGTGTCGATCGTGATTATCGCCATTCTCTCCGGGTTCAATCATGTGCTTTGGCTTGTCATTTTTCTGGGTGCCTGGCGGTTGGCGCAGGACTACATCAGCGCACCTCGAATCATGGGCAAGTCACTTGAGATCAATCCGCTGCTTCAAATTTTCGCGGTGCTCGCCGGGGGCGAGATCGCAGGCGTCGTCGGTGCCCTGATCGCCGTTCCGGTCGCCGCGACGTTGAGGATTTTCGCGCGGCGCTTCCAGCGCACGCAGAATGGCGAAGCAGACCCGGCTATCGTGGGCAAATCCGCTGCCTAGAGGCGCTGGTGCGAGAATGGAACCGGAGGATTTTTCCTTGGCATCGATTCTCGTTTTATTCGCGGCCGTTCTGAGCCATGTGTTACCCCACCCCTGGTGGAGTTTTACGGCCGTCGGCGGCGCGCTTCTTCTCTGGGGCGCGCGGGAGAAAGCTCGATCCTTCGTGCTGCCGGTTGCGATCCTGGCGATTTCAGACTGGTATCTGACCCGGGTGGTTTATGGGTATGAGTTTCACGTCGGGGCTTATCTCATAACCTGGACTTGGTACTGTCTTGCGCTGATCTTGGGGAGAACTATGCTGCGGGGTGGGCCGGACTGGAAAAGTATCGTCGCGGCTTGCGGACTGAGTTCGACGCTTTTCTTTCTGGCGAGCAACTTCGCGGTCTGGGCATCTCCCGGTTCCTGGTACCCGCACACAAATGCCGGCCTGATGGCGTGTTTTGCGGCGGGGCTTCCGTTTTACCGAAACGATCTGTTCGCGACAACGCTTCTGGTCGGCGCGGTTTTCGCGGTACCTGGGCTTATGGGACGGTTGCGGGTCGGAGAGCCCGGCCGAGTTTGACGACCGACGGCTAGGGCGCAACGGTTTAGGGGCATTCGCAGCGGGGTGTGTCAATGGGAGCTTGCTTGCGGGTGGCCGCTCCGTCGAGTGGCCGGTAGTACCGTTTGTCCGGCTCGGCGCACCCAAGACACAGCTTTTTCCCGTCGCGTTCAGCCCATCGCTCGTAGGAAATGCCTTCGCCGCATGCGGAACAGGCGGTCCGTTCTCCCTTGTAGCCGGGGAACTCCTTTGGCTCCAGCGAAACCGAGACCCACTGCTCGGTGAAAAGGTCCGCGTCGGGGAGCTCGCGATAAGCGAGCATCTGCTGTCGATTTTTGTTCTCGATGTCCGGGTAGAGTTCCCGTGCGCGCTGTTTGGAGGTTTCGGTCGCGGAGATGCGTATCGCGCGGCCGTCGGAGAGATCGACAAAAGTCGCGGCCATCTTGCCCCAGTCGCGGAATTTGAGCGCGCGTTTGCCGAGCCGGCAGCCTGTGACCACGCCGATGGCATCCGTGGCGCAGCGGTCGATCTCGACAAAAGTGACCAGGCGCTTGCGGTCACGTCCGCGCGGCTCCTCGACTCCCAGGCGAGTGCAGGCGAGCATGGCCATGCGAACGCCGAGGATTTGACCGGCGCAGAGGTGGCCGTGGGCGCGTTCCGCATCGGCGAGGAGTTGCTCGAAAGATTCCATGCTTCGATGGTACGGCTTAGCGAGACTTCTCCGGTGCGGCGGAGGCTTCCTCGGGGTCGCCTTCCTCGACCAGAACCGCGGAGGAGCCGACGAGATCGAAGGAGGCGGCCTGCGAACCCGTCGGCAGGAAAGTAATGCGCAGCGGTTCACGCTGCCATTGCGCGGGCCCGCAGGCTGCGGCCGTACGAGGGGCCGATGCGTCCCAGGGTGCGAGTTTGCTGACGACCAGCGGCTTACGTGCGGCGACTTGGGCGACGACGGCATAAAGCTGTTTGGCGGTCGAGGTGAGGCCGCAGTAGGCGGCATAGTCGCGGAACCAGCTGACGTCGGAGACAGAGGGATCGTAATCGGGCAGCTTGATCGGGGAAGTATGGCCGGCGACCCGGTCAACGAGCAGCCAGGGCCCGCGCTGCCAGACCCAGTGGTCTGCTTTATCGGTCGGCAGGGCATCGTTGATGCGAAGCGCGCGTCGAACGGCGAAGGAGCGATCGGTGACGTCGTGTGCTTCGCCGGCGGTCCAGTCCTTGATGCGGCCATCGACCACGAGCGGACGCACCTTGAGCTCGGTATCAGAGGCGAGCGCGCCGGCCGGGTCGCCGAGTTTCGAGTAGGGGACTCGCTTGGCGGCGCCGAGCGCGACCGAGTGGACGCGAGGCGGTTTGGCCGGCTTGGGTTTGGTTGGGTCGGTGTCCTTGCTTTTCGCCGCTGCGTGTGCGGCGAGAGGCAGCAGAGTATAGGCGAGAACGAAGGCTTTAACGGCACGCATGGCATTACCTTATTCGACGATATGACCTTGGAAGCGGGGAAAAAGTCACGCTTGAGGAGAACAGCGGGAATGCAGTTCCAAAATGGGAAAGCGGCGATACCCGAAGTAACGCGATCTTTCATTCTGCACCTGAACGGAATTAGGTTCTCGGCCGAGTGGCCGATTCCTCCGACAGCCCACGACCGCTCCGGGGCTGCGATTGTGCTGCATGTGCTACACTCCCGGCCATGCCATTGATTCTGATTTTAGTGATTCTTCTCCTTGTTTTCGGCGGCGGCGGGTTTTACATGGGGCCCGGCGTGGGTTATTACGGCGGCGGCGGGCTCAGCCTCGTTTTGCTGATCGTGATCTTGTATCTGCTGCTGGGAAGAGGCCGGAGCCGTTTGTAGCGACAGCAACCTTCACCCGGGCCGCCCATCGAGATCTGAACCCGTGAAGCGCGGTCATGCGCGGGAGAAGAGAACGATCCGCTTCGGTTCGTCGCCTTCTTCCCGCGAGGTAGACTTTAGGCAATGGCAGCTCTCGGCGCGATGCAAACCGCTCCTCTCGTGCAGATCGAACTATCTGTTCGAAAGCCCGCGCCCAAACCCGCATGGTTGAAGGCTCGCGCACCGGTCGGTGAAAATTACCACGATCTGAAGCGGTTGGCGCGATCCCTGAACCTGCACACGGTTTGCGAGTCGGCCCATTGCCCGAACATTGGGGAGTGCTGGAGCCATCAGACGGCGACGTTCATGATGCTCGGCAATTTGTGTACGCGCCGGTGCGGGTTTTGCGCCGTGCCGAAGGGCCGGCCTGAGCCGATCGACCTGGATGAACCGCGGCGCGTCGCGCAAGCCGTGGCGCAACTCGGGCTCAAGTTTGCCGTCATCACGAGCGTCAACAGGGATGATGACCTTCAAGGGGGCGCCCGCATGTTCGCCGAGGTCATTCGGCTGATCCGGGAGCAGGGACAGGGCTGTCAGGTGGAAGTCCTCATTCCGGATTTCCAGGGTAACGAGGCTGCTATCCGCACCGTCGTCGAAGCCCGGCCCGCAATCCTGAACCACAACACGGAAACCGTACCGCGCCTCTACCGGGCGGTGCGGTCGGGGGCGCGCTACGAGCGCACGCTGCAGTTGCTTCGGTACGCGAAGGAACTGGCCCCGGCCATGGCGACGAAGTCTGGCGTGATGGTCGGTTTGGGCGAGGAAACGTACGAGCTGCTGGATGTGTTCAGAGATTTGGCTTCGGCCGGAGTCGATGTCTTGACGGTGGGCCAATACCTGCGTCCATCGCGGGACCACTTGCCGATGACCCGGTACTACACGCCGGAAGAGTTTGCCTTCATGAAGGAGGAAGCGCTCCGGATGGGTTTCCGGCATGTGGAGAGCGGGCCGCTCGTGCGTTCGAGCTATCACGCCCACGAGCAGGCGGGCGTGGCCCAGCCTGTATGACAGTCATATCTCGCTTCCCAGGACTTATGCTGTCAGGTAGGCAGCCGCGATCGGGCGTTCCCGAGACTTCAATTCAGGACGCTGTTGAGGCGATAGTTCCGGTTTCGATCTGAGCGGACGCCAGATCTGGGATTCCTCTTCGAGCAGCCATGCTGCCGGTTCCGCATGGCGCTGGAGCAAATCCTCTACGACGGCCGGCGAGAGCGGTCTCGAGAAAAGGTAGCCCTGCAGCAGGTCGCATTGCATACGCTCGAGCAATTGACGCTCCTCCACCGTTTCCACTCCCTCCGCGACGACTTTCTTGCCGAGACGAACCGCGAGCTGCACGATCATCTCGGCTAAATCGGCACGCTGGGGGTCGCGGTCCAGCGACTGGACGAAACTGCGGTCGATCTTGACTACATCGAAGGGAAAGCGGAGCAGGTACGAGAGAGAGGAGTAGCCGGTTCCGAAATCATCGAGGGAGATTTCAATGCCCAAACGCCGGGCGGCCGTCAGTACTGCCTCGACAGTCTGCACTCCGCTGATGAGCACGGATTCGGTGATTTCCAGTTTTAGGCGATTCGGGGGAAATTGGGTTCCCTCCAAGACGGAGCGAACGTGTGCGAGCAGGTTCGAGTCGGCGAACTGGCGGGCCGAGACGTTGACGCTCACGTAGAAGCTCCGCTGAAACAAGCGGTTCCAGTGCTCCATTTGTCGGCACGCTTCGCGGAGCACCTGCTTGCCGAGCTCGAGAACCAAGCCGGTTTCCTCAGCGACCGGGATGAACAAAGCCGGCGAGATCATGCCGCGGGTAGGATGACGCCAGCGCGCGAGGGCTTCGAAGCCGACGATTCCGTGACCTGCGAGCGAGTAGATGGGCTGGTAGTCGACCGATATTCCGCCGGAGTAGACGGCTTCGCGAAGATCCGTTTCGAGCCAGAGCTCGTCGGTGGCACGCTGGATCATGGAAGTTTCGAACAGTTTGGCCTGATTTTTCCCGCGGCTTTTCGCGACGTACATGGCACAGTCCGCGTTGCGAAGCAGTTCGTCCGGGCCGGTGCCGGGCTGAGCGAGCACGACACCGGCGCTGGCGGTGAGGTGGAGGACGCGGCCGTCGAGGGACAGCGGTTTCCGGAGACGGTGAAGGTAGGCGTGGGCCCGGCCGTGGGCCTCGCTTTCGCTTCCGCATTCCGTGAGGACGACGAATTCATCGCCGCCCAGGCGTGCGATCAGGTCGCCGGTTTCGTGCGCAGTGGAGCGCAGGATTTGAGCGATAGCGATCAGCAGTTGATCGCCGAACGCATGCCCGAGTCCGTCGTTGATGGTCTTGAAGCGGTCGAGATCGAGAAACAAAAGCGCGGCCCGCCCGTTCCGGCCGGGTTTCCCGTCGAGGCGCAGGCCGAGCTCGCGGCGAAGTTGTGCCCGGTTCGCGAGACCGGTCAGAGGGTCGTGCAAGACGGCATGCTCAAGTGTGTCGTGGGCTTTGTGGAGCTGCAGCTCGCGGGCACTCGTGCGCACGGCGAACATGAGGAAGCCCAGAGCGATTACGAGAAGACCGGCTAAGGGGTGAACGACTTCGAGGCCGGCCCCGGCGAGGGTGGACAAGATCGCAAGCACCAAGCTGCTTACGGCCTGAAGGTGCTTGGGGAGGGAAGCGGTGCGTGCCTCCTCGTGCGGAGGAGAGGGAAGGCGGCCGCTCGCCAGGACCAGCGTGCAGAAGAGCAGAAACGGAGCGGTCCAGAAAAGGTCGGACCACTGGTCGAAACCGGAAGCGCCCAGATGGAGGGTCAGCGAGGTCAGCGAGGCGGAGACCGCCAGATAAATGCCGAGATTGCGAAAGAACACCCTTTCCGGACCTGGGGCGGCCATGGAGTAACGGATCGAT
Organism: uncultured Acidobacteriaceae bacterium; assembly: GCA_964250195.1. Taxonomy (GTDB): domain Bacteria; phylum Acidobacteriota; class Terriglobia; order Terriglobales; family Acidobacteriaceae; genus EB88. The sequence goes on from CAXUEU010000033.1 coordinate 19,095, forward strand.
CCTGCCATGGTGAGAGCGATGCCCTGTACATCGTTCGCGACGGCAGTGGAAAGCAGGCGGGAGTGCGACAACACGAGGGCGTCGAGGACGAAGAAAAAGAGCCCCGCTTGGGCTGCGTCGAGCAGGTTGACCCAGTCCCATTTGGTGCCGGTTTTGCGGGTGACCGTGACCATGAGGATCGGAAAGGCATAGAAGAGCCAGAGCGCGTCGGCCGTGGATGGAAAGGACGGCATGGGCTTGTGCGCGACGAGAAAGGAAAGGTAGAAGCCTTGCGCCGCGAACCAGATTGCGAAAGCAATGCCGAGCTGGAGCCAGACGTACCGGAAGAAGTGTTCACGGGCCAGGGCGACGCGCCGCAAACAGACGAGAAGCGCGAGCAGGGTCGACAGGAGCTGGACTAGGTTGCTGACGAGAACGGGTGACCGGAGGAATGCGAGCGCGGCTATGTGCGCCAGTGCCAGGCAGAGCACTGCACCGAAGCCTGCGAAGCTGAGGGGAGCGGAACGTCGTGCTTGCATACTCGTGCTCTCCTTATCGGCACAACGAGCATTTTTGTTCAGTGCCGCGACAGAGATTTTCCGAGATGCATTCCCACGCGGTCCGCTCCGGGTTGCGAACGCGAACAGCGCAATGGGTGCGGGCATTTACAATCTGAGAGTTGGCTCGATGACTCCCGATACAGGACAGACGCAGGCATGCCCCCTTCCACTTTGGCTACGACCCCGGCTTTGAAAGACACGCACCAGCACGTGAAACGGCTGCTGGACAAGTCGGTCAACGACTTCCAGCACAGCATCCAGGGCATCCGGACAGGGAAGGCCAGCGTGCAGATGCTCGACAACGTGCGCGTGGATTATTACGGCTCGCCGACCCCCTTGACCGGCATGGCGCAGTTGACCGCGCCGACCGCGAATCAATTGGTCGTTCAGCCTCGCGATCCGAGCACGATCGCGGAGATTGAAAAAGCACTGCGGTCGCCGGAGCATGGCTTCAACCCGTCGAACGACGGCCGGTACATTCGCGTCAACATTCCTCCGATGACGGAGGAGCGGCGGCGCGACGTGGTCAAGCAGCTCAGCAAGGTGCTCGAGGAGCATAAGACCTCGGTGCGCAACGTGCGCCGCGAGGGCAACGAGCAGATCAAAACGGCGAGCAAGGACAAAAAGATCTCGGCGGACGAGGAAAAGCGCGCGCTCGACGAGGTGCAGAAGCTGACGGACGAGCAGATCAAGCACCTGGACGAGCTGAGCAAGAAGAAGGAAGCGGAGATCATGCACATCTAGAAGCGGCCTCGTACACGATTTTCCGGTCCGGCGAACTGCTTGACGCCCGCTTCGGGGCTTGCCTCATCCGGGGATCAAGCCGAGCTTGCGGCTCGTAGACCGCTTGGAGTCACCCGGGAAGCGGCGCGGCGATGCCGGATACGAGCGCCGTGGTCCGACTGGAGCAGGCGAAGCCGCGAGGCGGGGCGCGGCTGACTTACGGAGAGCTCGTTTGCAAGGGCAGCCTACCCGTTTCGGGGCATGCTTACGGCTGATATGTCTGCTGCGCCTACTCCTCCACGGAACGAGGTGAGGTGCGAGGCTGCTCGCTCCCCGGGCGCGAACCTGCAATGAGGATATCGACGATTCTGCGGGCGCTCGGTTCCCAGCCCGGCAGAGCGGTCGTGTGAAAACTACCGACGAGAGCGCGGATGAAGTCATTCGGGTCGGTATCCGAACGCAGCTCGCCGCTTTGGACGGCACCCTGAACCAACGCGAGAAAGGAGCCGTGGATGCGGCCGCGCGCGCCTTCCATGAGGCGTTTGGAGCCTCCCGGCACGGTATCCATGGCGGGCAGGATCAAGGTTTTGGCGGCCACGTGGTCAATAAATAGAAGCATCCAGGAGCGAAGAGCCTCAAGCGGCGGCATCGCGGCAGCGAAGCGCTGCCCGGCCGCGGTAAGTTTCTCGACCTCGCTTGCATAGACGGCTTCCACCAAGGCATCACGGCCGGTGAAGTGACGATAGAGCGTGCCCGAGCCGATTCCCGCCTGCCGCGCGATGTCGTCGAGCGCGGCCTCGGCTCCATGCCGGGTGAAGGCAACCCTGGCCGCTTCCAGGATGCGTTCGCGGTTGCGCTGCGCGTCCGCGCGGAGCTTGCGTGCGTGTTCCTGCGTCGAGGGATGGTTGTACGCCATAAGGGAAACTGCAAAACATGCAACCGGAGATTGCCCCCGTTTCTCTAAATAACCGGAGACTGTTTCCGTTCTATTGGACAGGAACGCTGACGTCAATTTCGGCATGGAGCTTCCGCGGTCACGCCGGCAAACAGAGGGAGAGCAAGCCGGTGCGAGTATTTGTCACGGGAGCGACAGGGTTTATCGGAACGGAACTGGTGAGGGAGCTCATCGATGCGGGGCACCAGGTGCGCGGGCTGGCACGCAGTGACGCCGGAGCGGAACAATTGAAGAGGGCGGGAGCCGAGGTGCATCGCGGAGACCTGGAGGACTTAGACAGCCTGCGCCGGGGAGCGGCAGGCATGGATGCGGTGGTGAACCTGGCGTTCAGCCACGACTTCTCGAAGTTCGCGCAGAACGGCGAGGACGAGCGGAAGGCGATCGAGGCCCTGGGTTCGGTGCTCGAGCCGGGAAAGCTTCTGGTCGTGACCTCCGGTACCGGACTGACAAATGGCGGACCGGGGCATCTCCGTATGGAAACCGATCCGCCGGCAAGCTCGAGCGCGATCCCGAGGCAGCCTGAACAGGCAGCCTCTGCCGCAGCCGAGCGGGGTGTGCGCGTGGCGATCGTGCGTCTGCCGCAGGTGCACGACACGCGCAAGCAGGGGCTCGTGCCGCTGCTGACGCAATTAGCTCGCGAGAAGGGCGTTGCGGCCTATGTCGGTGACGGCGCAAACCGCTGGGCCGCGGCTCCGCTGGAGGATGTGGCGCACCTGTATCGTCTGGTGATCGAGCAGGCATGGCCGGGCATGACGGTGTACCACGCGGTACAGGAGGAAGGAGTGACATCGCGCGAGATCGCGGAGACGCTCGGCAAAGGGCTGAAGGTGCCGGCGGCATCGATCGAGCCGGACAAGGCCGCCGAGCACTTCGGGTGGTTCGCTCACTTCGCGGAGATGGATATGCCCGCGTCGAGCGAGTGGACGCGCAAGACGCTGGGGTGGAATCCGACGGGGCCGGGATTGATCGAGAACCTGACCAGGATGAAGTACTCATGACGCGGCGGCAGCAGCCGCGCTTCGAAGGTCCTTTTGGCGAGGGCTCTCTTGCGGTCCCTCCCAGCTTCCTCACATGCGTTCGATCATCCTGGAGGCGAATTCACTGGTCTTGACCTTGGTCGCGCCTTGCATCTGGCGTTCGAAGTCGTAAGTGACAAACTTATCGGCGATGGTCTTTTCCATGGAGGACTCGATGAGACGGGCCGCTTCGGGCCAGCCGATGAAGTCGAAGAGCATGACCCCGGACAAGATGACCGATCCGGGATTGATGACGTCCTTGTCGGCGTATTTAGGTGCTGTGCCGTGGGTGGCTTCGAAGACGGCGTAGCCGTCGCCGATATTGCCGCCGGGCGCGATGCCGAGCCCGCCGACCTGGGCCGCGGCGGCGTCGGAGATGTAGTCGCCGTTGAGGTTGGTGGTGGCGAGCACGCTGTAGTCCGACGGGCGAATAATGATTTGCTGGAAGATGGAGTCGGCGATGCGGTCGTTGACCAGGATCTTGCTCTTCCATTGTCCGTTGCCGTGCGTGGCGCCGATGGCCGCCACCACGGATTCGACCTCCGCGACGACCGCCTCGCCGAAAGCCGGCGGAGCGAACTCGATACCGGGCTCGATGAGGGCGGCATTGTCCTTGGCTGACAGGTTGGGGGTTTGCTCGAGGTTGCCGAGGATCCAGCTCTCGCGCTCGGTGACCGTCGCCGCGCGAAACTCCCCGACGGCGACCTCGTAGCCCCACTCGCGGAAGGCGCCTTCGGTGAACTTCTGGATGTTTCCTTTATGCACGAGCGTCACCACCTTGCGGCCGTGGTCGAGCGCGTACTGGATGGCGGCGCGCACCAGGCGCTTGGAGCCGGTGACTGAGATGGGTTTGACGCCGACTCCGGAGTCGAGACGAATTTTTTTCTTCATGCCGGCGAGCATTTCGTCGTTGACGAAGGAGATGAAGCGGGCGGCTTCGGGCGTGCCTTCGCGGAACTCGATGCCGGCGTAGATGTCCTCGGTGTTTTCGCGGAAGAGGACGATGTCGAGCTGCTCGGGATGCTTGACCGGACTGGGGACCCCGGCATAGTACTTGACCGGGCGCACGCACTGGTAGAGGTCCATGAGCTGGCGGAGCGCGACGTTGAGCGAGCGGATGCCGCCGCCGACGGGGGTGGTGAGGGGCCCCTTGATGGAGACGCGGAAGTCGAGGGTGGCTTGGACGGTGTCCTCGGGCAGCCACTGCTGGGATCGGCGGTAGGCTTTTTCTCCGGCGAGCACCTCGTACCATTGGACGGCTCGTCGGCCGTTGTAGGCTTTCTCCACGGCGGCGTCGAAGACCCGCTGGGAGGCGCGCCAGATATCGCGGCCCGTGCCGTCCCCTTCGATGAAGGGGATGATGGGGCGGTCCGGCACGAGATACTTGCCGTTTTCGTAGGTGATGGGAGTGCCGTCGGCGGGTACGGGGATGCCGTTGTAGCTCGCTTGCATGGCGATGGCTCCGGAGCGGGATTGGGACGACGGCAAAGGCTAGCACCGGCCGGAAAGGGGAGGCAATAGAAATCGCAGCGGCTCTGTCCTGACTGAGGTCAGCGACTCGTCGAGCGAAGCCGGCCTATAAGGAATAGTCAAGGATCGCGATGTTCTGCTACTCTTCCCGCATCGCGACATAGGAGACTCCATGACGCAGACCGAGTTGAGCGAGATCGTCGATGCCGCGATGAGCAATCCCCGTGTTTCAGCGTGCATCGCAGGCAACTTTCGCGAGGATCGAGCGACGGCGGAGGGGCATCGCGAGGGGGGTAGGCTCACGATCACCTGGCAGGACCGCGGCGACTGCCGTCGGTGCACGATCGTGAGCGAGGAAAGCGCGGAGATGCCGGTAGCGCGGATCGATTTGGGCGAGGACGCGACGGTGCGGCTGGAGGCCTATGTGCCTTGCCGGGTGACCGTGTCGAACGAGGAAGGCTTTCTGTGCCTGAGCCGGCCGAGCGTTTGCTGAGGAACCCGCAGCGGTTCAGGCCGCTTCCGGGCGGAAGTGGTGGTGCAGGGTGGAGACGCCCATGTTGGCGAGCGCGGCGAGGTGCTCGATTTTAAGGACTTCGCATAGTTCGCCTTGATCCGGGCGATGGCTTTGGCGGTGCGGTGGCTTCGGTCGCCCGCTGTTGTGACGGCTTTGAGGCGCGCGCCCGCAGTGGAGCGAAGGAGGCGGTAGACGATCTCGCGCTGGATGAGGCCTTCAAGAATGGGTAAGTCTCGCGGGGTGCCGAGGAGGTCGAGCAGGCGGCGGAAGGCATCGAGCAGGGCGGGGGTGAGCTCGCCGGTGGCCATGGCGGGTGTGCCGAAAGTTGCAGTTCCTCCTGCTGAAGCAGTTCGCGACTATGGACATGTCGAGCTTGAGCAGGAGGGCGAGGCAGGGAGCGGCTTCAGTTGCCTCTACGACGCGGCCGATGACGGGGAGGTCGACGGCGGCCAGGAGAAAGCGGGACTGGTCGTAGACGAAACTGGGTCGGCCGAGGTCGACGCGCTTTTAACCCTGGGCGGTGACGGCGACGCTGGGC
>CAXUEU010000034.1:0-24820 GCA_964250195.1 uncultured Acidobacteriaceae bacterium
GTCCCACCCGCCCTCGCTTCGCCCGGCATCCTTTAGACTAAAGCGTTCGCTCCGGCGAACGAATCGCCGGAGGGCCGTTCATGAACATCGTCTTCGCCGCGTCCGAGTGTGTGCCGTTCGTCAAGACCGGCGGTTTGGCCGACGTGATCGGGGCGCTGCCGCCGGAGCTGGTTCGGCAGGGTCACTCCGTCACGGTCTACCTTCCGCTGTTCCGGCCCGTTGCGGCCCAGCTCCGGAAGCGCTCGGTCGCGATCCCCAGCATCACCGTTCCGTTCCTCGGCTACAACCGGTTCGCCTCGGTGGTGGAGGGCGGCATGCGCGAGGGCGTGCGTTTCCTGTTTGTCGATTGCCCGGAGTTCTTCGACCGGGAGGCCCTGTACGGAATCGGCGGGACGGACTACGCCGACAACTGGGAGCGCTTCGCGCTGTTCGGCCGCGCGGTGCTCGAGGCCTCCAAGCAGCTGGGCGCGCCCGATGTCTTCCACGCGCACGACTGGCAGGCCGCGATGCTGCCGGTTTTCCTGCGGACACTTTACGCGGACGACCCCGCCCTGGCCCGCGCGGGCACGGTCTTTACCATCCACAACGCCGGCTATCAGGGCTGGTTCCCTCCGCAGACCACCGAGCGGCTTCTGCTGCCCTGGGAGGTCTTCCGCATGGATAAGCTGGAGCACTACGACACCTTCAACTTCCTCAAAGGCGGCCTGGTGTACTCGGACGCGCTGACCACGGTGAGCCGCAGATATGCCGAGGAGATCCAGACGCCGGAGTTCGGGGCGTCGCTCGAAGGGGTCTTCCGGCACCGCGCGGCGGATCTCCACGGCATCCTCAACGGGATTGATTACGGCCAGTGGGACCCCGCGCACGACCGGTGCATCGCCGCCCACTACACACCGGAGAACCTCGCCGGGAAGGGGGAGTGCCGGCGCGACCTGCTCCATGCTTTCGGCGCGCCCGACCTGCCGGAGACCACGCCGGTGCTGGGCATCGTCTCGCGGTTCGCGACGCAGAAAGGATTCGACCTGCTGGCCGAGATCGCCGAGCAGCTCGCCGGGCGCGACCTGTACCTGGTCGCGCTGGGCACGGGCGAGCCTTACTACGAAAACCTTCTGCGCTCGCTCGCCGAGCGGCACCCCGGGCGGTTTGCCGTGCGCGTGGAGTACGACGACACTCTCGCCCACAAGATCGAGGCCGGGTCCGACATGTTCCTGATGCCCTCGCGCTACGAGCCGTGCGGACTGAACCAGATCTACAGCCTGCGCTACGGGACGGTGCCGGTGGTGCGCGCCACCGGCGGCCTCGACGACACGGTCGAGGAAACTCCCGACCCGGGGGAGGGAACGGGGTTCAAGTTCCACGGCTATGCGGCCTCCGAGTTCCTGCTCGCGATCGACCGCGCCCTGGCGGCGTTCGGCGACCGGGGCAAGTGGAGGCGCCTGATGGAGAACGGCATGCGCATGAACTACAGCTGGGTGCGCCCGGCGGCGGAGTACGCGGCCCTGTACGAGGCGGTGGCGCGCAGGCGGTCGTAACGGCGCGGGCTACCAGTACAGCTTGAGCGCGGCCCAGTCCTCGGCGTAGGGCCGCACGCGGTCGCGGCACAGATAGATGCCGCGCTGCTCCCAAGGCATCTGGTATGGGCTTCGCTGGGCCTCCTTCAAGGTGCAGCTCCCATAGCTTTTGAGCAGCACGGGCATGGGTTGGTCGGTCACGACGATCATCTCCCGCCCGGAGTAGCCGCGCGGACCCCAGAGCCAGAAGTTCTGGTGGCTGCTGATGACCGGCGGCAGGCCCCGCCCGTAAATCTCGACCGCGCTGGCCTCGCCGTAGTTGCCGGCCGCGATGCCTGTCCGTCCCCGCTCCTCGGCGGGCAGCGCCCGGTAGACCCGCCCTACCCCGTCCGCCAGCTCCTGCCATCCGAGATGGTCGGCGAAAAATTCAGGGAACGCAGCGCCGGGATGCTGCTCGCTGTCGACCAGCTTGAAGCCGAGCAAACGGCTGTACCGGGTGAATGCGTCAGGCGACAGGATGGGCACGGCAAACGGCAGGGTCACCGGGATAAACAGTGTCATGAAGGCGGCATAGCCCCACATCAGGCGGGATCGCGCGGGCGAGCGTCCGGCCCAATGCGTCCAGAAGACGGCCCCCGCGGCAAACAGGACCGGGTACACCGGGGCCAGATAATAGTCCTTGGCGTGCAGCAGCAGCATAATGGCGAGGAACGCCAGGTAGAGCACACCGAGCGCTCTCCAGGGCCGGCTCTCCCGCGCCTGCAGCAGCCACACCAGCCCGCCCAGCCAAACCATCAGGTGCAGCGGCGAAAGCATGAACGCCTGCTCCACCAGGAACTGCGGCGGCGACAGCACGACGTCCTTGGTGCTGTGCGAGACCGCGTGGAGCCACTGCCAGGTAGGGAAGCCGTGCAGCCCCTGCCAGACCAGGTTGGGCAGCGCGAGCAGCGCGCACAGCGCCGCGGCCAGTGCGAACCCCCGCTGCCGGAACAGCGCCCGCGCCGGGGTCAGCAGCAGCCCCAGCAGCAGCGCCGCGATCAGAAACACCGCCGAGGCCTTGTTCTCGAAGGCCAGCCCGGCGCTCACCCCGAGCATCACCCACCAGCGCGCGACCCACGGCGTCGCGAGCAGCCGTGCAAGCGCCAGCATCACCGCGGTCCACAGTGCCGGGTCCCAGCTGTTCATCGAAAGGAAGCTCTGCGTGGCCAGGTAAACCGGCGCGAACGTAACCGCGAGCATCGCCAACGCAGCCGCGCGGCGGCTCCCGCCGAGGGCATCGGCGAGCAGCCCCGTGAGCGCGACGGTGAGCGCCCCGGCCAGATACGACGGCACCCGGAACAGGGCGAGGTGCCGGTAGCCGAACACGAGCTCCGAGGCGCGGGCTTGGAGCGCGACCAGGGGCGGCTGGTCCACGTAGCCGAAAGCCAGGTGCCGCCCGCAGACCAGGTAGTAGAGCTCGTCGCGGAAGATGCCGTAGCCCGCGTGAAGCGAGAGCAGGGTGATGCCGGCCTGCACGGCGACCTTGAGCGCGGCGAAGAGCAGCAGGAGCCATAGGAGCGAGTCCGCCCCGAAGCGCGGGGCGGAAAACCGTTTAACCGGGAATGTTTGGACGCCTGCGCTCATGCCTGTTCTGCCAGAGTACCGGGCGCGGGACCCGCTCTACGAGGAAAGGATGGGGAAAACCGCGTCCGCGGCTGCTTTCTTAGGGTCTTGGAGGTTGAAATGGTTGTGGATCGCCTCGGCGGTCCTGCGCGGCACCACCGAGCACAGCGCTTCGATGCTGGCCTGCGAGACCGCGCGGACACTGCCGAAGTGCTCCACCAGGCGCAGGCGCGTCCGCTCGCCGACGCCGGGGATCTCGTGCAGCTCGGAGCCGCGGTCCGTCCGGTCGCGGATTTCGCGCCGCTTGCGGTGATAGGCGATGGCGAAGCGGTGCGACTCGTCGCGGATGCGCTGGACTAAGTGCAAGACGGGGGACCGTCTTTCGAGCACGACCGGTTCCTCCTCGCTCCCATGGACGTAGAGGATCTCCTCCCGCTTGGCGATGGAGGCGAGCGGCTGGGTAGTGAGCCCGAGCTCTTCGAGCGCGCTCGCCGCCGCATGGAGCTGCCCCAGGCCGCCGTCGACCAAAACCAGGCTGGGCAGCGGCTTGCCCTCGTCCTGCAAACGCTTGTAGCGCCGCCCGATCACCTCGCGCATCGAGGCGAAGTCGTCCACGCCCTCCACCGTCTTGATCTGGAACTTGCGATAGTCGGCCTTCTTCATGCCGCCGGGCTCCCATACCACCATGCTCGCGACGGTCTCGGAGCCTTGAATATGCGAAATGTCGAAGCATTCGATCCGGATCGGCGTTTCCGGCAGCATCAGCGCGTCCTCAAGCGCCTCGGCGATGGCTCGCTCGCTCGGCTTCAGCACGCGGAAGCGCTGGTCGTAGCTCTGCTTGGCGTTGGTGCCGGCCAGGTCCAGCAGCGAGCGCTTCTCGCCCCTCTGGGGAACCTCGATGCAGACCTTGCGGCCCCGTTTGCTGAGAGCCGAGGCCAGCGCGTCCCGGTCCGCGAACGCCACGGGCGTGTAGATCGTCGAGGGCACGTAGGGCTGGTCGAGATATAGCTGCTTGAGCAGGGAAGCGAAGAACGCGCCGGGGTGGAAGCCCGGGCCGGGCTCGTCCTCGGCACCCAGCTCGTACTCCGGCACGTCCTCCCAAAAGAACTCGCGCCGGTCCACGATCTTGCCCGCCCGCACGTGAAACAGGTTCACCGCGAGCATGCCGTTCTCGTAGTGGAAGCCGAACAGGTCCGCGTCGTCCTCGTCCGCCGAGGCGATGCGCTGCTTTTCCTGGAGGGTGTCCAGGGTCGCGAGCATGTCGCGGTACTTGCCGGCCAGCTCGTACAGCTCCTTGCCGGCCGCCTCCATCATGCGGCTTTCCAGTTGGCGGCCCAGCTCCGCGCCGCGGCCGTCCAGCAGCAGCTGCGCGTCGCGGATGCTCTCGCCGTACTGCTCCGGGCTCGTCAGGCCCTCGACGCACGGGCCCTGGCACCGCTTGATGTAGTACTGCAGGCAGGGCCGGGGGTGGTAGCGGCTCAGGTCCACCTTGCAGGAGGGCAGCAGCAGCGACCGCCTGAGCAGCTCCGCGATGCGGTAGGCCAGGTTGCCGGGAAAGTACGGGCCGTAGTACGCGCCTCCGTCCTTGCGCAACCTCCTTGTCACAAAGACCTTAGGATATCTGTCGCGCAGGGTCAGCTTCACGTAGGGGTAGGTCTTGTCGTCGCGCAGCAGGATGTTGAAGCGCGGCTTCTTTTGCTTGATCAGGTTGTTTTCGAGCGCCAGCGCCTCATGCTCGTTGTCGACGAGGATGTAGTCGATGTCGACCGCCTCGCGCATCAGCGAGCCGGTCTTGGCGTGCGCCTGCGAGGCCGCCAGCAGGTACGACCGGGTGCGCGCGCGCAGGTTTTTCGCCTTGCCCACGTAGATGACCGTGCCCTCGGCGTCCTTGTACAGGTACACGCCGGGGCCGGTGGGCAGGGTTCTGATCTTCGCTTGGAGGTCCATGGGGGCGCTTAGAAGATGGTACGCCGGGGCGCGCGGTCGCAAGGCCGGTTGCGGCAGGGTGGAAAGCGCGGGCGCTTGACTTTTGGCTGCCCGCTCCAGGGGTCATCCTGAGCGGGTGCCTGCAAAATCAGTTTGGGTCATCCTGAGCGCAGCGAAGGACCTGCTTGTCTCCTTTCGCCGGGAAAGCAGGTCCTTCGTCGCTTTCGCTCCTCAAGATGACCCCGGTTCCGGGGCGAAGGCGCTGTACACAGTCCGAAAGCCGGAGAAACCGCGAGATTGCCCGGCTTTGCGACAGCCTTTTACCCCGCTCCAGCGCATCCAAGCAGAGCGACGGCACATTCGTGCCCATACCGACTTCAACAGAAGGATGCCCATGCCGAACTCTTCCCTTCGAAATGCTTCCGCCGCTCTTTTGACCCTCGCCCTCGTCACCGGCTGCTCCACCAAGAAGTCCGTCCGCAACGCGACCACCCCGGTGATCAACGGGACCAACGAGCTGGACGATAAGACCTCGGCGAACAATCGGGCGCTGGCGGACCTGGACAAGCGTACCGGCGCGGGGATCGGGAGCGCGCAGACCTCCGCCTCGAACGCGCAGACTGCGGCCAACCAGGCCAACAGTGCTGCCGGCACCGCGCAGACCACCGCGCAGGACGCCGTGCACCGGGCCGACACCCTGCGCGGCGCGGTCGCCGACCTGGATACCTACAAGCAGGTCTCCGACGTATCCGTCACCTTCGGCTTCAACAAGTCGAACCTGAACAAGGACGCGCAGGCGGCTCTGGACGGCCTGGGCGGGCAGCTCTCCGCGCAAAAGTCCTACATCCTGTCACTAACCGGCGGGACGGATTCGGTCGGGTCCGCCGCGTACAACTACCAGCTCAGCGACCAGCGCGCGGAGGCAGTGGTGCAGTATCTGGCGTCGAAGTACAACGTGCCGGCGCACCGGTTCTACCTGATCGGGCTGGGCAAGGACAAAGCCGTGGCGGACAACACCACCGCCGCTGGCCGCGCGCAGAACCGGCGCGTCGAGGTGCAGCTGCTGACCAACCAGAGCACGACCGCTTCGGCGCAGTAGTCGGCGGGTTCCCGCTGTTCCCCCGTCTTCGGGGTCATCCTGAGCGTAGCGAAGGACCTGATTTCGCTTGCGCGCGGCGCAAAAGCAGGTCCTTCGTCGCTCCGCTTCTCAGGATGACCCCGTTTTTGGGCGTGTTCCGGCGAGCTGCGCTTACAAGGGCATTTGGGCGACGTGCGCGGCGCGAACGTCGCCCGCGGTAAACAGGTGCAGGAAGGGCACCCCATCTAGCGCCGCCTTTACCGCGTCCGCACCGGCCTGCTCGCGCACCACCAGGCAGGCCGCGCCGACGACCCGCATCCCGGCCTCCCGGGCCGCTTCGATGGCATCGATCGTCGAGGCCCCGGTCGTACACACGTCGTCGAGCACCACCACCGGCGCGCCCGGCTCCAGAAAGCCCTCGATCCGCCGCTTCGTGCCGTGCGCTTTCTCTCCCTTGCGGACTAAAAAACCATGAACGAGCCGTTGACGCGGAGAGAGGGCGCTGGTCAGGGAGACGGCGGTCACCAGCGGGTCAGCCCCCATGGTGAGGCCGCCCACCGCCGCGAGGTGCAGTCCATGCGCGTCCAGCAGCTCCAATGTCGCCAAACCCGTAAGCCGGGCACCTTCCGCGTGCAGCGTCGTGACCCGGCAGTCGATGTAGTAGTCGCTCGCCGCGCCGGAAGCGAGGGTGAACGAGCCGAGCTTGAAGGAGAGTCGGGCAAGAAGGTGCAATAGGGCGTCGCGGTGGGTCGTCATGGTCAGGGTCCGCTCAGGCGGTCCAGGTGCCGGAAGCCGCCGGTTTGCGCCAGAATCCCGGCGAACAGGGTGAAGTTGTAGGCCGCGTGCACGATCGTCGAGCTCGCCAGCGAGTCGAGCCGCAGACGGACGATGCACAGCACGAGTGAAACCAGCCCGATGAGCAGCACCGGCGCCCAGGCATGGGAAACCTGCTGCGCGTGCAAGAGCGCGAAAGGCAGACTGGTGAGCAGCGCCGAGACCGGCACCCCCAGCCACGCCGCCGCGCCGGGCGCGAGCCTACCCTCGAGCGAAAGCCAGCGGAAAAGGTTGAGAAACGCCGGCAGGAGAAAGCCCCGGAAGCATAACTCCTCGAAAAGCGGCGCGCCCGTCACGCCGAAAACGAGCATGATCCAGGCCCCGGCAGGCGAGCGCATCATGTCGGCCATGATCGGGGGGTCCTTGGGCATGGGCAGCAGCGCGCCGAGCGCGCCGATGCCGAAGCCGCATAGGAGCCCCAGCAGCGCCAGCCTGCCCGCGTACCGCAGCGCCGCGGGGCCGCCCCAGTGCAGCCCCCGCGCGAAAGGCAGACCCCACCAGGCGCGAAAGATCGGCGCGGCCAGCAGCGCCACCAGCGCGTAGCCCACGCCCTCCGAAGGGACCAGAAAACGCGGGTCGGTCCGGTACAGGTTGGCGTACTCGGTGATCGTCCGATGGCCCGCGAGGTGCAGCTGCTGCGCCCCGAGCAGCGTGAGGAATTGCCCGCCCGTGACCAGCACCCCGGCCAGCACGAACAGCACCAGCATGTGCGCGAAGTTGGGCCCCACCGCGACGATGCCCCGCTCGGCGGCGGGCGGTTCCCCGAGGACAGGTTCCATCGCGCTCACTGGACCGTCTCCTTGAGCTTCTTCCGCTTTTTGGCCGCGGGCGCGGCCTGGACCGGTGGCGCTTCCGCGGGCGCGACATGCTTCTTGAGGAACGACCCGGTGTGCGACTCCGCAACCGCCGCGATGGCGGCGGGCGTGCCCTCGGCCACGATGCGGCCGCCGCCCTCGCCGCCCTCGGGGCCCATGTCCAGGATCCAGTCCGCATTGCGGATCACGTCGAGGTTGTGCTCGATGATCAGCACGGTATTGCCCAGGTCGGTGAGCTTGTGCAGCACCTCCAGCAGCTTGCGCACGTCGTCGAAGTGCAGCCCGGTGGTGGGCTCGTCGAGCAGGTAAAGCGTGCGCCCGGTCTGGCGCTTCGAGAGCTCGCGCGCCAGCTTCATGCGCTGGGCCTCCCCGCCTGAAAGCGTGGTCGCCGCCTGGCCCAGATGGATGTAGCCGAGCCCTACATCCACCAGCGTTTGCAGCTTGTTCCGCACCTGCGGAATGTCGGCCAGCACCGGCAGAGCATCCGCGATCGAGAGCTCCAGAACGTCCGCGATGGAGTAGCCGTTGAACCGGACGGCGAGCGTTTCCTGGTTGTAGCGGCGGCCGGCGCAGATGTCGCACTGCACGTACACGTCCGGCATGAAGTTCATCTCGACGCGCTTCTGCCCGTCGCCCTGGCACGCCTCGCATCGCCCGCCGGAGACGTTGAAGGAGAAGCGCCCGGGCTTGTAGCCGCGCTCGCGCGACTCGGGCAGCATGGCGTACAGGTCGCGGATGGCCGCGAACACCCCGGTGTAGGTGGCGGGGTTGGACCGCGGCGTCCGCCCGATGGGCGACTGGTCGATGCGCACGGCTTTATCAATCTGATCGAAGCCCTTGATCCGGGCGTGCGCGCCCGGCTCCTCGCGCGAGCCGTACAGCTCCCGCGCCAGCGCCCGGTAGAGCGTGTCGTTGACCAGGGTGCTCTTGCCCGAGCCGGAAACGCCGGTGATCACCGAGAGAACCCCGAGCGGGATGCGCGCCGTCACGTTTTGCAGGTTGTGCTCGCGGGCACCCTCGACCGTGATCCAGTTGCCGGTGAGCGGGCGCGGGGCCTCGCGGTGCATCACGTCCATCGCGCCCGAGAGATACTGCCCGGTGGTGGAGGCCGCGTTGCGCATCACCTCGGCCGGCGTGCCCTCGGCGATGACGTAGCCGCCCAGCTTGCCCGCGCCCGGCCCCAGATCGAGCAGGTAGTCCGCGCGGCGGATGGTGTCCTCGTCGTGCTCGACCACCAGCACGGTGTTGCCCAGGTCGCGCAGGCGCTCGAGCGCGGCGATCAGGCGCATGTTGTCGCGCTGGTGCAGGCCGATCGAGGGTTCGTCGAGCACGTACAGGACACCGCGCAGGCGCGAGCCGATCTGCGTCGCCAAACGGATGCGCTGGCCCTCGCCGCCCGACAGCGTCGCGGCGCTCCGGCCGAGCGACAAGTAGGAGAGGCCGACCTCGTTCAGGAACTCCAGGCGCTCCACCACCTCCTTGCGCAAACGCTCGGCGATCAAGGCGTCGCGGGAGGTGAAGGCGAGCGCCCGCGCCGCGTCCAGCGCGCGATGGAGCGGCATCTCGGTGTACTCGGCGATCGAGTGCTCCCCGACCTTGACCGCGAGCGACTCCGGACGGAGCCGGCGGCCCTTGCAGCGGGCGCACGGCGTGGCCGACATGTAACCCAGCATCCACTCGCGGTAGCTTTCGGAGCGCGACTCCTCGAGCGAGTCGCGCAGCCAGCGCAGGATTCCATGGAAGCCGGTGCGCGGGCTTTCCGCCTTCTCCGGCCCGTAGAGAAGGATTTCCTGGTGCATCTTTCTGAGCTGCTCGAAAGGCAGCGCGAGGTCGATCTTGTAGCGCAGCGCGGCCAGGCCCACCAGCTTTTGCAGGTACTGCGAGCCCGCGCCCGGCCCCAGAGCCCCGTCCAGCAGCGGCTTCGACCAGTCGACGATCACCTTGGCCGGGTCGAAGTCGTACGTCGAGCCCAAGCCGGTGCACGCGGGGCAGGCCCCATAGTTGCTGTTGAAGGAGAACGAGCGGGGCTCGAGCTTCGGCACGTCGAGCCCGCAGTTGGGGCAGGACATGGAGGAGGAGTAGAGCTGTTCTTTCGTCCCCGGTTCAGCCCCATGCACCTGAATCAGCACCAGCCCGTTGCTCATCGCGAGTGCCTTGGCGATCGACCCTTCCAGGCGTTTGCGGTCCATGTCGGGCTTGAGCACCAGGCGGTCCACGACTGCTTCGATGGTGTGGTTCTTGCGCCGCTCCAGCACGACCGGCTCGGCCAGGTCGCGCATCTCGCCGTCGATGCGGGCCCGGAAGCCCTGCGAGTCCAGCTGGTCGAGCAGTTCCTTGAACTCGCCCTTGCGGCCGCGCACCACCGGCGCCATGACGACCACGCGCTCCCCCGGCGCGAGCGCGAGCACCCGCTCGGTGATCTGCTCGAGCGACTGCCGCGCGATGGGCAAGCCGCAGTGGGGGCAGTGCGGCACGCCGACCGAGGCGTACAGCAGGCGCAGGTAGTCGTAGATCTCGGTGATGGTGCCGACGGTGGACCGGGGGCTGCGGTTGGTGGTCTTCTGCTCGATGGAGATGGCCGGGCTCAGGCCCTCGATCGAGTCCACGTCAGGCCGTTCCAGCTGGTCCAGAAACTGGCGAGCATAGGCAGAGAGCGTCTCCACATAGCGGCGCTGCCCCTCGGCGTAGATGGTGTCGAAGGCGAGCGAGCTCTTGCCCGACCCGGACAGCCCGGTCACCACGGTGAGCGTATTGCGGGGGATGCGGACGTTGATGTCGCGGAGGTTGTGCTGCCGCGCGCCGCGGACTGTGATGTGGGTGATGGGCATGAACGGAACGTGACTTTCAGGATACCTCGCGCGCGATTTCGCCCGATCCGCGAGGCCCGCGGGAACGAACTGCTGCAACACTGTACAAAGGAAAAGCGTCGGTACGAACGCTGTCCGGCATCGAAACCCTCAGGAGACCGAACGCGCGCCATGCAAGACCTGACCAACTCCCTCATGCTTCTCTGCGCCATCGCGGCCTCGCTCGCTTTCGGCGTTCTCGCCGCGCTCGCCGTGTGCCAGGGTGCTTTTGAGCTGCTGCGCGTCCACGCCGCCTCGGTGGCCGGAACCAAGCTCCAGAAGGCCTCGCTCACCTCCTAACTAGGGCAGAGCGGTCATGGGCTGCTCCACCGCGAAGGTTTGCCCGGCCGCGGTGGTCTCGTACACCCAGAAGCCGTGAAAGTTGCCGCGCAGCTCCGGGTGGTCCTTCAGCAGGGCGGCCATCAGCGTGAGCGCGTCCTTGCGCGCGGCTACCGGGTCCGCGACGGACTGCACCTTGGCGTCGACCCGCAGCTCGAGCGTGCCGAGCGTGCCGTCCGGCCGCAGCGCGGTCACGGCGAAGGTCTGGTCGCCCGCGGGCAGCTCCATCGGCTTCTGCCCCGGCAGCCCCGCGGGCTCCACGGCGGCGGTCTCCCGGCTCAGTTTCTGCAGGTTGTTGCTGGAATAAAGGTCGGCCGGGCGCGCCAGGTAGTCCGCCGCCTGGTCGTAGAAGAAGGCGCTCCAGGGCTGGCCTTTGCCCTTGAACTCGCGCGCCTGCTGCCAGTACCAGGCGCTCGAGTGGCCTGCCATGGTGAGCGGCCGCGCGAACAAGCCCGCCAGCTGCCACCGGGGCGGCGCGGTCGGGGCCGTATCCTCGAGGACCATCGCGAACTGCTGCGGCTCCTTGACGCCGGTCGCGTGGAGCACCGCCAGGGCGAACTTGCCCTTCGGCAGCTGCCCCAGGGTCACGGTGACCAGCAGCGGCGCGCCCGCCACGCTGCAAAAGAACTGAACATCGTCCTGCGGGTCCGTGAGGTCCGAGGCATCCAGCGCGTACAGGTTCTCGACTGTCAGCGTTGCCCCGGCGAGCTGCGGCGCGAGCGAGGCGACGGTGCCCGCGATGCCGTCGAAGCCGGCGGCGACCGAGGGGATCGTCGCCGCCTTGAGCGTCGCCGCGTCGCCGCGCAGCACATCGCCGCCCAGGCGGTGCGCCGCGTCGAACAGGGCCGCGCGCGCCTCGCCCGGCAGGGCCGCGCCGGTGGTGCAGCTGACGGCGTGGGCGGCGGTCGCGCCGAAGAGGCAAAGGGCCGGCAACAATGCAGATTTCAAGCTCACTGGGATACCCGCGGGCGGCCTG
Organism: uncultured Acidobacteriaceae bacterium; assembly: GCA_964250195.1. Lineage (GTDB taxonomy): Bacteria > Acidobacteriota > Terriglobia > Terriglobales > Acidobacteriaceae > EB88. The sequence goes on from CAXUEU010000034.1 coordinate 11,928, forward strand.
CTACCCTCCGGCCGACACTGCTAGTCTAGACCAGTAGCGGGGAGGAGCCGGGCCGTGCGAATCATGCGAACGATGCGATACGCTGCCGCCGCCGTCGGCTTTGCCGTGTGCGTGCCGGTGCTCCTCGGGCAGGCCGCGCCCTCGCTTCTGGACCAGCCGCCCTCCGCCCCCAACGTGAGCTACGCGGCGGGCAAGCTGACCATCCAGGCCACCAACAGCAGTCTTCGGGCGATCCTCGACGATCTGAAGGCCCGCACCGGGGCCACGGTCGAGGGCCTGGGCAAGGACGAGCGCATCTTCGGCGTGTACGGCCCCGGTGCCCCGCAGGAGGTGCTCGCGGCGCTGCTCGACGACTCCGGCTACAACGTGCTGATCGCGGGCCGTCGGCCCGACGGAACCCCGCGCGAGATCGTGCTGAGCTCGCGCGCCGGAGCGGGGGGCAGCCCGGCCCCGGCGCAGACCCCCACGCAGAGCGGCGACGACGCGGATGACGGCAGCGACGTGCCGGAGCAGCCGCCCCAGCCGCAGCCCGCCCTGTTCGGCCCCACTGGGCCCAACGGCCCCGGAGGACCGGGCAACGGCGGGAACCCTGGCCAGAACGGCCAGCCGGTCAAGACGCCGCAGCAGATCCTGGAAGAGCTGCAGCGGCTGCGCCAGACCCAGCCCCCCTCGCAGTAGCGGCTACAGCGGCCCGAGCACCGGCCAGTCGTTCTTCCAGCTCACCCGCCGCACCCACAGATACAAAGCTCCGTTCTCCGCCCGGCGCAGCGCGTGGAAGCCGAGCAGCGTCGGCTCGCCCGCGGAGCCCTGCCATACGCTGCCGCCGCCCGGCGCGAGCCAGTGCGCGTCGCTCGTCAGCAACACGGTGCCGCCCCCGTCGAGCAGCGCGCCGCCGTCCTCCGCGACGAACGGCCCGTGGATGCTGCGCGAACGGCCCACGATCTCCTGATAGTTGTCGCCCTCGATCGGAATGGTGCAGCACATACCCACCGACGCGAACAGGTAGTACCAGCCGTCGTGCATCGCGAGGGATGCGCCCTCAATCGCGCCCTTCAGGCGCACCGGCTGCTGGGCCAGGTGCCAGCGGGGGCCGCCCTCGACCGGCTTACCGGTGCGCGGGTCCAGCTCGCGCTGAAAGATGCCGCCCCAAAACGATCCGTAAGTGAGCCACACATGTCCGTCCGGCGCGACCGTCACCGCTGGATCGATCGCATTGAAGTCGTCCCGCTTCTCCGATTCGAGAATCGGTCCCTGGTCCCGCCAGCCTTGGAGGTCCAGACTCGCGTTGGTCGCGAGCCCGATGGCCGAGTGCTGCGATCCGAGCGAGGAAACGGAGTAGTACAACCGCCAAGCGCCGCCGAAGTACGCGACCTCCGGGGCCCACAGCCCCGTGGCCGCCGGGTACCCGGCCCGCACCCAGCCGGGCAGGGTCGGGAAGACGGCACCGCACGCGCGCCACGCGACGAGGTCCGCCGAGCAGCGCTCCACCAGCGCGTCGGTCCGGTGCAGGAAGGGCAGATCCGTGGTGTACGCGATCCAGGAGCCGTCGGCCGCGCGGACGAGGCTGGGGTCGTGGACCGGAACGACGTCGCCGCGCAGGGGGTCGAGTTCCGGCAGGTCGCGGGCGGTACTCGCCGGGGTGAGCGCGGCTTGGGCGTCGACCAGCGGCTGCACCCGAGATACGTGCGTACAGCCGGGCAGCAAAGCGAGCAGGCACAAGGCCCGGCGCACGTTACTCGGCCTTCCAGCGAAACATTTCCGGCTGCGGCAGCCCGAACTGCGCCAGCACGCGGAAGCAGAACTGCCGTGCCATCTCTGTCGAATCGACGGGGACGTTGTAGAACGCCGGGATGACGGGGAAAATCACCGCGCCGGCCTCCGCCGCCAGGGTCATGTTGCGCAGGTGGATCTTGTTGAACGGCGTTTCGCGCACGCACAGGATCAGCTTGCGCTGCTCCTTCAGGCACACGTCCGCGGCGCGGGTCAGCAGGGTCTGCGCCAGGCCGTGCGCCACGCTCGCCAGGGTGCCCATGCTGCACGGCAGCACGATCATGCCGTCGGATGGGTAGCTGCCGCTCGCGATGTTCGCGCCCACGTCCGCGTCGGCGTGCTGCTCGATCTTCCTGGACGGCGCGCCCAGCAGCTTCTCGACGAACTCCTTGCGCCCGCTCAGCCCCAGCTCCTCCGCGAAGACCCGCAGGGAGTTTTCGCTGGGGACGCAGTCGACCTTTTCGACGCGGTCGTCGCGTTCGAGCGCCAGCAGGAGCTCCCGCGCGAAGACCGAGCCGCTCGCCCCGGTGATGCCGACCGAGACCCTCACCGTGCTTCCAGCACGCGCGCGAAGATCGCATCCACATTGCTCAGCTGCCGGTCGAGGTCGAAGGTTTTCGCGAGCAGGTCGGGGGAGAGCCGCCCGGTGATCTCCGCGTCGCCGGCGACCAGGTCGCGGAAGTCGAGCTCCTCCTTCCAGGCGCGCATGGCATGGGTCTGGACGAGCCGGTAGGCGTCCTCGCGGGCCATGCCGGACTCGGCCAGGTCGAGCAGCAGCTGGCCCGAGAAGATGAGCCCGCCGGTGCTTTCGAGGTTGCGCAGCATGCGCCTGGGGTAGACGAGCAGATTCTCGATCAGCCCGGCTGTCTTCGCGAGCAGGTAGTCGGCGAGGATCGTCGAGTCGGGCAGGATGACGCGCTCGACCGAGGAGTGCGAGATGTCGCGCTCGTGCCACAGGGCGATGTTCTCGAACGCCGCCTGCGCGTTGGCGCGGACGACGCGGGCCAGGCCGGAAATCTGCTCCGACGCGATGGGGTTGCGCTTGTGCGGCATGGCGGAGGAGCCCTTCTGCTTCTCCGAGAAGAACTCCTCGGCCTCGCGGACCTCGGTCCGCTGGAGATGCCGGACCTCGGTCGCGATCTTGTCGAGGGTGCTGCAGACGATGGCGAGCGTGGCAATATAGGCCGCGTGGCGGTCGCGCTGGAGCACCTGGGTCGCGACCGCCGCCGGCGCGAGGCCGAGCTTTGCGCAAATGGCTTCCTCGTGCTCCGGCTTGAGGTGTCCGAAGGTGCCGACCGCGCCCGACAGCTTGCCGACGCGCATGCCCTCGGCCGCGGCATCGAACCGGGCGAGGTTGCGCTGCGTTTCCGCGTACCAGTTCAGCAGCTTGAGACCGAAGGTCGTGGGCTCGGCGTGGACGCCGTGGGTGCGCCCGATCACCGGGGTGTGCTTGAACTCGAGTGCCCGCTTCTTCAGGATTTCGGCCAGGGTTTCGAGCCCCGTTCGCAGGATCGTCGACGCCTCGACAATCTGGAGCGACTGCGCCGTGTCCACCACGTCGTTCGAGGTGAGCCCGTAGTGCAGCCAGCGCGCCTCCGGGCCGATCCGCTCGGCGACCGCGGTGGTAAACGCGATGACGTCGTGCTTGACCTCGGCCTCGATCGCCTCGATGCGCGCGAGATCGAAGCCGCCGCGATCGCGGATGGTTTTGGCGGCCTCGGGGGGAACCACGCCCGCCTCGGCCAGGGTTTCGCTCGCCGCCGTCTCGACCCGGAGCCAGCAGCGGTACTTGTTCTCGTCGGTCCAGATCGCGCCCATCGCCGGGCGGGTATAGCGCTTGATCAAATGCCTTCCCTCGCGACCTTGATTGTAGCTGCGGCGCGGATTGCAGCCGCCGCATCCAAGCCCGGGTACACGAGAGGAGCCGCATGGGAGAGCAGGACGAGGTGGTGACGGTGGCGGACTTCACCGAGCCGTTGGAGGCCGAAATGGCGCGGGGCCGCCTTCAGTCGGCGGGGATCGAGGTGTTTTTGGCGGGGGAGAACGCGCGCATCCTGGAGCCCGGGCTGGCCTCGCTGCGCCTGCAGGTGGCGGCGGCGGACGCGGCGGACGCGCGCGCGATCCTGGCCGACGCCGGCGCGGAACTGGCCGAAGCGGGGCAGGGGACTGTGATCAAGCCGGACGAGCTGCCCTGAAGGCGCGCTGAAATTCGAGCAGGGTCCTCCTGAATCGAGAGCGGAGGGGTCACCCGAAGCGACGAAGGACCTGCTTTTCTCTCCGGTCATGAAGCGGAAAAGCAGGTCCTTTGGCGCAAAGCGCTGCCGCTGCGCTCAGGATGACCCCTGTTTCCGCGGCAGGCGAGCTACTCGGGCACACCGAAGCGCGCCGCCATCTCCTCGTGCAGAAAGCCTTCTCCGGGCCGGTACGGCTGCACCCACTCGCCGTCGATGACGAACTGCGGAATGGCGCGCTTGCCCACTTTACGCAAGACCTCCTCGGCGGCACCGGGGGTGCGCTCGATGTCGATCTCGCGATAGGGGAGGTCATGTTTGTCCAGAAAGCGCTTGGCCTCGCGGCAATCGCGGCACCAGGAGGCGGTGTAGACGAGCAGGTCCATATACCCCTCATCATAGCTTGCCGCCGCGGCGGGCCAGGAAAAAAGCCCGCAGCAGCTCCCCGCAAGGCTCGGCCAGCATCCCGATCTCGACCGTGATCCGGTGGTTGAGTCGGGGGTGGTTGAGCACGCCGAGGACCGAGCCTGCCGCCCCGGCTTTCGGGTCGGGCGCGCCGTACACCAGACGGCCCAGGCGGGCATGGATCATCGCCCCGGCGCACATGGCGCAGGGCTCCAGGGTGCAGTAAAGCGTGCAGCCGGTGAGCCGGTAGTTGCCCAGGGCCTGCCCGGCCCGGCGCATGGCGACGATCTCGGCGTGGGCGGTGGGGTCGTGGTCGCGAAGGACGCGATTCTGCCCCGTCGCGAGCAGCCTGCCGCCCAGAAACAGCACCGCGCCGACCGGGACCTCGCCCGCTTCGGCGGCCGCCCGCGCCTCGGCCAGCGCCAACTCCATGCGGGCCGCGTCCTCCGCGGAAACCTCAGCCGGCGGAAACAGCCCCGAGCTCCGGCGGCGGCACGCTCACCCATTTGCGAAATACCCCGATCAGCTGTTCGACCTCCGCGCCGTTGCCCTCGAACCGCTGCGCATCGAGCGTGCAGCGCAGCCATGGGCCGTCGATCGCGCACACCGCGAGCCGCCGGGGCGCGAACCCCGAGGAAGCCGTGCCGCGCAGGTCGATGCGCAGGGTCCAGCCGTCGTTTTCAGGCTCCAGCAGCATGCCTTTGCGGTGCTCCCAGTGCCCGTCGCACTGCTGCCTATACCACGTCCCCAGCCACTCCAAATCGTCTGCTGCCACGGCCTCTATGAGCCTTTTCGCCCGGCGGGCTGTTGCTGCGTCATGCAGTGCAGCGCGCCGAGGCCCCAGATGAAGTCGCCGCAGTGAATGCCCTGCACTCGGTGCGAGGGAAAGAGCTCGGCGAGCGTGTTGAGGGCGATGCGGTCGCTGGGATCGTTGAATGTTGGCACGAGCACCAGCCCGTTCGCAATGTAAAAGTTGGCGTAGGAGGCGGGCAGGCGCTGGCCCTCGAACACCACCGGTGCCGGGCAGGGCAGCGTCGCGATGCGGAACGGTTGGCCGTCGCGGTTGCGGGCGGCGCGAAGCCGGTCGAGGTTTTCGGCCAGCGGGGCATGGTTTTCGTCGGTCTTGTCCGGCTCGACCGCGGTCACGATCGTGTTCTCGGCCACGAAGCGGGTAATGTCGTCGACATGGCCGTGGGTGTCGTCGCCCGCGATGCCGCGGTTGAGCCACAGGACCTGCTCGATGCCGAGCCAGTCGCGGAAGACCCCTTCCAGTTGCTCGCGTGAAAGGCCGGGATTGCGGGCCTGCACGTCGCTCAGCAGGCACTCCTCGGTGGTGAGCAGCACGCCCGCGCCGTCCGTGTCGATGGAGCCGCCTTCGAGCACGAGCCTTTTACCATCGAAAGACGGCTGCCAAGCCTGCACGCCCAAGAGCGCGGCCGCTTTACCGGGCAGCGCGTCATCGAGCTGCCAGTCCGGGTACTTGGCCCAGGCGTTGAAGCGCCAGTCCGTGATCGCGGTCTCGCCGGCGCCATTCTGGACGAAGATGGGCCCGGAGTCGCGGGTCCAGACGCGGTTCGTGGGCCAATGGTGGAATCTGACGTTCTCGAGCAAAACGCCGGAGCGGCGGAGCATCGCGCGCGCGCGCTTCTCGGCGGCCGCGTCGTCGACCAGGATTTCGACCCGTTCCACGCGGGCCAGCGCGCGCACGATCTCGCAGTAGACCCACGGGATGGGCTGGAAGCGCCCCGGCCAGTCCTCGGGGTTGTGCGGCCAGGCGACCCAGGTCGCCTCGTGCGGGGCCCACTCGGCGGGCATGCGGAAACCCAGCTCTCGCGGCGTCACTTGCCCCCGCCGGGAGTGGTCGCGTCGAGGTAGCGATGCACGATCGGCCCGTAAGCGTCGATGCGCCGGTCGCGCAGGAAGGGCCAGTTCCGCCGCTGCTCCTCCAGGCCGGCCAGGTCGATCTCGGCCGTAAGGATTTCTTCCTTGTCATGCGAAGCGCGAGCGATTACGCGGCCGAAAGGGTCCGCGATGAACGACCCGCCCCAGAACTCGAGGCCCGGGCCTTCGGCGCGCTTGCCCCGGATGTCGCCGTATTCCATGCCGACCCGGTTGGGCGCGGCGACGTAGACGCCGTTGGCGATGGCATGGCCGCGCTGCACGGTCTGCCAGGCATCGTACTGGGCCTCGCCGTGTTGGGCTTTCTCGTGCGGGTGCCAGCCGATCGCCGTCGGGTAGAAGAGCACGTTCGCGCCCTGCAAGGCGGTGATGCGCGCGCCCTCGGGGTACCACTGGTCCCAGCAGACGAGCGTTCCGACGCGGCCGGCGGGCGTGTCGCAGGCCTTGAAGCCGAGGTCGCCGGGGGTGAAGTAGAACTTCTCGTAGTAGAGCGGGTCGTCGGGGATGTGCATCTTGCGGTAGAGGCTCAGGATCGCGCCGTCCGGCCCCAGGGTGGCCGCGGTGTTGTGGTACAGCCCCGCCGCGCGCCGCTCGAACAGCGAGGCGATCACCGTCACGCCCTCCTCGCGCGCGACCGCGCCCAGCCGCTCCGTGCTCGGGCCGGGAATGGGCTCGGCCAGGTCGAACAGCGCGATGTCCTCGCGTTGGCAGAAGTACTGCGCGCGGAACAGCTCCGGCAGGCACACGATGGACGCGCCCTCGCGGGCGGCCCGGCGCACCCACGCGGCGGCCGCTTCCAGATTCTCGTCGGGATCGGGGGTGCAATGCATCTGCACCAGCCCGACCCTGAAATTGCGTTGTCCAGTCAAGTCGCTCACTCCAGGCAAAAAGCCGCCAGCGACGAGTCTACTGCGCCGGTGTTACAGGAATACGGAAAAGCTGCCCCGCTCTGCCCGCGCCGGTTACCACGTCCCCGACCGCGCCGGCCCGGCTCACCCGTACCGCCTTGCCCGCGCCCGGCTTGATGCCCCGCCGGTGCTCGACAACGATTCACGAGACATTTGTAATCCGTATGTGCCTACGGGGAAAAGCGGGCCGGTCGGGACCCCTTCGATGTGCTCTGCACTCGCGATGAAAATGCATGCGGCTGTCAGGATGCCCGCATGGGTAGTACGGTCGGGCCCGCGCGCTCAGGGGAGGGCGCGAGCCCCCAGGTGGTGCAGCTTGCTTTGGTCGCACGGCATAGAGTGCCTTGCCGTGCGACGCGGAGGCCGCTCCCCGCAAAGCGCTTCCTATTCGAAAATCAAGATCGCCGCGGCGATGGTGGTCGTCCAAAGGCCGCGCTTGTCGCCGACCGCCGACTGCGTCACGTTGGCCGTGCGCACGATCTTGTTCGAAATTTTGTAGATTTCCTTCTTCTCGTCCCAGCTCTTGTCCGGGTCGAACTCCACATCGAGGGTGGTGGCCAGCATCTCCGCGGCCAGCTCCTCGGCATATTCCCCGGCCTGCTCCTCGGTCTCGCCGAAAGAGTGGTGCTCGCTCAGGTAGCCGTAGGTGTTGCGGTCGGTCGGGATGGCCACGCCGATCGACGAGGTCACCAGGCGGTGCGGCTCGCGGGTGGAGTTCTCCGCGATGACCGCGAAGACCACCTCGCCCGGCGACAGGTACGGCAGGCCTTCCTTGCGGCTGATCAGCTTCGCGTTCGGCGGAAAGATCGACGAGACCCGCACCAGATTCTGCGAGGCCACGCCCGCGTCGCGCAGCGCCATCTCAAACGAGGTCAACCGCTCCTTGTGCCGCCCTACGCCCTTGGTGAAGAACAAGCGTTTGGGAACCATGCTTTTGCCCAATGTACGAACCCTCCCGAAAACCCGGCGCGTCTCCGCGCCCGGATGAAAACTAACACAACGGCGCGCCCCGGAACCGCAAGCGTCCGTGAATCTTCGCACCCGGCCGTAACGGTAGGCACAAGTCTTTACTCTATCGCCTTTCGCCCCGCTCCGCGCATCCCAGTGCGGGAAGGAGATCACCCCACACATGGCACAGGAACTGACACTGGAGCAGGCACGGCAGGCGATCGCGGCGGCGGAGAAGAAGGCCGGCGAGATAGGGCAGCCCATGAACATCGCAGTCGTCGACGAAGGCGGCAACCTGCTCGCGTTCGCGCGCATGGCGGAGGCCTGGCTCGGCTCGATCGACATCGCGCAGAGCAAGGCGTTCACCGCGCGCGCGTTCAACATCGCGACCAAGGATCTGGGCGACAACGCGCAGCCCGGGCAGCAGTTTTTCGGCATCCATGCCTCGAACGGCGGGCGCATCATGATCTTCGCCGGCGGCATCCCGCTCAAGCAGGGCGGCAAGGTGGTGGGCGCGATCGGGGTAAGCGGCGGCTCCGGCGCGCAGGACCAAGAGGTTGCCGAAGCAGGCGCTGCGGCGGTTCGGTAACGTGGCGCGCAGCGTGGGGCCACGGGACTTAGCGGAAAACGGGCCGCTGCTGTACTGGGCTTCGGCCGGCACGGGCGCTGCGCTGCTCGCGCTCGGCGCGGCGGGGGTTCTGTTTCCTGAAAGCTCGTCGTCGATGTATGGCGTGCCGACGAACGACAACGCGGGCACGGCGTACATCCGGGCGGCGGCGGTCCGCGACATCTCGCTCGGCGGCATCGTGCTCTTGCTCACGCAAGCGGGCGACCGTCAAGCGCTGGGCCGGTGCATGCTGCTGGTCGCGGCGGTGGCGGTAGGGGATGCCTCGGTCAACCTGCGGCACAGCCCGGCTCCGGCGCGCGGCCTGCCCACGCACCTCGGCGGCATCGCAGGCTGCTGCGCCCTCGCCTACCTTCTGCTGCGCGGCAAACGCGCGCTCAAACCGTAAGGAGAAGCACATGGCATCGAATCGCGGCGTGGTTTTCATGGGTCCCGGCAAGGTCGAGGTCCAGTCCATCGACTACCCCAAACTCGCCGACCCCGGCGGCAGGACCATCGAACATGGCGTCATCCTCAAGCTCGTTTCCACCAACATCTGCGGCTCCGACCAGCACATGGTCCGGGGCCGCACAACAGCGCCCACCGGCATGGTCCTGGGACACGAGATTACGGGCGAGGTCATCGAGAAGGGGCGCGACGTGCTCTTTATCGAGGTCGGCGACTTGGTTTCGGTGCCCTTCAACGTGGCCTGCGGGCGCTGCCGGGCCTGCAAAGCGCGGCTCACCGGCGTGTGCCTCAACGTGAACCCGGCCCAGCCCGGCGGCGCGTACGGCTACGTGGACATGGGCGGCTGGGTCGGCGGCCAGGCCGAGTACGTGATGGTTCCCTATGCGGACTTCAACCTGCTGAAGTTCCCCGATAAGGCGCAGGCGATGGAGAAAATCACCGACTTAACCATGTTGTCCGACATCCTGCCTACCGGCTTCCACGGCGCGGTCACCGCGGGGGTCGGGGTGGGCTCGACTGTGTACGTGGCGGGCGCGGGTCCCGTGGGGTTGGCTGCCGCGGCTTCGGCGTACATCCTGGGCGCGGCGGTGGTGATCGTCGGCGACCGCAACAAGGAGCGGCTCGCCCACGCGAGGAAGATGGGCTACGAGACGGTCGATATCGCGCAGGCCGAATCGCTCGCCGACCAAATCGCCGCCATTACCGGCGAGCCCACGGTAGATGCGGGCATCGATGCGGTCGGCTTTGAAGCCAGCGGCCATGGCGCGAAGGAAGAGGCCGCCCCGGCCAGCGTGCTGAACTCGTTGATGGACGTGGTGTTCGTCGGGGGCGGCATCGGAATTCCGGGGCTGTACGTGGTTTCAGACCCGGGCGCGCCCAATGAGGACTCCAAAAACGGAGTGCTCAAGGTCCGGTTCGGCAAGGGCTGGTCCAAGTCGCTCCACCTGCACACCGGCCAGACGCCGACGCTCCAATACAACCGCATGCTGATGCAGGCGATCCTGCACGACCGGCTGCCGATCGCGAAGATCGTGAACGCGACGGTGATCCCGCTCGACGAAGCGCCGAAAGGCTACGCGGACTTCGACGCGGGCGTGGCGAAGAAATTCGTCATCGACCCGCACGGGCTGCTGGGGAAGTCCGCGTAGGCTTCTCGAGACCCTGGGCGGCGCTCGGCCTCGCGGGCGGGCGCTGCATCAGGAAAGGCACCGGCACCAGCGCGGCGACCGCGACGGCCAGCAGCCAGAAAGCGTTTTGATAGCTGAGCATGCTCGCCTGGCGAAGCAGCTCCTGGTACGCCTGCCCTTCGGCCAGCTGCCGAGCCCCGGCATGGCCCATCTTTTCGAGCGCCGACTGCATTTGCGCGATCCAGCCCGCGTACGCACCGCTCCCGGCGACCGCGATCGAGCCAAGCGCCTGTTGGTGCGCCTGCGCGGTCCGCTCAAGAAAAGTGGTCAACAGAGCAGTTCCGAACGAGCCGCCGAGGTTGCGCGCGAAGTTGGACAACGAGGAGATCTGGTTGTTCTTCTCCCGCGGCACTCCGACGTAGTTCAGCGTGCTGATCGGAACGAAGACACACGCCAGGCCGAGCACCTGGAACATCCGCCACAGGGCCAGGGTGCCGAAGCTCACATCCAGGTCGAGCCGGGTCAGATTGTAAAGCCCCACCGCCGTGATCGCGTAGCCGAAAGCCACCAGCTTGCGCGGGTCGCGCACCCTGCCGACAATCTGCCCAACCAGAGGCATGGTGCACATCAGCGCGAAGCCGGCCGGGGAAAGCGCCATGCCCGCGCGCTCCGCCGTGTATCCCAGCAGCCCCTGCATGAACTGCGGAAGCAGCACCGTCGAGCCGAACAGAACCATGCCCAGCATGAATTGCAGGCCGACGGAGATGCCGAAATTGCGGATGCGCAGGAGGCGCAGGTCGACAATGGGGTTGCGGTGGCGCCACTCCCACACAGCGAAGAACGCCAGGAACGCGACCGCAGCCACCGCGAACGAGACGATCAGGCCGCTTCCGAACCAGTCCTTCTCCTGCCCCTTATCCAGCACAAACGCGAGCGACCCGACCCCGGCCGCGACCGTCACGAGCCCGACGAAATCCACCCTCTGTCCGATCGCCTCGGCGCGGCGGCTGACGAGGTAGGGCGGGTCTTCCACCATCCGGTTGCTCAGGTACAGCGAGAGGATCCCGATCGGCAGATTGATGAAGAAGATCCAGTGCCAGTTGTAGTTGTCCGTGATCCATCCGCCGAGGGTCGGCCCGATCGCCGGCGCGGCCACTACCGCCATCCCGTATACGGCGAAGGCCTGCCCGCGCTTGGCGACCGGGAAGGTATCCGCCAGGATGGCCTGCTCGCTCGGAGCAAGGCCGCCCCCGCCCAGGCCTTGCAGGATGCGGGTGAAAATCAGCAGCGGCAGCGTCGTCGCGAGCCCGCACAGCAGGGACGACAGGGTAAACACAACCACGCAGGCCATGTAAAACCGCTTGCGCCCAAACCGGTTCTGCATCCAGCCGGAGATGGGCAGCACCACCGCGCTCGCGATCAGATAGCTGGTCAGCACCCATGTAGCCTCGTTGCTGCTCGCCCCGAGCGAGCCCGCCATGTGCGGCAGCGCAACGTTCGCGATGGAAGTGTCGAGCACCTCCATGAAGGTGGCGAGGGTGACGGTAAAAGCTACGAGCCAGGGATTGTGCCGGGGCTTCCAGTCGAGGGTGGGCGGGAGAGTGGACAAGAGGGTGAGCCGGACTCAGGGTAGCAGCCGTGTCTCGATGCGGACTGCCCGAAGCGCTTCCCGGACCCGGAGTGCCACCCTGGTAAGCTGAAGCGTTGAAGGCAGGGCGTAGTCCATTTCCCGGCGAGGCTCCGCGATGAAAACAGGATGACGAGAGCCTACGAGCTGGATGCTTCAAGCCGGGTGAGCTTAAATCTCCCGCCGCCCCTCCAGCGAGCGCGCCATCGAGACCTCGTCCACGTACTCGATATCGCTCCCGGCCGGCACCCCGGTGGCGATGCGCGTGATGCGCAGCCCGGCTCCCTCGCGGAGCGCTTTACGCAGCGACTCCGCCAGGTACCCCGCCGTGGCCTCGCCCTCGATGGTCGGCGAGGTCGCCAGGATCACCTCGTCCACGTCGCCCCGGCCTACCCGAGCCAGCAGATTCTGCGTCCGCAGCTGCTCCGGCCCTACGCCGTGGAGCGGGGAGAGCGTGCCGTGCAGCACGTGGTAGACGCCGGTGTAGGTGCGCGTGCGCTCGACCGAATCGATGGAGGTAGGCTCCTCGACCACGCACACCTGCCGCCCGTTGCGCGTGGGCGAGTCGCAATAGACGCACGGATCCACGTCGGTGACGTTGTTGCACACCGAGCACAGACGCAGCTCGCGCTTGAGCGCCCGCACCGCATCGGCGAGCGCGGCGGCATCCTCGCCGCTCGACCGCAGGATGTGGAACGCGAACCGCTGCGCGCTCTTCTGCCCCACGCCGGGCAGTTTGCGCAGCTCTTCGATGAGGCGAGCCATGGGTTCGGCGAAGCGGGGCGGCACGGGTTACAGCAGGCCTTCCGGCAGGCCGAGCCCGCCCAGCATGCCCGCCACGTTGCTGCCCGCGGCCTCGTCCGCGCGCCGGCCGGCGTCGTTGAAGGCAGCGCGCAGGAGGTCTTC
>CAXUEU010000035.1:0-24811 GCA_964250195.1 uncultured Acidobacteriaceae bacterium
CTCCCGCTCGTTCCCGCCCTCGCTTCGCTCTACGCCCTGGCGCAGGCTCCGCAGTACCGCCCACCCGTGGTGGCTTCCAACAGCACGCTCGCCGGGGTCACCTATAACAACCGCTACGAGGTGTACGGCGGCGCGGCCTACTCGCACTTCGACGCCGGCCCCAACCTGCTCCAGGGCGCGAACCTGGGCGGCTTCGACGTACAGGCGGCGCGCTTCTTCACGCGCAAATGGGCCGCCGCCGGCAATGTGCGCGGCTACTACGGCACCAGCGGTGCCACGCCCAATCCCTACGGGATCCGCGGGCCGTTCGTGAGCGAACACTTCTTCCTGGCCGGCCCGGAGTACCGCCTGGCCTCGAACCAGCACGCCTCCGTGACGCTCCACGCCTTGTTCGGCGGCGTGTACGGCAGCTTCGAGTCCGCGCTCATGGACCAGGCGGGCAACCCGGTTTCCCCGGCCGCGGTCGGCTTCTTCAACAACCAACTCGGGTTCGGCAGCGCCATCGGCGGGTCCATCGACCTGAACCGGTCTCAGCGGCTGGCCTTTCGCATTTCGCCCGACGCCAACCTGACCAACTTTTCCATCAACGGGCAGGGCGGCTTCGTCCAGCAGTTCGCGCTCTCGATCGGCGTCGTGTACCGGCTGGGCAAGCACATCGAACCGGAGCGCGCCGGAACGCAGCGCAGCCCTGCTAAGTAGCGAAGGTGACTCTGAACAAAGGTCATGCTGAATAAGGGTCATCCTGAGCGAAGCGGCAGCGCTTTGCGCCAAAGGACCTGCTTTCCTCCGGCGCGCGGCAAAAGCAGGTCCTTCGTCGCTTCGGACACCCCAGCGAGCAAAGACCGCTCGCCGGGGACCCCGTCTCTGCTCCTCAGGATGACCCCCTAGTTTCGTGCTTGATCAGGCATCCCCTTCAGATCCCGGGTTTTCCGGGAACAGCCGGAATCATTCGATAGAGGATCAGGTCGTTCCGGTCTTCGTCGTCGAAGGCGTGCCAGTGCGCGACGGATCTAAGCTCGTAGCCCGCCTCGTGGATGTCGTCGAGCGTGCCCGGGTCGAGCTCGTTCCACTGCGCGTACCAGCCCGGACGGTACCGCCGGATGCGCGCGGGCAGGTCGTCCGTGCCGAAGTCGTCGCAGATGGCCGGGGTGTGGGTGAACAACGTGATCTCATCGCCGGAGATGGACAGGAGCATGCGGTCCGATCCGGCGGAGTGGGCGTCGATGTACTCCGTAATGCCGCGGGCGGCGCGCTGGAAATCGTAGCTGGGGTGGGCGAGCCAAAGAATCGTCTGGCGCAGGTCCCGCGCGAGCACCGCCGCGAACACCGCGAACGCCAGGACCCCGGCGACGCGGCTGCGTCTGCCGAGCGCCTCTGCCGCGAGTACGCTCGTGAAAACGACCGCATAAAGCAGAACGATGTAGTACCGGGGCTGGGTGCTGTTGTGCCAGCCGGTGAAAAACACATAGCCGGCCGCGGCCAGCAGCGAAGCGTGCAGCAAGGGTGTCCGCCGGAAGCGCGACGAAAGCAGCGCGGCTGCCGGGAGCGCGACGAGCGTCGCGCAAACCAGCCATGGATGCACCCACAACGTCCCGTGAAGCGCATACCAGAACGCGAACAGGTAGCCCCGTGCACCCTGCGGATGGACCCAGCGATTCGCGTTGAAAAAGTAGTGGTAGTCCGTCGCATACCGCCGGGCCGCCAGCAGATAGTACGCAAGCCAGGGAACGACGCCTCCTAGAGTCGCGACGGTGAGGTCGCGGATCGCTTTTCCCGGGTGCCATTCCGCAGCCCAGGCGAGGACGGCCGCCGTTGCCGGAAACAGGAAGACGGCCGTGGTCTTGGTCAGCACGGCCAAGGCGAGCAGCGCGCCCACGCCCAGCAGCGCAGCCGCGCGCCTGCCTCCGGCCCAGGGCTTGAGCCTAAGCGCGAGCAGCCAGCTCGCGAGCACCCAGAACATCAGCAGTGATTCGAGGATCGCAAGCCTGCTGAACGCCCACATGTACGAATTGGCCGCGAGCAGGACCGTGCCGCACGCCGCCGCGGCGGCCCCGGCACCCGCGGCTCGCAGCAGCCGCCGGCTGAGCAGCAGATCCGCGCCGAAGACCAGCAGCGCGAGGGCTCGCGCGGCGGACGCGGAAACACCTGTGAACTTGAAGGTCAGCCACAGCAGCGCCGGCCACACCGGCAGCGCGACGGCCGTGTTGAAGTCTCCCGGCACGTACCAGGACCCGTGCAGAACCGTCTGGATCGCCGCCTTGCCGTACCAGCCTTCGTCGGTGTACTTCGCCCAGTCCAGGTACGGCGTGTAGTTGGGAAAGTCCGCGAGCAGGTGCGGCCAGTGCAGCGCATAGAGCACGCAAACGAGCAGGCCGGTAAGGGCGGCGAGCCCTCGCTTACTCGTAAGCCAGCGCGTCAATCGGATCCTTGCCGGCTGCCTTGAGGGCCGGGTACAACGCGCCGAGCATCGCCCCGAAGAACGCGATCGAAAGCCCGCGCACGCGCCACTGCCAGCTCACGATGAAGGGAATGGTCGGGAAGCGGTAGGCGATGCCGTACTTGGCCACCACGGTGAGGCCGACCCCGAGCGCGATGCCGGCGACGGTGAGCAGCGCGGTTTCGCGCAGGATGGAGCGGACGATGTAGCCGCGGGATGCGCCGAGCGACTTGAGAATGCCGATCTCGCGCGTGCGCTCCGTCACCGCCGTGTACATGGACTGGAAGACGACCAGGAAGCCCACGATGGTAGCGATGCCGATGACCGTATCGAGCGCCGGCGTGAGCCCCGGGAGGTGCTCGGGGGTCATCTGCGAGAGCCACTCGTCGAGCGTCTGCACCTCGTAGCCGCCCAGGCCGGGCGCGGCGTGGATCTCGCGCTTGATCAGGTCCTGGTTGGCCGCGTCATCGCTGCGTAGGTAGAACAGGGAGGCGTTGGTGGCGCTGCCGAGCATGGTGCCGAGCGTGCGGATGGGCACGAACTTGCGCCCGCCCTTGCCATGCCGCACGATGCCGCAGATGCGGAAAGGCGCGCCGTGCACGGAGATCGTCTCGCCTAGATGATGGCCCTTGTCGGAACGGGCGAAGTAATCGTCGACGATGGCGTCGTTCGGTCCCTGAAACGGGCCGCCGGCGAGGAAAACAAATGGTTTGAGCGCGTTGTAGCTCGCGTAGTCGATGCCCCAGATGGTCTCGATAGAACCCGCGACGCTCAGGTCCGTGATCACCGGGGCGGCCACGGCGACGTGGGGCAATTTTGCGAGGACTTCGGCGATCTTCGCGGGCACCGGCGCGCCGCCGACGCCCGAGAAGAAGCTGGCGTTGGGCGGGCGAACGGTCATGTCGGCCCCGATGCCGCTGGTCCGGTCGCGCGAGCTCGAAAGTTGGCCGAGCAGCACGCCGACGATCGACAGAATCATCACCACTTCGAGCGCTACCGCGAACACGGTGATTATGGTCCTGACCGGCCGGTACAGGAGGTTGCCGACGATCAATCTGTTCACGATGCAGCTCCCCGGCCCGGCTTGACGCGCACTCCAGAGTGTAGCAAAGGGCGTTTTCCCGGCCCGGGGCTCACCGCCGGGTACTTCGGTAACGAGGCTCGCGTTTTGGGGGCTTCGCGGGCTTTGACTCGGCAATTGCCCTGCACTAACGTAAGTGCAAGAGCGGCAGCCCCTCGGTCGTGTCCGCAAGCGATGCCGAGGAGAACCGAAGACTCCCGAGCCACTAGCCTAAGGAAATGGCGCGATGGGACAGTTTGGGCAGGATTTGCGCAGCGAGCGGGAAGCCCGGGGTATCGGGCTCGAAAGCATCACGGGGGCGACCAAGATCAGCGGACGCCACCTCGTCGCGCTCGAGCAGGAGCGGTTCGCGGCGCTGCCCGGCGGCGTGCTCAACAAGGGCATCGTGCGGGGCTACGCGCGCGCCTGCGGCCTCGATGAGGACGCCTGGGTCGGACGCTATCTGTCCGCCTACCACGAGAGCGGGGAAATCAAGGACGACGACCGGAGCTGGATGGAGTTCGCTCAGAACGTGGGCAAGGCCCGCAAGGGTGAGGAGCCGGAGCCGGCGGCGGGCCTGCGCTGGGCCGGGGTGGCGGCGATGCTGGTCGTGCTCATGCTGTTTGCGTGGTATGTGCTCGGGTTTTTGCGGGAGAAAACAGCCGGGCTCCACCCGGCCGAGGTGCCTTCCGCGCGGGCTCTCGAGTCCGGCCGAGGTTGATGCCGGTACGGCGTTCCATCGTGGGTCTGCCGTAGCGCAGAAATCGGCTCAGGTACACCAGCCGGGTCCACCCCTCGCTCGCCCGCTTCCCATCACTCTTTCGACTATCGGCATGCGCGAGCCGGCAGTCCATACCTTTCGCGCGAAGAGAAGCGGCACTCTTCCCGGAATGGAACGAGCCGGCCGGCCGTCCCGAAACGGGAACCGGGCCGCCCGCGCCGCGCGGTTGCCGTAACGCCGCCGCGCTTCTTGCCGTTACCCTAAGCAAGCATGGTTTCCCGAGACATCTCGATCGCCGCCCTGGTCGCGGTTCTTGCCGGGCTGCTCGTCATCGCCGCGGCTCTCGTGCGCGCGCGGCGTTCCCGGTACCCCGCTCTTCTCTACACCACGGCCGCGTTCATGGCTGTGCTTCATCTGGTGTGGCTGGCGGCTCTCGTGCAGGGGCATGGGTTCGCCGGGGGCTTCGCGACGCTCGAGCTGCTGACGCTGCCCTGGAGCTTCGCGGTGCTCGGCAACATGAGCATGGCCGGTTTCGATACACTTCACGGACTCCTGCTCAACTACGTCCGTTACGTGCTGGGTTTCGGCGGGCTCCAGTGTCTGCTGCTCACGCTGTTCGTGTGGGAGCTCAAGCTCACCCCGCGCGCGCGAACGAGGGGCCGTCCCCGTTCGACCCGGTTTTGATGCAGTTCAGCCGCGCGGCTTGCGCCCCGCATGCCCGGCTCAAGTAGCATAAGCGACTGGCAGACAGATTCGCGCGCCGGCTTCCTGCACCGATGCCGCCGGAACGAACGAATGGCTGAACCGCCGAGTTTCGCTCTCGCCCGAAGGCGGCATCTATCGGCCGGAAACGGCATCTACGTGGATGCGCGCGCCGGATGTGAGACGGACCGGTCCCGCCTGCCGCCTGGAGGAAATAGTGCCATCACGCGATAAGTTTCTTTTCACCTCGGAGTCGGTCACCGAGGGCCACCCCGACAAGATCGCCGACCAGATCTCCGACGCCATCCTGGACGCCTGCCTCGCGCAGGACCCGTACTCGCGCGTCGCTTGCGAAACCCTCACCGCGACCGGCCTGGTCGTCATCGCCGGCGAGATTACCACCAAGGCCTACGTCGACTTCCAGACGCTGGTCCGGGGCGTGGTCAACGATATCGGCTACAACGACGCCGTATACGGCTTCGACTCGAACACATGCGCGGTGATCTCCTCGATCAACAAGCAGTCCGGCGACATCGCGATGGGCGTGGACACGGGCGGCGCGGGCGACCAGGGCATGATGTTCGGCTTCGCGACCGACGAAACCGAAGAGCTGATGCCGCTGCCGATCTCACTCGCGCACAAGCTCACCCGGAGGCTCAGCGAGGTCCGCAAGAACGGGCAACTGCCGTACCTGCGGCCCGACGGCAAGAGCCAGGTCACGGTCGAGTACGACGCGGCGGGCAAACCTGTCCGGGTCGACGCGGTGGTCATCTCCACCCAGCACGCCGAGGAGGTCGCGACCGACAAGCTGCGCGCCGATGTGCTCAAGGACGTGATCCAGGTCGTCGTACCCGCGCACCTGCTCGATGCCGATACCAAGTACCACATCAACCCGACGGGCCGTTTCGTCATCGGCGGCCCGATGGGCGACACCGGCCTCACCGGCCGCAAGATCATCGTGGACACCTACGGCGGCATGGGCCGGCACGGCGGCGGCGCATTCTCCGGCAAGGACCCGACAAAGGTGGATCGCTCGGCCGCGTACATGGCCCGGTACATCGCGAAGAACATCGTCGCGGCCGGCATGGCGCAGCGCTGCGAAGTGCAACTGGCCTACGCGATCGGCGTCGCGGAGCCGGTTTCCGTGCTGGTCGACGCTTTCGGCACCGGCTCCGTGCCCGCGCGCGAACTCGAGCGGCTCGTCCGTGAGCACTTCGAGCTGACGCCCAAGGGCATTATCGAGTCGCTCGACCTACGCAAACCCATCTACCGGCAAACCGCCGCCTACGGCCACTTCGGCCGCACGGGCGACGACTTCGGCTGGGAGCGGACGGACAAGGCTGCGGGCTTGAAAGAGGCTGCGGGGAGCAGGGAGCCCGCCACCGGCAGGGAAGTGGTCGGCGTCGAGTAGTTTGTAGAGCCGCTCCCGTGCGGCCGAAGCGCGCGCGGAAACGGCCTGATGTGGCTCTTAGGACCTGCTTTACCCGCTGCCCCGGCGAGCGAAAAGCAGGTCCTTCGCCGCGCTCACGATGACCCCTTTTGCGCTATCCGGGTGCACGGCGCATTTCCGGCTAACCCCTTTTTCGGCGCAGCGCTCGCACCTACTTACCAAGACAGCGCGGTCTCAGCGCTTCTTCGACACCGCGACCGCCGCAACCAGCGCGTCGAGCGCGGACGATTGCGTCCCAGCGTTCGCTTCCGCCACCGGGCCGCTCCACACCAGGCCCAGCACATCGCCCGGCGCGCGGTCCCGCTTCCACAGGCTGTCCGCATTCACCTTGACGAACTGCTTCCAGCGCTTGTCCGGCGACGCCGCGTTCAGGGCGGACAGGTTGCGCACGAAAATTCCCTTGAACTGCACGCCATCCGGACCGCACTTCGGCTCGCAAGGCTCGTGCAGGACGCCGTCCGGGCCGGTCATGTGGTCGAGCGCCGCCGAGGCGAACCTGCCGGCGTCCCCGAGCCGCGCCTGCTCCCCTTGCGCCTTCGACCACTCCGCCAGGGCCCCTACCAGCACGCCCAGGTTGTAGGTCCACACGGTCCGCCCGTTGTTGGTGCAAGCGCCGGAGGCTTTGTCGATCGTCAACCCATCGTTCACCAGCCCTTGCCGGTTGATCATGCCCGAGCTCTCGAACCACCGCCACTCCCGGCGCGCCCAGTCAGCGTACTCCGGCGCCTGGACCCGGGCGGCCAGATGCGCCGCCACGGAAAAGAAAAGCTCGTTCGCGATCGCGTTTTTGTATGTCCGGTCCTTGGACCACCAGATGCCGCCCCCGCAGGTCCCATCCCAGCCGCCCGCCATGTCCGCGAAGATCGACCGCGCCATGGCCAGGTAGCGCGGCTCACCGGTCGCGTCGAAAGCGTCGATCCAGGCGAGCGCCCACCAGCCCTCGTCGTCGTAGTAGTCGTTGAGGAAGCCGGGAAAGCCGGTCATCTTCGCCAGGTTGCCGGTCTGCTCCGCTTTCGAAACCGTTACCTGCGCCGCGTCGAAGGTGTCGGCGATGGCAGGCAGGTACCGCCGGTCGCCGGTCGCGCGCGTGTAGTCCAACAGCGCCGTAACGGCGTTAGCCGCGTTCCACCAGCCGGTCGTCGTGTAGAGCCCGGTGCGCTCCACGTACGAGCGCTGCAGCGCGGTCGCGCCCGCCTGGGCCCGTTCGGCTGCATGGTCGTGGCCGAACAAGGACAGCAGGATGAACAGGAGAAGAGGGGCCATGCATGCAGTTGTAGCAGAAGGCCGCCGCCTATCGGGCCGCCGCCGCCCGCAGGCGCACGCTCATGGCGGAGGCAAAT
This sequence comes from uncultured Acidobacteriaceae bacterium, assembly GCA_964250195.1. GTDB lineage: Bacteria > Acidobacteriota > Terriglobia > Terriglobales > Acidobacteriaceae > EB88. The sequence continues at coordinate 7,711 of CAXUEU010000035.1, forward strand.
GCCGCTGCCGCGAGCGGCACGGGCAGCAGCGCGGGCAGATGCTCGGCCGCGAGCGGGAAGAGCGCGCCGGCCGCGAATGCGCCGAGAAAAAAGCAGCCCGTCACGACGGACAGCACCGGAACGGCGGCCGGGTTGGACGCGGGTTTCCCTCGCTTTCTCCCTGCCCACCCGGTGACGAGCGAGGTGATGTCGCCCGAAAGAAAAGTCGTGTGGAGCGAAACGCCGTCGATGGAGGTGATGATGCCATTCTGGATTCCCAGCGCGAGCGAGAGCGCGAGGATCAGGTACAACGGGTGGGCCCGCGCCGCAGCGAAACCGGCCGGCAGCAGCAGTGCGGCCTGTACCGCAAAGCCCACCGCGAGCGACCGCACGCCCCCGCCGCGGGCAAGGCGAAATCCCATGCCCGTGGCCAGGAGAAAGCCCGCGAAGGCCAGGATGCGCGGGAGAATCGCGGCGGCATGGCCGGTGAGCAGCGCCAGGGCGAGCAGGACCAGGTTGCCGGTGACGTGGCCGCAAAACGTCCGCGCGAGCAGGTAGCCCGCGGCATCGGCGTACCCGCCCGCGAAGGCGTACAAGGCGGCGGCGGCGAAGGACCAGCGGGCGGCCATGGTTATTCGGCCGAGGGGTACTCGGGTCTGTACAAGAGCGAGCCGACGAGATGGTAGACCGACTCCGGCTTCTCGACCCGCGCCAGGCCGAGCGAAAAGATGCGCTCGGCGGAAGCGACAGCGGTAACCATCGAGGCGGCCTGGATGTTGGATTGCGGCGGGAACAGACGGCCTCGTTCCAGCTCCGCCGGGCTCACCTGGTCGGCGGTGGCGCGAGCGGCGGCCAGGAAGATCTCATCCGGGACGCGCCTGGCCTCGGTCGCGTACACCGCCATGCCGACGGCCGGGAAGATGTAGAAGTTGTTCGCCTGGGCGGGCTCGTAAGTCTTGCCGTCGAGCTCGACGTTGTCGAACTGCACGCCCGCCGCGTACACGGCCTTGCCCTTTGAAAATTGATAGGCCTGCTCGGCGGTGCACTCGGCCTTCTCCGTCGGGTTCGAGAGCGCGAAGATGATGGGCCGCTCGTTGTGTTTGCTCATTGCCTCGATGACCTGCCGGGTGAAGGTGCCGCCCACGGTCGAAACGCCGATCAGGATGTTCGGCTTCAGGTCGTCGATGGCCGCCACCAGGTCCTTTGAAGGGTGACGCTTGTGCGCGTACTTCCGCTGCTCGGGCGAAAGGTCCTTGCGCGAGGGCTCCAGCAGGCCGTCCACGTCGAACAGGGAGATTTGACTCTCGGCTTGCTCGACCGAAAGCCCTTCGAGCTTCATGGCCGAGACGATCATGTTCGCGATGCCGATGCCCGCCGAGCCAGCGCCGAAAAACAGGATGTGCTGATCTTTCAGTTGCCCGCGCGTGATCTTGAGCGCGTTGTACAACCCGGCGACCGTCACCGAGCCGGTGCCCTGGATATCGTCGTTATAGCAGCTGATCTTGTCCACGTAGCGGGCCAGCAGGCGAATCGCGTCCACGCCCTTCCAGTCTTCGAAGTGAATGCAGCACTTCGGGTACAGGTCCTGGACGGCATCGACGAACTCCTGGAAGAACGAGTCGAGGTCATCGACCGAGGGCCGGTGCTGCTTCAGGCCGAGGTAGAGCGGGTCGTCGAGCAGGCTCTGATTTTCCGTGCCGCAGTCCAGCAGCACGGGCAGCAGCCCCTCGGGCGGCACCTGCGCGCAAGCCGTGTAGAGCTGGAGCTTGCCGATCGGGATGCCCATGCCGTTCGCGCCCAGGTCACCCAGGCCCAGGATGCGCCCGCCGGTGCTGACACAGATGAAGCGCACATCCTTGACCGGCCAGTTGGCGAGGACCTCCTTGACCTTGCCCCGCTGGTCGAGCGAAATATACATGCCGTTGGGCTTGCGGTAGATGTGGCCGAACTCCTCGCAAGCCTGCCCGACGGTGGGATCGTAGACGATCTTGAGAAAGCGCGCCGGGTCCGACCCGAGCACGGCGTAGAACAGGGTCTGGTTATCTTCGGCCAGCTGGGCCAGGTAGATGTACTGCTCCAGGTCGTTCGGCTTCTTGCTCAGCTGCAGCAGGCAGCGCTGGATTTGGTTATCAAGCGTTTCCTCGCGGGGCGGCAGGAGGCCGGTGAGGTGGTGCTGCTCGCGCTCCGCGCCCGTGAAAGCAGTGGAGCGGTTGAGGGCGGGGTCGCGGAGAAGGGCGGTTCCGGAAAGAGTTTCGGGCATGGAGGGGCTCCTGACAGCTGGTTAGAATTCGACTTTTGAGCGAAACCCGAACACGGTCGTCGCCCGGTTGAGGCCGCCGGCACTGATCGTGCGCTGTACGACGGGTTGAAGAAGAAGGTAAGGGGTCGCATCGACGAGCGCGTTCAGCTCGAAGGCATTCTCTGCGCGCGCGGGTGCCGGGCCGGGGCTGAAGGCACTGCGGACCCAGCCGAAGCTGACCGTATTGTGGTTGTGGACCGGCAGGGGCTCGTTGAAACGGAGGCCGAATGTAGTTTCCTGCCGGATGCGGCTGCGGTCGGGTGGGGTATAAGTGGCACCGGCGGTGACATCCAGGCCTTTCGCGGATTGGGAGCAGACCCGCCAAACAGATTGGTTGGCCGCGCCGTAAACAAGGTAGTTGCCGGAAACCGTGCTCCCCGTGCGGGTGGACGCGAACTTGCCGGGGTTGAAGATGCCGCCGAACTTGTACAAGCCCGTGTAGCCCTTGCGGCTGCTCACGGTATCGAAGCTGTGGACGCCGGAAGCGCGCTGGCCGGGGGTCCAGCCGATTTCAGACGCGGAGGAAGCGGCTCCCCGAAACTGCGGAACAAGCCCGGACCGGTTGTGGGCGTACGGAAACCGGTCGGCGGCAAAGACCATGGACTTGATATAGACATGGTCGACGGGGACGGCGCGAAGCTCGGCGGCGGGCGTGGAAGGCGGGTCGAAGGAGGCGTACACAGAGGCGGTCAGATTGCCGAACGCGTAGTCGAGCGGCTCCAGGATGTAGGACGAGGCGTAATGCTGGGAGCCGTAGAAATCCTGCGCGGCGAATTGACCGAGCCGAAAGATGAGGTGGTCGGCGGCGAAGCGCTGCTCGAACCACCACGAGTCGAGCCGGGCGGTATTGCCGCTGGCAATGCCGCTGGACGCGGCGGCCAGGCCGAGATAAGGCCCGATCAGCGAGCCGCCCTGCCAGACGGCGGTGATGTGGAAGGTGAGGCCGGGCGTTTCCGTCAAGCGGCTGAAGTCGATGTCGAGGGTACCCCGGACGCGGTTGAAGGATCTGAGCCGGGTTTTCTGGACGGAGCGCAGATTCCAAAGACTGTCCCCAAGGTACTGGAGGTCGGGATGGACGCCGCGGGCGAGCAGCCGCGCGCGGCGTCCGCCGAAGCCGCCGAAGAGATACCCCCGGCTCTCGGCCGAGGACTCGTGAGCGTCGGGGCCGGACAGGGTTTCCTCTACAAAGTCCTGCTTGTGAGATTGGCCCCATGCACTGGGGACAAGGGTGAGCAGGAGCAGGCACCGGAGCTTCACGCGGGCCGGTTGGAGATCATCTTTTTCGGGTCGACGACCTCGTCGAACTTTTTTTCGTCGATCAGACCGCTCTTGAGGGCAGCCTCCCTCAGCGTGGAGCTCGTGTGCTGTGCGTCGTGGGCGATTTTCGCGGCATTGTCGTACCCGATGACCGGCGAAAGCGCGGTGACCAGCATGAGCGAATTCGCGAGGAACTCGGCGACTTTCTTCTCGTTTACCTCCGTGCCTTCGACGGAGAAGAGCCGGAACTTTTCGCAGCCGTCGCCGAGAATGCGCGCCGAGTGCAGGAAGTTGTTGATGATGATGGGCCGCATGGCATTGAGCTCGAAGTTGCCCTGCGAGCCCGCGAAGGCCACCGCCGCATCGTCGCCGATGACCTGGATCGCGATCATCACGAGCGCCTCGGCCTGGGTGGGGTTCACCTTGCCGGGCATGATGGACGAGCCGGGCTCGTTGTCGGGCAGAATCAGCTCGCCCAGGCCGCAGCGGGGGCCGGAGGCGAGCCAGCGCATGTCGTTCGCGATCTTCATCAGCGGCACGGCTAGATTCTTGAGCGCGCCGTGCGCGGCCACCATCGCGTCGAGCGAACCCTGCGCCTCGAACTTGTTGGGCGCGGTGATGAAGGGGTAGCCGGTGAGCGTGGCGATCTCCCGCGCGACCTCGACGTCGAAGCCCGCGGGCGCGTTGAGGCCGGTGCCGACCGCGGTGCCCCCGGCGGCGAGCTCGTACAGGCCGTCGAGCGACTGCTCGATGCGCCGCAGCGCATTGCGTATCTGCACCGCGTAGCCGGACCACTCCTGCCCGACGGTGAGCGGCACGGCGTCCTGCAGGTGGGTCCGGCCGATCTTGACGATGTCGGCCCAGTCGTCCGCCTTGCGCTCGATGGTCGCGGCCAGCAGGGTCAGCTTGGGAATCAGCGACTCCTTGATTTCCTTGACCGCGGCGATGTGCATGGCCGAAGGAAAGGAATCGTTCGAGGACTGGGACATGTTGACATGGTCGTTGGGGTGGACCGGCGTTTGCGTGCCGAGCTTGCCCTTCACCATCTGGATGGCCCGGTTCGACAGAACCTCATTGATGTTCATGTTGGACTGCGTGCCGGAGCCGGTCTGCCACACGTACAATGGGAAGTGCTCGTCGAGCACCCCCGCGACCACCTCGTCGGCGGCCTGCACGATCAAGTCGGCTTTGTCTTTCGGCAGCCGGCCCAGGCGCCCATTGACGATGGCCGCGGCTTTCTTGAACAGGCCGTACGCGCGATAGACCTCGATCGGCATTCGGTCGCGGCCGATGGAAAAGTGGTAGAGCGAGCGCTCGGTCTGCGCCCCCCACAGCTTGTCCGCGGGTACCTTGACCTGGCCCATGGAGTCGAACTCGATCCGGAACTTGCCGTCGTCGAGCAGGGTGCCGGGTTCGTAACGGCCGTCTTGGATCTGCGGGTTCGGTGCGTCGGGCATCGGTGATTCCTTTATGGCACGGTGGGCGGCCGGGTCAACCGTGATGCGGCGCGGCAGGAAGCGCAATCAGCTCCAGGGAAGCTCCGAGTAAGTTTCCTGCTCTGTGATTATCCTACCACTTCCAGAGCAGGTAAGGTCTTCGTTTTGCCTTGAACGGATTTCCCTTACAGCCCCCGCGGCAGCGCGTCCAGCTCGTGGAAGAAAAAGGAACGGACGTCCCGGTTCACCACCGCGTCGACCAATTCCTGCCAGGTGGGGCCGACCTTCACCTGAGTTACATCCAGGAACTCGTCCGGCTTCCTGCCTTGCTTGTTCAGAATAAGTACCGGTGGAAAGTAACTCGATGAGCAGGACCGATTGATCTATGCGTACTTCGCGCCTTGTAAGTCGTCCATGCTCTTGGCCGGGTCGTCCTTGCGGACCACCGGCGGGCTCTTTAGCTTGCGCTCGCCGGTGCACTGCAAGGTCGCGATAGCCGGTCAAGCGGTGAAAGTCAGCCGCCGGGATATATGCCAGGTCGGTCGTCAGCTTGGTCTCGATGCCGAGCGAGGAGAAAAGTCCCTTCCAGGGCTCGCGATCGGCGTGCACAGCCCGAGATCGTACCCAGAAGGAAGGTCACGGAAGTCTGGGTTCGTTCCGTCGTTGCCGAAGGTCACATGCGAGTTCTCCTGTAAGTTGCTGGCGTAGAGCAAAGTCTCGCTTCGAGCGAAAATGCCCCGAGCACTGGCACTATGCGCTCAGCTGTAAAGAGGTGAGGGCTTGGCTGTTTCGGCGTACTCGCGCAGGCGGCCCAGGAGCATGCCCCAGAGCGTGTTGCAGGTGGCGAGCGCCTCGTGGCCCTCGGGCCAGCCGGTGTGGTCAAGGCGCACTACCGTGTCGCCCTGGTCCTCGGCTTCCAAGCGCCAGATCACTTTAGTGCCTTTCGCCACGCCCGGGCCCGACAGGCACTCGCGCTCGACTTTTTCGCCGGGCGCGACCGCGGTCGTCTTCCATTCGAAAACCTCGCCGTTGGGGAAGCCGAACCGGGCCGTGCCGCCCTGCTCGAGCGAGCCCTCGATGTTTGCGGTGTACCAGGACTTCAAGCCCTTTTCAGTGGCGACGGCCGCGAAAACGGCGTCCGGCTGTGCCTGGATGCGAACCCTGTGTGTGGAGGAAGCCATGGTGTTTTTCTCCGGATGCCGCGGCTGGTGGTTCGTTGGTGGTTAGGCCTGCCCGTCGGCATGCCACTGAAGGAAAGTGACGGGCACGCCGTCCGGGTCGTGGACCTGGAAGACCGAAGCGCCCCAACTGGTGCGCGCCGGCGCGGGAGCGGACTCCATTTTTAGACGGGCCGCCGCCCATGTAGCTTGGATATCCTCGACCTCCACTACAACGTGGACGCGCCCGGCCGCGGGGAGCGCGGCGGGAGAGGGCTCGCGCCGGTTGTCCAGGATTTCCAGCCGCACGCCGCCCCCGAGGTCGAAGCGCCGGCCCCGGCCCCGTACGCGATCCCAGGCTGAAACGACGGGGAAGCCGAGCGTCTCGCCGTAAAAATCCGCCACCGCGTCGAAGCGATCGGTGGCGAACGCGATATAGCTCATGCGCGCGCGCCCGCGAGCTCCGGGGCATGCGCGCAACGAGGCAAGACCTCCTTCGCCAACAGCCGCAGGCTCCGCTCCCAATCCGCGCGCTCGTCCCGCGCGTCGTAGCAGGTAACGAGCAGCGTGCCGAAGCCGCCCAGGTCCGTCTGGAGCCGGTCGAGCCGGGCGGCGACCGTGGCCGGGGAGCCCACGATCCACAGCCGGTCGCACAGGGACTCCAGGCTCGACTCCGGGGTAAACGCGCCTTCGGCCATCAGTCCGAGCCGCGTGTACAGGGGCAGCAGAAACTCCCGCCAGCAGCGGCCCATCATTCCCCTGATCGCGCACGCCCGCGCTTCCTCGTCCGTCGGCGCGACATACACATCGCGGATCACCCGCCAGTTCTCGCGATCGGCGGTCCGCCCGGCCTCGCGCGCGCCCTCCTCCACCGTGCGCCAGTGCGCGGCGGTCTGCGCGGGGTCGGGGCTGATGCTCAGGCTCACCGGCAGGTAGCCTTCGGCTCCGGCCAGCTTGTGGTTCGCCGAGCCCGGCGTGAGCGCGGCGATGGCGATGGGTGGGTGCGGGCGCTGCAACGGACGAAGATGGTAGCCCAGATCGTCCTGTCCCGACTCCGTCCGGCCCATTCTCCAAAACTCGCCTTCGTACTCCACCGAGCCGTCGCGCCACAGTGTGGTCATGATGTCGAGCGCTTCGAAGGTCATGCGGCGGTTGCGGCCGTTTGAAGTATCCAGCGAGAACAGCTGGTGGTCCGTCGGCAGCGCGCTGATGCCCACGCCCAGGTTGTAGCGCCCTCCGGCCATGTGGTCCAGGTAGGCGATCCGGTGCGCCAGTTCCACGGGGTGATGGTAAGGCAGCAGGTGGCCGAGTGAGCCCAGGCGGATGTTTTGCGTACGCGCGAGCCCCTGCGCGATGAGCAAGTCCGGGGCCGGGCAGGGCTCCCAGCTGGAGGTAAAGTGCTCCCCGATCCAGGCCTCGGTGAAGCCGAGCCTGTCCAGGCGCTCCAGCTCTTCCAGGTCCAGCCTCTGCCCTTCGGCGATCGCGCGCTCCGGCGGGTGCGCGGGCATCAGGAACCCTCCGAGCTTCATCGCGCCTGCTCGTTCGCGTACACGAAGTCGCCGTCGTCCGAGAACGTATACGGGTATTCGGGGCGCTGGTCGGCGATGCGGCCGAGCTTAGGACGCAGCCGCCCGAAGGCGCGGTACACCGCAGGGTAAGGCTGGCTTGCGTACCGCTCGATGATCTCCTTCCAGGAGCGCGGCTTCTCGCGGATCATCGCCTCCATCTCCTCGGCGATTGCGTCCTCGGTCATGGGTTTCGCGTTCGCGTCCACCTGGAGCGGCTCGGCGACGGTCGCGGCTTTGTACGACTCCGGGTCCACCTGGCCGATGAGCGGGATGGTGCAGTCGAAGCCGATCTTCGCGACGGCGTTGGGCGGCTTGTTGGTATTCAGGCTGGGGTCGAGCGGCAGCATGTTCTGGCCCGGCAGCAGCAGCACGCCCTTCTCCGGGTTGAAGCGCCAAGCCTGCGCCCATTTCACGCGCTCGTCGTCGTAGATGTCGATGTCGTCGTCGAAGACGTAGGCGGTCTTGGGCATCCACTGGCGCGAGCCGGCCAGCATGATGGCCAAGGTTTGGTTGGCGTCGCCGCCGGACCGGGTCTTGATACGGGCGTAGCCGATGTTGGAGCAGCCGGAGGGCGGCAGGTATACGTTCCGGACCAGAATGCCGGCCTTCTTGAGCGCGTTGTAGATGTCGCCCTCGATGGCCGGTTGGAAAATCGCCATGTCGGTGCGACCGGGGTGGAGACCGCCGATGGTGGCGTACTGATAAATCGCGTCCTTGCGATGGGTAATGCACTCCACCACGAACCGGTTATTCTGCGGCAGCCCGCCGCCGTAGGTGCCGGTGTACTCGCCGTAGGGGCCTTCGTCGTGAACCCAGCCCTCGGAAGTAATGATGCGACCTTCAATGACGATCTCGGCGTTCGCCGGGATCGTCAGGTCGTTGGTCAGGCACTTCACCAGCTTAGCCGGCGCGCCATAGTAGCCGCCCAGCACCTTCCAGTCGTCCGAGTCCACGTTGGACATCATGGACGCCAGATGGTCCAGGGTCGGCGCGCCGATCAGGACGGTAATCGGCATGTCCTTGCCGTGTTTGCCGTAGTATTCAGCGGCAATGCGCGCGCGGTGGGTGGCATTGCGCATGTCGATGTTGGTCTCGTTTTTGGACCGGTACATAAAGCGGTAAATGCCCTGGTCGGTGAGCCCGTTTTCAGGGTTCACGCTCACGACATTTGTGTCGTTCAAGTAAGCGTGGCCGTCCTCGGGGTGGTGATGGAACAGCGGAAACATAGTCAGGTCGATATCGTCGCCTTTGTAGACGACCTCCTGGCAGGGGGCGCTGTCGACTATCTCGTGATCGATGCTGGTTTCAAAGCGCTTCGCGACTTCAATGCCGACCTCGCCGATATCGCAGCCGAGCGCGAAGGCGTACTGGGCGCGCACGCCGTAACCATTCGCATAGAAGGGGAACTTACAGTCCTTGACCTTTTCCACGAGAATGGCCTGGTCGGGGTTGTCCTCCATAAGCCGGGGCAGCTCGTCTACTCGCTTTTCCTCGGTGATGCGCTTGACGAGGCCGGCTCGTTCCATGTCGGCGATGGAATCACGAAGGCTTTGCTGGGGCATGGGTGTCCTGCGCTCCCTGTGCGCTTTGGTACCTGCGATGCACAGACGTGCGGGAAGCGTTATCCGGGCGCGACGGGATTGATTACGCTTTCATGTTTCGTGTCGTTCGCTTGCCGACCATTGCGGCAAGCGAACGAATTTACCTCGCTTCAAGCTGTCGGATCCAAACCGTCTGCGGGTTGGTGAACTCGCGAATGCCGAAATGCGACAGCTCGCGCCCGTAGCCGCTGCGCTTGACCCCGCCGACCGGCGCGCGCGGGTTGGAGCTTGTGAAGCCGTTGACGAACACCCCGCCGGTTTCCATCCGCCGCGCGATCCGCCGCGCCTTTTCAAGGTCGGAAGTCCAGAGATTGCCGCTCAGCCCCAGGTCGCTGGCGTTGGCGAGCTCGACAGCATGCTCCACATCCCGTGCCACGGTCAGGGCCGCTACCGGACCGAAGATTTCCTCGTCGAAGGCCGCCATGCCCGGCGCGACCTCAGCCAGCACCGTCAACTCGTAGAAAAATCCCGGCCCGTCCACCTTGCGCCCGCCCGCGAGCAGCTTCGCGCCGGCTCCGATGGATCGGGTCACCTGGTCGTGGATGCCGTCGCGCAGGTCGGCGCGCGCAATGGGTCCCTGGGTGGTCGCGGGGTCGCGCGGGTCGCCCACCTTCAGCTTCCCGACCGCCTCCACGAAGCGGCTCGTGAACTCCTCGGCGATGGGCGCTTCGAGAATGAAGCGCGTGGCATTGAGGCATACCTGCCCGTTGTTGCTGTAGCGCGCCGGGATCGCGGCCGCGACGGCCTTGTCGAGGTCTGCGTCGGCCAGCACCAGGAACGGGTCCGCGCCGCCCAGCTCCAGCAGGGACTTCTTGACCAATTTGCCCGCCAGCGCCGCCACCGCGGAGCCCGCGCGCAGGCTGCCGGTCAGCGTGACCCCGGCCACGCGGCGGTCGGCCAGCACGGCCGCCGCGCTTTCGTTGTCCGCGTTGAGGATCGAAAACAGGCCTTGCGGCAGCCCGGCCGCCGCCCACGCGTCGCCGAGCATGTAGGCGCACCGCATGGTATTAGGCGCGGGCTTCAGGATAAAGCCGTTGCCGGAGAGCATGATGGGCACGGCCGCGCGCACCGCCTGCCACAGGGGAAAGTTCCACGGCATGATGCCGAGGATGGACCCGATGGGCAGGTAGGAGACATAGACGCGGTCGCCGCCCTCGACCTCCACAGGCTCGTCGGCCAGCATCGCGGGGCCGCGCTCGGCAAACCACCCGGCCGTGGCCGCGCATTTCTCCACCTCGGCCCGCGCCTCCCGCAGCGTCTTGCCCATCTCCGCCGTAATCGTGGCGGCAAGCGGTTCCTTCTGGGCCAGCAACGCCTGCTCGAAGGCCGCGTAAACCGCCGCGCGCTCCGCGAGGGTCTTCGCGCGCCACACCCGGTAGGCGGCCTCGGCCCCAGCCAGCAGGCTCTCGACTTCTTCGCCGGTCTGGAACGGGAACCGCTCGATCAACTCGCCGGTCGCGGGATTGATGGATACCGCTCCGGCTGCTTGCTCTTGGATCGCTGGCATGGGTCTCCTTGCAACTTGCGGAAAATGCTTGGCTCCAAGGATCATAGACAGTCGGCAGGTCGGAACGACAGCGCCGGCGATCCGCGACGGCCCGTTTGGACGGAATCTAAAGCTCCTGAACGCCGCTGGGAGGCATTCACGCCACAAAGGGGTGTGACTCGCTCGCACCCTGCCACCTCCGGTGCGGCTCATAGGCGGGCCTCCAAGCCAAGAGCGCAAGTCGCGTTCAAAGAGGCGCACGATGCGGTCGCGGCGCGGTGCGGCTCAAAGCGCTTCGGCTTACCGCCGGGCTTGGCGTTGTTCACTGAGGCATCGGTAAGCGGCATCCGGGGTTTCGCCTTTCCGCAAGGCGCGGGGTGCCCATGGAACTATCCCCCCCACACACACCCGGAAGTCAAAGGCATGCGCTGGCATGTATCGGAACATTAGGACTGGAAAAGGACCGTAAAGCGCAATGTTTTTGAGGTTTTTGAAGCTCGCGGGAACATGCCGGAAGGAGAGGTGGTGGCCAGAGACGGGATTGAACCGCCGACGCCGGCCTTTTCAGGGCCGCGCTCTACCACTGAGCTATCTGGCCTCGGGAGGGGTGACCCAAGTGCGCCTGGCGGGCCGTGGAGGCCTCGGGCTGACGCGCGGCGCGGGGAGACGCCGCTCGATGGAGTATAGCAAAGCGGGGTGCGCTTTCCAAAGCCGCGCAGCGCGGCCAGGCAAGGCGCCCTACCAGCGCGCGGCGACGCTTTGCCGCACGTAGCCGGACCCCGCCGGGAAGCGGATGCGCACGCCCCGGAGCGGGCTTGGCTGATTGCCCGACCTGCTGCCGCGCGGCAGCGCGGGCGGGCCGGCCCGCCGGGCGTTGCCCGCCAGCAGCGCGCCCGCCACGGGCGCGTCCGCGACCAGCTCCGCGCCTTCCACGCTCACCTTCGTGACTCCGTTCAGGCGCAGCGGCAGCGTGATCTCCGTACCCGCCTGGGCTTCCATCACCCAATTACAGGAGTGGGCGTCCGCACGCTGTTCGAGCACCTTGGGCTGCGTCGTGGCCGCGCCGGGCAGGGGCAGTTGGGCAGGCAGGCCCAGCTCCACGCCGGGAAGCGGGATGAGCAGCACCCCGGCTTTGAGGCGCGAGCCCGAGGGGCCGGCGAGGGCGGGCAGGGGCGCGCTCCCCTCGGCTTCGGCCCGAAGCTCCATTGCCGCGCCGCGCCGGGTGAAGCGCAGGGTGACCGCGCGGCCCGCGCCCGCCGGCACATGGCGCAGAACGGCCCCCGGCCATTCGGCGGGCAGCTGCGGGGCGACATGCAGGGTGTTCGCGGCGCTGTCGAAGCTGACCCCGAACAGCCCGCGCAGCGCTGGGGCGAGCACCATGGCGGAGGACCACAGCTGGTGTGTGGTGGACCGGCCCAGCGGTTCGAAGAACTGCCCGGAGAGCAGCTCGGTGACCGCGCCCAGGTCCTGGGCCCAGGTCAGGTTTGCATTCTCCATCAGGTGGGTGTAGCCGGCGAGCGGGCGTCCGGTGCGGTACTCGGCCATCGCGGCCCAACCCGTAAACAGCGGCCATACGGACCCCTGATGGTAGGAGATGGGGTCGTAGATGCGCTCGCGCTCGCTCACGTCGCGCACGCCCCAGTCGGTCGAAAACTCGTGCGAAGCCCAGCGGGCGAACATGCCGCTCTGCGCCGGCGCGTAATCGCCGTCCCACCAGGCAACCGCTGGGTAGACCGTGGCGGCCGCGTCGAGCGCGCCCGGGCCGTTGTACGAGAACGCGTACTCGCCGGCCCGCGCGTACTCGCGTTCGAGCGTCGCGGCGACGGCTTTAGCGCGGGCGGCGGCACCGTCCTCGGGTCTGCCTGCCAGAACGGCGAGCCGGGCGAAAGCCTGCGAGGCCTCCACATCGAGAGCGGCCAGGTACACCTCCTGTTTCGGCATCGCGGGGATCCAGCTCTCGACCCAGCCGGTGCCCTGGGCGTTGTCGTAGATGCCGTCGCCGTCCGCGTCGTGGGTCCGCTCGAATTTCCACGCCTTGGCGAGCTCGGGCCAGTGCTGCCCGAGCCAGGCCGTGTCGCCGGAGCGCGCGCAGTAGTCGGCGGCGGCCATCAGGAGCAGCGGCGTGGCGTCCGCGGCGGCGTACTCATAGGGCATATTCGGCCAGTCGACCAGCTCGGCGGTTTGCGAGTACTCGTGCATGATCTTGCCATCGGCGCGCTGGCGCTTGAGCAGGAAGTCGAGCTCCTCACGGGCGAGCGCGAAGTCCCCGTAGGAGTCGACCGCGTAGAGGGTGTAGAGCGAGTCGCGGCCGAAGAACCACCCGAACCCGGGACGGTTGGAGTCGCCGGAGCCGTAGAGCCCCGCGACCAGGCCGGTCTCCTCGCCGTACCGGGGGCTCGCGTGGCGCACGCGGAGCTGGTCGATGGAAAGCTCGGCCCACCGCAGGGCCTGGTCGAAGCGCGGGTCGGGGGTTTCGGCGACGAGGCGGTGATCGAAGAAGTGCGCGTAGTAATCGGCGGTCGCTTCGTACCGGGCCTCTACGGTGCTCCCGAGCGCGGCTATCGCATCGCCGAGCGCCTTGTTCGTTGCCGAGGCCTTGGTGGTGGCGGAGGCCATGAGCAGGGGGAAGGCCCGGTCGCCGTCACGCGCGGGATCGTAGTCGAGAATGAGCTGTAGGGGGTAGGAGCGCGCGCGCTCCTGGTAGGGCGCAAGAATGCCGGGCTTTGCGCCGGGCATCGCGATGGCCCCGGCCAGGTCGTCCGCGTCGGTGTGGAGCAGGTAGTAGCCGCTGCTGCCGGAGGAGACCCACTCGGGCGAGGGCGCGTTGTAGTTGGCTGCGGGCCACATGCGCTTGAGCTCCGGCGTGAACGAGAAAGTCAGCGAGACAGGGCGGGTGGAGGTGACCTGGAACGTTGCGGCGATGCCGGGCTCGCCCGCGCGCCCGCACTGCGCGGCGAAGAGCGTTTCGCGGACGGTGAAGGCGGCGTGCGCGAAGGTGATGGTGGTGTGATCGGGCTCGACTTCGATTTCCGCCGACTGGTCGTTGACATCGATGGGGACGGGGTAATCCCGGACCTGCGCGCTGATGCGGAAATGGCTGAGGAGCTTGACGGGCCAGGTCCAGGCCTCGAAGGAGCCGTCGCCTTGCCCGACGACGGCACCGCACTCGCCCGCGACGGTGAAGGGCTGGAGGGCGGCGCTGCGCTGGTGGATGGTGAGCGGGGCTTCCTCGAGCGGGAACGGACGCGCCTGAGCCGCCGTCGCGAGGGGGCAAAGCAGCAGGGCCGCCCGAAGACCATGCCCTATACTCCTACCAACCATGAACGTCGCTCCCCTCGCACTGAACATGCTACGCGCGGCCGGGCTGTGCGGGCTTGCCCTGCTTCCCGCCGCGCGGGCGCAAATGCCGGAGGCGCGGGCCGCGCGGGCCTTCGCGCAGGCGGCCGCGCGCGGGCCGTTGCCGCTCCACGCTTTCCTGGAGGCGATGCCGAAGGGCGCGGACCTCCATATGCACCTTTCCGGCGCGGTGTACGCGGAAACCTTCCTCCAGGAGGCAGCCGAGGACGGCGCCTGTGTGGACCCGACGGCGCTGGCTTTCGACAGGGCCGCGCACGGTGCCTGCAAACCCGGCGAGGTGAGCGGGGCGGCGGCGCTTGAAGTGGACAACCACATGCGGGACGCGCTGATCGACGCTTTCTCGATGCGCGGCTACGTGCCGGTGCAGGGCGTCACCGGGCACGACCAGTTCTTCGCGACCTTCGGACGGTTCGGCGGGCTGAAGGCGCACACGGCGGAGTGGCTGGACGAGGTGGCCACGCGCGCGGCGCGGCAGAACGAGCAATACCTGGAGATCATGGAGACCCCCGACTTCAAGGCGGCCGAAGCATTGGCCGAAAAGCTGGGCTACAACCCGGACTTCAGGGCGTACCGGGAAGCGCTTTTGAAAGGCGGGCTGGGTGAAAGCGTGGCGGCCGCGCAAGCCTCCTTTGCCGCCGCGGAGAAAGCCCGGCGCGAGCGCGAAAGGTGTGCGTCGGCGAGCCCGCAAGCAGGATGTTCCGTCGAGGTGCGCTTTTTATTCCAAATCCTGCGCGAGCAGCCCCCGGCGGACGTATTCGCGCAGATCGTGTTCGCGTTCGAGCTGGCCAAGGCGGACCCGCGGGTGGTCGGGCTCAATTTCGTGCAGCCGGAGGACGGCTACATCGCCACCCGCGACTACCGCCTGCAAATGCGCATGCTGGACGCGCTCCAGCCCCTGTACCCGGGCGTCCACATCGCGCTGCACGCGGGTGAGATCGCGCCGGGCCTCGTGCCGCCGGCCGAGCTCACCTACCGGATCCGCGCGGCGGTGGAGCAGGGCCACGCCGAGCGCATCGGGCACGGGGTCGACGTCTTGTTCGAGGACCGCCCGGAGGCGCTGCTGCGCGAGATGGCCCAAAAGCACGTGCTGGTCGAGATCAACCTGACCAGCAACGACATCATCCTGGGCGACGCGGGCATCAATCATCCACTGCCGGAATACCTGCGGGCCGGGGTGCCCGTCGCGCTTTCGACCGACGACGAGGGGGTTTCGCGGATCGACCTGACCCACGAATACGTGCGCGCCGCGCTGACGTACCACCTGAGTTACGCGCAGCTGAAGCAGATGGCGCGGGCCTCGCTCGAGCACAGCTTCCTGCCCGGGGCGAGCTTGTGGGCGGCTTCAACGCCGGAGATCCTCCGATTGCCGGTCACTGCTTGCCGCGGGCAGCTAGGGCGCGACCGGCCCGCGGGCGCTTGCTCGGAACTGGTCGAGGGCAGTGAGCGGGCCGGGCAGCAGTGGGAGCTGGAGCGGCGGTTCGGGGTGTTCGAACGGGAATTTCAGCGGAACTCCCGCTCAAGGTAAGAGTGTGAACCACCGACAGGGTGCGGGGCGACGCCCGGCGATGTCGCGCGGCGATCGACCGTACGAGGGCCAGGCTGTCTAGAAGGTGAGAGCGGAGGCGGAAGGCCGCCCCCTCCAAGGCGAACAGCACTCAGGGCAGGTTCAGCTACGCTACCGTCCGCGTCGTGAGGTCCACCTGCACCACGTCGAACGGCGCACTCATCCCGGCCTGGTGGTACTCCACCCGCAGCGTCGCGGCGTCCACGCTCACGCGCAGGAAGCCGTAATGGGTGTCGTCGTAGTTCTCGAGCGTGAGCGTCGGGTCCACGATCACCGGCACGCGCATCGGCGCGCCTGCCGAGCCGGCGCGCATCCGGTTCAGGCCGTGGCCGCCGTTGCCCGCGACCACATACGCGACCTGGAACTCGCCCTTCACTCCCGGGTTTACCGTGCGGGTAAACCGCTGGTAGTTGTGCGCGTGGCCCGAGAAGACGGCGTGCGGCCAGAAGCCGGCCTTGTTCGCGGCCGCATCCATGTCCTCCAGCATGCGGGGCGAGCCCCCGTGCGTCGTCCCGCCGGTATAGGGCGGATGGTGGACCGCGACGACCACCGCGCCCGCATACTTTTCCTGCCTGCACCGGGCCAGCGCCGCTTCCAGGAACACAAGCTGCGTATCGTCGAGCGACGGCCGCGTGCCGCCTTCCGTCGAGAGGACGCCCGGGTCCTCGAGCACGTTGCTGTACAGCGCCAGCACCCGCACGAACGGCGCGTCGAAGGTGTAGAACACCCCCGGCTGCGTCATCGCGGTCCGGAGCAGGCCGCCGGCTTCGGGCGTGATCGCGGGCTCGGCCGCGGCGGCGTTGCGCAGCCAGGCATCGAGCGTCGGTGCGGGGTCGCCCCGGTAGACCACGCCGTCGTGGTTGCCGGCCACCCCCAGGATCGGGCCCGCGTAGGCCCGCCATGGCGCGTAGAACTGGTCGTACCAGTACCGGGCCTCGCCGAAGGAGTACACCCAGTCGCCCAGGTGCAGGAAGAATGCCGGCACGGCGTTCGCGGGTGAGCGGGCGAGGTCGGCCTGCGCGGCATCGGCGACCAGCGATTCGGTCGCCGGGCCGATAACGCTGCCGGTATCACCGACCGAGTGGAAGACGATCTGCCCGGCTTGCTGGATTGCCTGCAGCTTGCCCGGGCCGAGCTGCGGGCCCCACACTTCAGCCAGGGTGAGCGCGGCTCCAATCCCGCCGCGCGGAGCGGGGAAGGGCTCGACCAGCAAGCTGTCGGTCAGCTTATACAGGCCGCTGTCGGAAGGGTGCGGAACCTTGAAGCCGGAGGGGTCCGGCCCCGGCTGCGGCTGGCCGAAGTTGGGCAGGCCGGGCTGCGCGGGACTGCCCGGCCCGGAGGCGGGTGGAGCGGGGGCGGGCTTCGGGCGTTTCACGGGAGCTTTCTTCGGCATGTGG
>CAXUEU010000036.1:0-24168 GCA_964250195.1 uncultured Acidobacteriaceae bacterium
CCTGTCTCGCCGGTTGCGGTGCCTCGAAGCCGGCCCAGGCCCCCGCCCCCACCGGCGGAACCCCCACCGGCACTTTTCCCCTTACCGTCACCGCAACCAGCGGGGTGCTCGTCCACTCCGCCGCCTTCACCCTTACCGTTCAGTAGAGAGGAGAGTCGAACCGTCTTGCAATCTCGAATCGCCCTACAGAGATTCGCTTGAGCAAGACGGATGCGCCCTTACCAGAGCAGCTTCAACCCGAACTGGATCTGGCGGGAGGGTGTCGTGGTGCTGGTGATGAGCCCGGCGGTGGGCGAGACGCCGGTCGGCGTGAACGTCACGGCGTTGGGGGTGTTGAAGTTGGCGCGGTTGAGGATGTTGAACAGCTCGGACCGGAACTGCAGGTTGAGCCGCTCCCGGAGCTGCGTGTCCTTCAGGAAGGCGAGATCCCACGTGCCCAGCCCCGGGCCGACGAGCGTGTTCCGGCCCAGGTTGCCGTAGAAACCGCTGCCGTTCGGCGGCGCGAGAAAGGCGGCCGGATTGAAGTACTGCGTGGGCGAGCCCGTGACGACCCTCCCGTGAAAGTTCGGGTTGAGGAACGGGCGGACGGGGTTGCGGGTATCGCCGTTATTGGAGGGGTTGTAGCTGAGCTGCGGCGAGAACGGAAAGCCGCCCTGGATCGTGGCGATCGAGTCGGCGTTCCAGCCGCTCGCCAGAAGATTGCCGACGCCCTGGATGTGATTACCGAAGCGCCGCCCACGGCCGAAAGGCAGGGCATAGAGCTCGCTCAGGACGAAGACATTGCGGACGTCATAGTCGGCCAGCCCCCGGTCGGCCCGCAGATTGAAGGCATTCGAAACCGTGGACGGATTGCCGCCCGAGGTGGTCGAGTTAAGCGAGTCGCCGTCGTCGATCGATTTGGACCAGGTATAAGAGCCGCGCAGGGCGATTCCGTCGGCAAAGCGCCGGTTCAGGTCTACCTGGAGCGCGTTGTAGATGCTGTCGCCGCGCGAAAACCATGTCCAGGTGTTCGCGAGGGTCGGGTTCGCGCGGGCTTC
Source organism: uncultured Acidobacteriaceae bacterium (assembly GCA_964250195.1). GTDB lineage: Bacteria > Acidobacteriota > Terriglobia > Terriglobales > Acidobacteriaceae > EB88. Next base: position 1,038 of record CAXUEU010000036.1, read on the forward strand.
CGTGGCGGGTGTGTAGTAGGTCCCGGCGGGGATAGCTGCCCCGGCCAGGCCCGCAGGGAAGTTTGTCGGGTATGCCGCGGGGCAGGCGGCACTGGGGCAGATGACGGGCACCGGCTCATTCGCGTCGATGCCGAGGACCTCGTGGTAGCCGTGCGAGCCCACATAGCCGACATTCAGGACCGTGTCCTTGCTCACTTGCTGCTGCACCCGGAAGGACCAGGAAATCAGCGTGGGCGTCTGCAGGTCGGGCTGCACGCCGCCCGGAACCAGCTTGGCGGTGGCTGGAACGAGCCCGCCGGTAAGGGTCTGAATCTGCGCGATGCGCGCGTTGGGAAGGCTGTACGTTGGGTTAAAAGGGGCGTTCTGGTCGGTCCGGTAGCCGAGCGCGTCCTGCAGGTCGTTGTAGATGCCGAACGCGGCATGGACCACGGTGCCCGGGTGCGGGTTGTAGGCGACGCCGACGCGCGGCTCCGGGAGGAACGTCGCGCGATTGGTGAGCAAGGCCGAGCCGGAGATGTTGGGCTGACTCGAGATGACGCCGTTCGGGTAGGTGTAGGTCGAGGCGCGGCCGTGCGCCTCGTTCCACCCGGAGCTGGACTCACCGCGGAAGCCGACGGTGGCCGTCAGACTGCGGCCGAGCTGCAGCGTGTCCTCCGCGTACCAGGCTCCGAACAGCGACCGCCAGTTCAGCTCCGTGGGTGCCGGGTCATACAGAAACGTACCCGCGGTGCCTTGCAGAAGGGTTTGCAGGCTGGTGAAGGTCGCCTGACCATACTGGCTCAGCGCGAGTCTCTCGTTGGACTGGAACTGCTGCACCCACGCCCCGAAGCTGAATTGATTGCGGCCCCGGGTAAGCGAAATTTTGTCCTGGTAGGTGTAGATGTTGCGGTATACGTCAAGATTGCTGCCGTTATTGGCCCCGGCGAGCCCGAGTTGCGCGGTCGGGTTGGAGGCGGCACTGCCGCCCACGACGACCGCCCCGAGCGGCTTGCCGGCCAGGAAGCCGGGAAGCGATGCCGCAGGGGTGCCCGGGGTCGGCTCGCCGGTGAAGAAATAGGCGGCCCGCGAGTAGCCGACCGTCGCCTGATTGATCGCGGACGGCGAAAACACGTGCGTTTCGGTCAGGTTGGCCACTTGCTCCCGCAGGGTTTCAAGGGCAGTCGTGTAGGCGTTTGTGCTGGTGGGCGTGGTGTCGGCGCTGTCGTCGATGGTGTACACCGCGTAAGCCGCATCCCTGGTCGAAAACACTCGATCCACCCGCGCCGTGCCGAAATCGTCGCGCACTGTCTGCAGCGGGCTGTTGAAGGCCTCGGAGATGCCGCCGAAATCCGGCGCTCCCGGGCTCTGCACCGGCCACGCATTGACGAGCGAGGAAACCCCGACAAAGACCAGCCCCGAGGACGGGCAAACCGCCGGCCTGGGAGTTACCAGATTGCAGGGCAGCGAGCCGGCGCGGGCGGCGGTGTCCGGCACCAGGTCCACGCCGGTCTGGTGCAGGTGCTGCGTCAGCCCCTCGACGTTCCCGAAGGCAAAGGTTTTGTCCTTTTGGAGCGGGCCGCCGAGCGAACCGCCGAACTGGTTGCGCTGGAACCCCGGCGCGGCCCCCGGGTCGAAATAGTTCGGCGCATCGAGCGCGTTGTTTCGCAGGAACTCGTACGCGGACCCGTGGAGCCGGTTGCTGCCGTTCTCGGTCGCGATGACGACCTGGGCGCCGGGCCGCTTGCCGTATTCCGCGCCATAGTTGTCGCGCAAGATGTTGAACTCGCGCACTGCGTCCACACCCAGCAACTCCTGGCTCACCCCGCCCGGCTGCATGTTGTTTTCCGCCGCGCCGGTAAACTCGACGCCATTGAGCAGGAACAGGTTCTGCTGCGGCCGCTGCCCTGAAACCGCGAAATTGTTGCCCGCGGTCGAGTTGGACACGCCGATCCCGCCGGTTTTCTGCGAGGTGTAGTTCACCACGCCGGGATTCAGTGTCGTGAGCAGGTCGAAGCTGCGGCCGTTCAAGGGCAAGTCCTTGATCTGCTCGGCCCCGACCAGGCCCGTAATGTCGGCGGTCGAGGTATTGACGACCGGGGTGTCCTCGCGCACGGTGACCTGTTCGCTTACTTCCCCGAGTTGAAGCTGGAGGGGGAGGGCCGCCTCCTGGCCGACCGAAAGCTGGATGCCGGTGCGGACTTCCCGGCGGAAGCCCTGCTTGGCGATGCTGATCGCATAGCTGCCGATGGGCAGCGCTCGTATCTCGAACCGGCCGGCGGCGTCGGTCGTCGTGGTTCGCTCCAGACCCAGCTCCGCGCTCCGAGCCGTCACGACCGCCCCGGAAACGGCTGCTCCCGCCGGGTCACTGACCGTCCCGGAGAGCCCCGCCGATACCTGGGCCAGAGCGGGCATCATCGCCAGAGCTGCCAACACCGCCGCGCCGCCGGGCACCCGGACCGCCCTTGTAAGGGCTGTCATCTTCATCCTTTGCAGCACGAATCCTCCATAACAAACGGCTAGGGTAAACGGCTTCCTACGATTTATACCATTTGCCGTCACCGAATCTGAATGGATTGGACAGTGCCCCTCAAGCATGGAGACCGGCCTACAGCGAGTGGAGCTCCGGTTTCGGCCGTGACGGCGGCCGCCAGCGGGTCAACGGCGCTCAGCTTTCCCCGGCGGAGCGCGCGTCGCTCAAGGCACCCTGCGCTTGCCGCGTGAACGGCGTGACTTTCGTACTGTCGTCTTTACAAAGCGAATACATTTGAGGGTGTGACCCTGCGCTATCATGACCGCATGACACTGCTCAACCTCTCGAATCCAGATGCCGATCTCCTCGAAGAGGAAGACGGCGTCCTCTCCCCGTTCCGGGCCGCAGGCCTCGCGGCGCTCGCCGTCGGGGCCGTCGCGGTTGGCTTTTTTGTCGGGCGCGAGCTGCGTTTCCGCTACCGCTTCAATCACCGGACGCCTTCAGACTTCTTCTCCAACGCCGGCGACCCGATCGCCACCGAGTACGGAATGGGGATTTAGAGCTTTTTCTCACGATTCCCGCCCTGCGGCTTTTCTCGAGGGAAAAGCCGCGTAGTGTGCCGCCGCTTCGGTCTACAGGCCAAGGAGAACTGCTTTAGACCCGATTCTGCGCCTGCGCGGCCAGTACGCTCAGAATCGTCAGCGCGGCCGGGGTAACGCCGGGGATGCGGCTCGCCTGGCCGATAGTCGCGGGACGTACGCGGGCCAGCTTCTCCTGCAGCTCATTCGAGAGCCCCGATACGCCGCGATACTCGAAATGCGCCGGAATGGAGCGGTTTTCCGCCGAGCGCAGCTTTTCGATCGACTTTCGCTGCTGGTCGAGGTAGCCGGCGTACTTGATCTCCGTCTCGACGGCCTTGAGCTCCACCCGCCGCCTGCCGCGCTCGACCGGGGTCTCAGTCGACAGCCAAGGGCCGAACAGGGCATTCTCTGAGGCCCGCAGCGCGGGCTCCAGCGCGGGCCAGAGTCCGTCGAGCGTGAGCTCCGGACGGCGCAGCAGCTCGGCGAAGGTGAGCCCCTGGGTATTCGCGAGCGTGGGCAGATTCGGGGCCGGGTCGCCCTCCGGCAGCAGAGCAGGCAGCAAACGCGCCCAGATCGACGGCTCGGGGCGGGCGGAAGCGAGCAGTTTCGCGAGCGCTGCAGTCCGGGCCTGCTTGCTCTCATACGCCGCCCAGTCCTCGTCCGGGATCAGCCCCAAACGCCGCCCGTGCGGAGTCAAACGCCGGTCCGCGTTGTCGATCCGCAGGTGCAGGCGAAACTCCGCGCGCGAGGTGAACATCCGGTAAGGCTCATTGGTGCCCTTCGAGATCAGGTCGTCGATCATCACGGCGATGTAGGCTTCTGTCCGGTCCAGATGGAAGCTCTCACCCGACCCGCGCGCCGCAAGCGCCGCGTTGATCCCGGCCATCAGGCCTTGTGCCGCGGCCTCCTCGTAGCCGGAGGTTCCGTTGATCTGCCCGGCCAGGTACAGCCCGCCGAACCGCTTCACCCGGAGCGAGCGGTCCAGCTCCGTCGGGTCCACGGAGTCGTACTCGATCGCGTAGCCGGGCCGCAGCATCATCGCGTTCTCGAGACCCGGGATCGACCGGACGATCTCGCGCTGAACTTCCTCGGGCAGCGAGGTGCTCATGCCGTTGACGTAGACCTCGTCGGTCGCGAGCCCTTCCGGCTCCAGGAAGAACTGGTGCCCGGCCTTGTCCGGGAAGCGCACGATCTTGTCCTCGATCGACGGGCAGTACCGCGGGCCGATCGCCTCGATGGCCCCGGAATACATGGGCGATCGGTGGACGTTGCGGCGGATGATGTCCAGAGTCTCGGGCGTGGTGTGCGCGACGTGGCAGGAGATTTGCGGCAGGGCGAGCTCGCGGGTGCGGAAGGAGAATGGGGTCGGCTCGGGGTCGCCGGGCTGCTCCTCGAAGCGGGTCCAGTCGATGGTGCGGCCGTCGAGGCGGGGCGGGGTGCCGGTCTTGAGTCGGGCGGAGCGCAGACCCAGGGCCTTGAGCGCCTCGCCCAGCAGCACGGAAGCCGGCTCGCCCGCGCGGCCTGCCGGGGTTTGCCGCTCGCCGCAGTGGATCAACCCGTTGAGAAAAGTCCCCGTTGTCACCACGGTCGCGCGGGCGCGGACCTCACGGTCGTCCCGGAGCTTGAGCCCGACGATCCGCTCCGGTCCGTCGAACAGGAATGCGGCCGCCTCGGCCTCGACGACCTCCAGGTTCGGCTCGCGGTCGAGCACCCGGCGCATGGCGACCCGGTACAGGGCTTTATCGCACTGCGCGCGGGGGCTCCACACCGCCGGGCCGCGCGAGGTGTTCAACAGCCGAAACTGGATGCCCACCGCGTCCGCGACCTCGCCCATCACGCCGCCGAGCGCGTCGATCTCGCGGACCAGGTGACCCTTGGCGACGCCGCCGACGGCCGGGTTGCAGCTCATCTGCGCGATCTTGTCGGCCGAGAGCGTGAGCAGGGCGGTGCGCATGCCCATGCGCGCGGATGCCACTGCCGCCTCGCACCCCGCGTGCCCCGCTCCCACTACTGCTATGTCGAAGTCCACTCCCTGATTCTATCCAGAGAACGAGGATCCGCCGGTGCTGTTTGCGTGGCAGCCTCCAGGGCGTATTCTATCCGCATGGATTTCGAGGAAAGAATCAATCGAATCACCGAACGCCATGAAGCTTTGGCGCAGACAGTGGAATTGCTTACCGCCGACGTCAGGCAGCAGACGGAAAATGTCAACAGGCTGCTTCGAATCGCCGAAATCCAGCATGAGCGCATCACTCGTCTCGAAGGTGGGCAGGCTTAAAAGCGCTACCGGATTCCGCAGTGGTTGTAAACGAAAGGGCCCGCGCCGGAGCGCGGGCCTTTTCGCGGCAGCGGGCCTTAAAACTGGAAGCGCGCGCTCAACTGCAGCTGGCGCGGCGTGTACAAGAAGCCGCTGCCGTTGGAGTTGGTCACGACCTGGTAAGCCGGCGTTACGGCAGTGCCGCCCGTACCGCCCTGGGTGTTGAAGGTGAGGGTATTGCCGGTCCCGGCGGTGGTGCCGGTGGCATAGGAGGTGGTGTTGAGCGCGTTCACGTTCTGGTGGTTGGCCAGGTTGAAGCTCTCCCCTAGCAGCTCGACCGTGTACTTCTCGAAGAACTGGAAACGCTTGGACACGCGCAGGTCGACGACCTGCGTGCGCGGGTACTGGAAGGAGTTGCGGCCCAGGAAGCCGAGCCGCGCGGTAGCGTCGGTCCCGTTGAGCGCCGTACCGATGCCCGTGACGGTCGCGCCGGAGTCGCTGACGAGGTTGGTGGTGCTGCCGGTGGTCATGGGTGAGTAGGGCAGGCCGCTCTGGATTTGGTAGTCCGGGGCGATCTCGAAGTTATTGAGCGCATACCCCAGCACACCCTTGAACTTCGACGGCGTGTTATAGACCGAGTAGACGACGAACCTGTGCGGAACGTTTTGGTTGGAGTTGCCGTAGTCCGCGCGCAGGTTCAACGGGTCGTATTGGTTGTTGGTGTTGGTGAAGGTGGTATTGTTTTCGCCGTAGTCGAGCGCGTGTGAGTAAGTGTAATTGGCATTGAACTGAAGGTTGTTGGTCACGCGATGGTTGACCTGAACCACGGCGGCCTCGTAATCCGAATTGATGCCGGAGTAGATATCGGTCAGCGAGCCGTAGTAAGGGTTGGCGCGGAAGTTGGACGCCTGTGTTCCGTTGGCCAGGGTCACTCGCTGGGGTGCGGTACGCGCGTAAAAGGCCGTGGTGTACCGCGCGCCGCCGCGCAGCGGGCCTTTGCCGGTCGGGTCCACCACCGTGTATGTAACCGACTGGGGGTTGCCGAGCTGGTTTTGGTCGAAGAAGTTAGGCAAACGGCGGCCCCAAGCGGCCAGCCAGGACCCGCTGACGACGGTGTTCCAGCCGAAGTCGTGCTCGACGGTGAGGTCGGCCTGCTGCACCTGCGGGACCTTGAAGTTGCGGTCGAAGTAGATGGCGGCGGGCGGCGTCCCGGCGGCACCGGCGGACGGGATCACGTTGGGGAAGGTCGGCGCGCCCGGCGTCGTGGGCGTGTAGGTGAACTGCAGCTGCGCGAGCGGGGTACCGTTGGCGGAAGCGCCCAGGACGCCGGTCTGCGACAGCGCGCTGTAGATGGTCGAGTTGATGAGCCGCGCGTAGAACACGCCGTAGCCGCCCCGGATGGACGTTTTGCCGTCATGGGTGGGCTGGAAGGCGAAGCCGACGCGCGGCGCGATGTTGGTGCGGTTGTCGGGCAGGCTCGCGGTCTGGTTCAGCGAGATAAGCGGGTTGGTGTTGGTGTTGTTGGGCAGCTGCGCGGCCGGGGTCTGCTCGTACTCATAGCGCAGGCCGTAGGTGAGCGAGAGCCGCGGAGCGACCTTCCACTCGTCCTGGGCAAAGCCGGCGTAGTCCACCGTGGTGAACTGGAAACCCTGCGCGCCGAAGGCCTGCGTGTAGCTCTGGTAGTTCTTCGCCTGGCCCGCGGTGGCGGGGTTTTGCGAGAGCAGCAGGTCTTCGATGTAGGACACCAGCGGCGCATTGCCGGAGCCGCCGTAGGAGTAGCCGCCGTACTGCGCGAAAAGATTCTGGCTCAGGTCATAGGTGTGCAGGAAATCCACGCCGAACTTGATGGAGTGGTTGCCGCGCACGTACTGGACGGTATCGGAAAGCTGCCAGGAGCGCTCGTCCGGGTAGGCGGGGCGGTTGAGGAAGGTGGGTGTGCCGAACTGGAAGGCGTTGGTGATGTTGACGTTGGGCGGGATCTGGCCGAAGGGGTTGGTGTACCCGCCCGCGGTCTGGAGCAGGCTCGACTGCTCGTAGGCGGTGGGCTGCTGATTGTTCTCGAACTCGAAGTCGCGGCCGTACTGGTAGCGAATTTCGTTCGACAGCCGCGAGGTAAACAGGGTGTCGAGCTTGGCGATGCCCCAGTTGACCCGGACGTAATCGTTGCCGTAGGACCGGACTCCATAATTCAGCCCGCCGGAGCTGGTCTGAATGCCGGCGGGGGAGGACCAGTTGAGCCGGTTCCACTCGCCGGAGAGGTGGTTCTTCTCGCTGATTTGCCAGTCCAGCTTGGGAAAGAAGATGCTCTGGTCGCCGGTACGCGGGACCGAGCCGAGGATGCCGTTGAGCGCCGTAACCGCGTTGGAGTATTGGGTAGCCGCGGTCGCGGTGGAAACGTTGAGCGCTTTCGCGAGGGTTTGGAGGTTGGCCTGGCTGGGCGGGGCGTAGAAGATGCCGGGGTTCGACGGGACGGAGGTGCCGGGGAAGTTGTGGTTGAACCGGTCGATGGCGAGCAGGAAGAACAGCTTGTCCTTGATCAACGGACCCCCTACCTCGAAGCCGTACTGGCGCCGGATATCGACCGGCTTGATCGGGGTGCGGACGCCTTGGGGGCTGGTCAGGTAGGTGTAGTCGTTGTACGCGCCCCACACAGCGTCGCGGTAAAACAGGTAGCCTTCTCCGTGGAACTGGTTCGAGCCGGACTTGGACACGGCGTTGACCACGCCGCCCGCGGCCCGGCCGTACTCGGTCGAGTAATTGGACGTGTTGACCTGGAACTCCTGCACCGCCCATTTGTCCGACGAGTAGCCTGCGCGGGTGCGTCCACGCTCCTCGGAGAAAAACCTCTGGTTGTCGTCCGCGCCGTCGAAGGTGATGTTGTTGAGCAGGGTGGACTGCCCGCGAAAGCTCAGCAGGCCGAATCCGTTCGCGTCGGAAACGACGCCGGGAGTGAGCAGCGCGTACGCCGACCAGCGATAGTTGTTGACGGGAAGGTCTTCGAGGACTTTCTGGTTGATCTCCGCCGTGAAGTCGTTGCTGGTGGTGTTGATGTTGGGAGCCGCGCCGGAAACGGAGACGGTCTGCGCTTCAGCCCCCGGCGCGAGCTGGGCCGGGATGTTGGTGGTGAGCCCTACGGCGACGGTGACGTTGGTGGACGAGTAGGTCTGGAAGCCGGGCTGCGTGATGGTGACGGTGTAGGCACCCGAGCTGAGGTGCGGAACCAGAAACGCGCCGGAGTCGTCGGAGGTAGCGCGGGTGTCGGCGGCGGTGCCGTTTGAGTGCACGAGCACCTGGGCGTTGCCCATGACCGCGCCGGAAGAGTCGGTGACGGTGCCGCCGATGGCGCCGTCCACGGCGGTTTGCGCGTGCGAGGCCGAGACGGCGGCGAGCGCGAGGGTAGACAAGGCCGCGGGGAGACGGCGGGCGAAGCTGGGCATCTGCTGGAACTCCTTCAAGTCAATTGCGGCTCCACGTCGTTTCAGGCAAAAGCGTGGATAGTGAGGAGTGTCCCAGACGGTTGTGAAGGGGTTGTTAACGGATCAGAAGTGTTCTCACAAAGCCGCAACATTGCTGATGCCTCGGGTGAGACCCGCCGCAAAGCGGGGCTCACGAACACTGCCGAAGCCGCAAATCTATCCATGAGACCCGCTTCTAGAAGTGCAGCCGCGCGGCGATCTGGATCTGGCGGTCCTGGTAGAGGTTGGTGTTGTTGCCGTTGAGCGGCGTGCCGAACTGCGAGGACCCGGCCTTGGTTCCGGATTGCCAGGTGAGCTTCGGCGCGACCCCGACCGCGGTGGAGTTGGAGATGCTGTAGCCGGTCGTGTCGATCGAAGTGACGTTGGTGTGGTTGAGCAGGTTGAAGCTCTCGCCCAGCAGCTCGAGCGAAACGTGCGGCGCGATTTGCGTCGTCTTCGAGATGCGCATGTTCGCGTTGATTACCCCCGGGTAGCGGAAGGTGTTGCGGCCCGTCTCCGCGATGCGCGTGGCACCGCCGGAGCCGTTGATCGAAGCGCCAAGGCCGGATACGGTCAGCCTGCGGTTGAGCACGTCGGTGTACCGCAAGGCGGGCACCGCACCCGAGGTTTGGAGCGAGTACGGGAGGCCGTCACGCAGCTCCGCCGTCGGCGCGAGCTGCCAACCGTTCGCCGCCGGGGCCAGCAGGCCATGCACCTTCCAGGGCGTCCGCAGCACGAGCCCGCCCGTAAGCCGGCGGCGGATGTCGAAATTCGAGTTGCCGTATTCGAGAGCCGGGTTTGCCGGGTCCAATACGTCGTTGGTGTCGGTAAAGGCGGTAGCGTTCTGGTTCGCGTCCGCCGCGTGCGCGAAAGTGAACGAGGCGTGGAGGTCGAGCGCGCGGGACAGATTGTGGTCGACCTTGAGCACGCCCGCCTCGTACTTCGAGTTGGTTTCGGAGAAGATGCGGGTGATCTGCCCATAGTTCGGGTTCAGGCGCGCGGTGTAAAAGCTGGTCGTGTACGCCGGCTTGAGCGGGCCCTGCTTCAGGGGGTCGACGACGGAATAAGTCAGCGTCTGCGCTGAGGCTAAGTCGATGTTGGAGTCGATGTAGTTGGGCAGCTCGCGCCCGGCGGAGTACAGGCCGGAGAGCGTGATGACGGTGTCGCGGTCGACCCTTTGCTGGAGCGAGACTTCGGCCTGGTGGATCTGCGGGTTCTGAAACCGCGGGTCGAAGTACACCGCCGTGGGCGCGACCGACAGGTAGGGCGTCCCGGAGAACACGAACGGGAACGGCGGCGCGCCGGTTGCGAGCGGGGTGAAGTAGTACGACCGCTGCGCCCCCGCGGCGCCGGTCGCCGAGAGCGCGGAGAACGCGGTCGAGTTGATGATGCGGCCGTAGTAGACGCCGTAGCCCGCGCGCAGAACCGTGTGTCCGCCGCCAACGGGGTCCCAGGCCACGCCGAGCCGGGGCCCGTAATTGTTCTTGTCGTGCGGCAGGTTGGCCGTTTCCGGAATGTCCGGGTTGACGAGAGTTTTGTTGGTCGAGGGCAGCTGCTCGTACTCGTACCGCAGTCCGAGCGAGAGGGTAAGACGCGGCGTCGCCTTCCAATCGTCCGAGAGGAAGACGGCATAGTCGGCGGACTGGAAGTCGAAAGTCGTTTGCCCGAACGCCTGGGTGTACGCCGAATAACATGGCAGGTTGCCCGTGCCTGTCGTCGATAGGTCGCAGCGGTCGGGCGCGAGATAGTCCGTGGCGAAGTTCAGCACGTTTGAGTAGGTGTAAGTTCCGTTCCCGTTGTAGAGCGCGTCGGAGTAGTCGTCGACATAGTCGAGCGAGAAGCCGCCCTTGAGGGTGTGATGCCCGCGCACCTCCGTCAACGCGCCTGTCGACTCGTAGCGGTGCTCGTCCGGGTAGGCGGCGCGGTTGAGCACGGGCGGGTTGCCGAAGCGGAAGCCGTAGCTCTGGATCGCCACCTGCGGCGGACGCCCGTAGATGTTGTTCGAGAACGAGGACTCAAACGCCGCGGGCGGGTTGGACTGCTCGGTTTCGAGATCGCGCCCGTACTGGAAGGTCGCCTCGCCCAGCAAATTCGGCGTGAGAAAGTACGCCAGCCGCCCGATGCCGGTATCGGTCCGGGTCACCTGGTTGCCGAACGAGTTGCTGCCGTAGGTCGCGCTCGGCGAAGTCTGGACGCCGTTGGGCGAGGCCCATTGCAGGTGGTTCCACTGCACGGTGAGGTGGGTGCGGTCGCTCACCTGCCAGTCCAGCTTAGGGAAGTAGATGGTCTGGTCCGCGGAGCGGGGCACGTCGCCGAGCAGCGAGGCCAGCCCGGACAGCACGTTGTCGTAGCGAATCTTGGCCTCGGCCGGGGAAACGCCGATGCGCCCGGCGAGCGTAAGGAACTGCTGCTGGGTGAGGGTTTGAAACAACTTCGCCGGGTTGGTCGCGCGGGCGATGCCGGGGAAGTCGCGGTGGTAGCGGTCGTAGGAAAAGAAGCCGAACAGCTTGTCGCGGCGCAGCGGCCCGCCGACCGATAGGCCGCCCTGAGTGAGCGTATTGCGAAGCCTGGGTGTGGTCGTATCCGTCAGGGTCCCGCCGGTGAAGGTCGACGAGGTGACGAAGGGGTTCTTCGCGGCCCAGGCGGAGTTTCGGTTGTAAAAGAACGCTTCGCCGTGGAAGCGATTGGTGCCGGACCGCGTGACCGTGTTGACGACGCCCCCGGCGGCGCGGCCGTACTCCGCTCCGTAATTGGAGGTGTTGACCTGGAACTCCTCCACCGCCGACTCCGAGTTGGAGTAGGCGATGGTGGTGCGGCCGCGCTCCTCGGAGAAGAAGGCCTGGTTGTTGTCCGCGCCGTCGACGGTGTTGTCGTTCAGCAGCGCGCCGACCCCCCGAAAGGAGAGCAGCCCATTCGCGTCGGCGTCCGGCGTCACGGCGGCGGTGAGCAGGGCGAAGTCGGACCAGCGGCGCGAGCTCGACGGCAGGTTGTGCACGGCGCCGGAGTCGAGAATGGTCGTGATGTCCGGGGTCGTGGTGTCGATGGTCGGGATCACGTCCGCGACCTGGACGACCTCTTTTGCCTGTCCGAGAGGCAGCGTCGCGCGCAGGGTGGTGACAGTGCCGACGGTGACGATCGCGGTGGCCTGCCAGATGGCGAACGACGGCGCGGAGGCCTGGAGCGTGTAGGACCCAGGCGCCAGCGAGGGGAAGTGGAACAAGCCGTCGCCGTCGGAGCGCCCGGTCAGGACGGCCCCGGTGCTGTCGCTGGTGAGGGTGAGCGTGCCGGCCGCGACGGGGCGCAGGAGCGGGTCGAGCAGGGTGCCTTCGAGCCCGCCGCGGTCGGTGGCCTGGGCAAGCACGTGCGGGGCTGCGAGCAGCGCAAGGGCGGCGAGGGTGGGGAAGCGGTTGGGCAAGGCGCGGGCTCCTGTCGAGCGCAGCGCTGGGCGTACAAAGGGCCGAACGGGGGCGGCTCGGCCCGGCGCTGCGTGGCGCGGGAGCTCGGTGCAGCCGGGCGTTTCCCTCCCGGTAAGTGCCGGGCGGGCAGGCCGTCAAAACATCAGGCAAACAGCGGATAAGTGAGCCGAGAATACACTGGGAAAAGACAAATGTTTATCGATGAAACCAGAATTCGTATCAAGGCAGGTGACGGGGGTAATGGCTGCATGGCCTTCCGCCGGGAAAAGTTCGTGCCCAAGGGCGGCCCCTCGGGCGGCGACGGCGGCCGCGGCGGCGACGTCGTCATGGAGTCCAGCCAGCGCCACAACACGCTGATCCACTTTCGCTACAACCCGGAGCACAAGGCCGAGCGCGGCCGCCACGGCGAGGGCTCCAACTGCACCGGCCGCGAAGGTGCCGACGTGGTCCTGAAAGTGCCGGTCGGGACCTCCGTCTACAACGAGGAGACCGGCGAGCTGATTCATGACTTTCGTCATGCCGACGAGCGCATCGTCGTGGCGCACGGGGGGCGTGGCGGCCGGGGCAACCAGCACTTCGCCACCCCCACCCACCAAGCACCGCGGGAGCACGAGCTGGGCTTCGAGGGCGAGGAGCGCGCGCTGCGCCTGGAGCTCAAGCTGCTGGCCGATGTGGGGCTGGTCGGCTACCCGAACGCGGGCAAATCGACGCTGATCGCGCGCATTTCCGCCGCCAAGCCCAAGATCGCCGACTACCCGTTCACGACGCTCGAGCCGAATCTGGGCGTGGTCACCGTAGGCGAGGCTCCGCACGAGGACAGCTTCGTGGTCGCGGACATCCCCGGCTTGATCGAGGGCGCGCACGAAGGGGCCGGGCTGGGGGTACAGTTTCTGCGACACATCGAGCGGACCGGCGTGCTCGTCCACCTGGTCGATGTCTCCGACGGCAGCGGGCGCCTGGACGCGGTCGAGGACTTCAAGGTCATCACCGAGGAGCTGCGCGCGTTCGGCCACGGGCTGCCGGACAAGCCGGTGCTCGTTGTCGCCTCGAAGGCGGACTCCGCGAATCCGGAAAAGGTCAAGAAGCTGCAAGCCATGGCCAAGCGCCGCAAGCTGCCGTTTTTTCTGCTCTCGGCCGTGACCGGGGAGGGCGTCGAAGCGCTGAAGTACGCGATGGCCGAGCGAGTCAAGGAGCACCGGGTGAACATGGCCTCGGTGGCGGAGGAGCTGGCGGGCGGCTTTTGAGGGGCGAGTTGCTCGCCCAAGTGAGTGGATGCGTCGGGTACGCTATCCTACTCTCCGCTAAAGGATTTGTGACATGCTGACGAACAAGCCAATCCGAAAGCTGGGGCAGGATATCCGGACCGTGCCTACGTATACCCTTCCCGAGGCGGCAGGGATGCTGGCGATTCCCCGCCGCACACTCTCGTCATGGTACGAGGGAAGTGAACCTCTATTAAAATCTTCAGGCCGTTTTGGGTCTGCTCATCTGCTGTCATACGAGGATGTAGAGGAGGCTTACAGGGTTTATCTGCTTCGCGAGCGCTTCGGCTACTCGCTGCAATCGTTGAAAAGCGGACTTTCCTATGCGCGGATGATTTCTCGCTCTTTGCACCCGCTTCGAAGGCCTGAGCTGATTAGACAGTTTCAAGGCGGCCTCATCTTGGATAGACCCGCTCGTGGAAAGAATCCGCGCGCGATCGTGTCATTGGGGAGAAAACGAGGGCAGCTGTTGATCGACGAAGTGGTCGATTTGTTTGGAGAGCGAATTCTAAGTGATGCAACGATTTTTCCATGGCGGCACGCCAGGATTGACCGTGAAAGCCGTCCTGTTTCCGTCAACCCGAACGTAATGTCGGGGCGCTTAGTTATAGCCGGCACGAGAATACCTGTAAGCGTGCTGGCGGCAAGCAGACGCGCGGGGCAGGATGCCGCTGGTATCGCCAGAGAATATGAACTGACACAGGACCTCGTAGAGAAAGCGCTCGATCACGTTGGCTTACGTCAAGAAGCGGCGTGAGGAGTGCGTTTTATTTCTCGACGAGGGTTTCGCGGCCGAGCCGGTCGCGATTCGGCTTCGGGAGGCGGGATTCCACGTCGAACGCTTTTATGACTGGTTCAGGGATGCCGAAGGGCGAGTGCGACGTAACGTACTCGACCCTGCGATTATTCAGTTCTGTCATAAGCAGGGGTGGCTGCTGGTCACGCGGGACAGCGACATGAGGAATCTGCACCGGGATGATCTGCGTCGAAGCGGGATCGCCGTGCTGGCTACGGCGCACAACAAACAGGCCGAGCAGAAAGAGTGGGTCGAGGCCCTCGTCGGCATGAAAGTGCAGGTGCTTCGCGAGCATAAGAAGCGCGAGCGGCCTTGGTTTGCAACATTCAGTCGAGCGGGAAAGATGACATTCCACCCTTTATGAAAGGTATGAAGAGATGCAGGGCAAGAGCGAACAGACTGGGAGCAGGTGAGACACTGTATCGCTTCAGGCGCGCCGATCGTTTTCGACCCGGAAGACGAGTTGTACGATCTTAATGACGATGCGGCAGTGGAGGCGGCTTGGATGTGTGGTGAGGCCGTGGTAACCCGCGTAAACAAAAGCGGTGCGGCGCAAGAGGCTGCGGCGGGGAGCAGGCATTGGTTTGCGATCGAGAACGGAGAGTAAAAAAAGTTTGCCCCACCCCTGAACGAAATCGCTGGAAGCGTCGATAGAAGAAAAGACGAAACACGAGGGGTGCCTGCGGGAGTTCAGGGGGATGGACACCCGTGGCGGGCGGCAGGTAGAACGTTTGTATGGTAAATGTCGGTTGCGCGGCGTGGGGTGAGCGGTGAAGCATTTGAACCGGCGGCGGTTCCTGCAGGGGGCGGCCACTGCGGCGACGGCGTTCGCGGCGGCGCTGCGGGGGGCATCCGCGGAGGCGGTAACGAAGACCGTCCTGTTCGTGGGAACGCAGACGGGCAAGGGCAGTCACGGGATCTACGCCTATCGTTGGGACGCGCAGGCCGGCGCGCTGCACGCGTTGGGCCTGGCGGCGGAAACGCCGATGCCGACATTTCTGGCGCTCTCGCCGGACCGGGGCATGCTGTTTGCCGCGAACGAAACGGATACCTTCGCGGGGCAAGCGTCCGGCGGGGTATCGAGCTTCAGGATCATGCCGGGGGGCAAACTCGCTCCGGTCAACTCGGCGGCCTCCGGCGGAACCGGCACCTGCCATGTCGGCGTGGACAGAAGCGGGCGGACGCTGCTGTGCGCCAACTACGGAGGCGGCAGCGCCTCGTCGTTCACTGTGGGCCGGGACGGGCGCGTGAGCCCGATGGTTTCGCACTTCCAGTACTCCGGCGCGGGTTCCGACAAGGACCGGCAGGAGGCTTCGCATGTCCACCGGGCTACAGCCTCACCGGGCGGCAAGTACGCCTTGTTCAACGACTTGGGTCTCGACTGCATCCACGTGTACGCGCTGGATGACTCGACGGCAAAGCTCACGGTGCACACGCCGCCGGAGTGGCAGGCGCCGGCCGGAGCCGGCCCGCGCGCGCTTGTGTTCCATCCCAATGGGCGCTGGGCCTTCTGTGTGGCGGAGCTGAAGTCGACGGTGCTGCTGCTGGAGTGGGACGAGCGCAAGGGAACCCTGACCACGCGGCAGCAGCTGCCCCTGAACAACGCCGATTTCCACGGGCGTTCGCAGGCCTCCGACGCGGTCCTCGACCGGGCGGGGCGCTTTCTGTACGCGGCGGACCGCTACCACGACGGCCTGTACACCTTCGCCGTCGACCCCGGGTCGGGCGAGCTGAGGGAGCTGGAACGAACCGAGATCAAGGGCAAGGTGCCGCGGCATCTCGCGCTCGATCCGACGGAGCAGTGGTTGCTGACGGCCAACCAGGACTCCGACACGATCGAAATCCTCCTCCGCGATCCGGGCACCGGCAAGCTCGGGGCGAAGAGCGCCGAGGTGGCCCTGAGCCGGCCGCAGTGCCTGGTGTTCGTTTGAGGCGGGCGCGCGTTCTCGGAAGCCTGGACCGGCACAGCCGGCGGCAGCGGAACGGCCCTAAAATCGCGCCGTGACCCCTCGCCGTATCGCTGCCCTGCTTGCCCTTGCCCTGGTGCTCACTCCGGCGTGGTTCGCGCTGCGGAAACCGGCCGCGCCCGGCACCGAACCTGCAACCGCCGCGCCTTCACCGGCACCAACCTCTGCCGGGGCGGCCGGCGACCGGCTTGCGCCCACCCTGGTGTACGCGCACAACCTCCTGCTGCGGAAAGGGCCGCAGTTCCGCATCTACATCCGCTGGATTCGAGGGCGAATGCTGCGGACCCGCAAGGACGTGAACCCATCCTTCGACGACCCGGAATCGTTCGTCCTGGACGTGCAAAAGGCGTTATCCGCGTCAATATCGGCGACATCACCAACTTCCTCAACGGCAGCGGCTCCGGCAAGATGCCGCTCACCGGCATCTCCGTCACCCCGGAGGGCGACCGGGTCAAGCTGCACGGGACCGTCCACAAGCTCGTGCCGCTGCCGGTGAGCCTGATCGGCACGCTCGCGCCCACCGACAACGGCTGGGTCCGGTTCCACGTCGAAAAGATCGACGTCCTGAAGCTGCCGCTCAAGGGTCTGCTCGGCGGGTTCCATGTGGACCTGGCCGACCTGGTGCACCCGGGCGGCGTGCCGGGAATCGCGATCAGCGGCAACGACGTCCTGTTCGACACACAGAAGCTGCTGCCGCCGCCGCACCTCCGCGGGCAGATCACCGCGGTGCGTGTCCGGGTGCCCGACCTCGAGGTCATTTACGGCAATGCCAAGGACAACGACAGCGAGCCGGCGAAGTGGCACAACTTCCTGCGCTTGAACGGGGGCATGCTGGACTTCGGCAAGCTCACCATGCAGCACGTCGACCTGACGCTGATTGACGCCTCGAACGACCCCTGGTTCGACCTGGGCCTGGTCAACTACCAGGACCAGTTGGTGAACGGGTACATGCGCATGACGCCGGAAGCGGGGCTCAACATCTTCATGCCGGACCTGGACGAAAAACCCCCGAAAACGAGTCGGCGGATCACGCTCGAGTGGTTGAAGGACCGCAACCGGGCCGTGCCGGACGTGCAAGCGCGCTGAGTGCTCAGACTGTCGCGATGGCCAACTCGGGCACCCGGCGCGGCGCTGGAACCCGCGCCGGTTCGGTGACCAGCGCGCAGGTGGAGCGGTCGCGCAGAAGGCGGGAGACCAGGGCGGTGTGCATCGCGTGACCGGCACGCTCGGCGACCACGTGTCCGAGGATTTGGTGACCCGCGAGCGCCAGATCCCCGATCAGGTCGAGAACCTTGTGCCGCACGAACTCGTCCGGGAAGCGCAGGGGACCGTTCGCCACCTCGCCCCCGGCCACGATAATCGCGCTCTCGGACGAGACGCCGCGAATCAGGCCCATCGCGCGGAGCTTCTGCTCGTCCTCGCGGAAGCCGAAGGTCCGCGCCGGTGCGATGAGCGTGGCATAAGTCCCCGAAAATAGGTCGAGCGCGAGCCGCTGGCGGCCGATGGGCGCGGGAAAGTCGATCGAGTAATCGATGGAGTAGGTGGAAGCGGGGTACAGGCCGAGAAATTTGTCGCCGTCGCGCACCTCGATCGGCCTGAGCACCTGGAGGTACTCGCGGCGGCGGCGCTGGGTCTTGAGCCCCGCCTGCCGGATTGCCCGGAGATAGGGCAGCGCCGAGCCGTCCAGGATAGGCAGCTCCAGGTTGTCGAGCTCGACGATGCAGTTGTCGACCGATAGGCCGAAAAGCGCGGACAGGAGGTGTTCCGTGGTCGAGATGAGCACGCCCTGCCGCATGAGGCTGGTGGCGTAGGAGACCTTGGCGACGTTGCGGCCCGTGGCCGGAATGGGGAAGTTGTCGAGGTCGGTGCGGCGAAAGACGATGCCCTGGCCGGATGTGGCCGGGAGCAGGCGCAGGGTGACCGGAGCGCCCGAGTGCAAACCGATACCCGCAAAGGAAACCGGCGCGGCGAGGGTCTGTTCGAACCCGGTGCGGTGCAGAGGTCCGGCATCGGTGTGCTCGGGGGCGGATCGCATCTGAAAACAGAGTAAAGCGTCCCGGCTCCGAGCGGGGTGTGGCTGAAATGCCACAGAAGCACACACTTCGCGCACCGGGAACCAAGCTCGTCAAGTGGCTCGCCGGAGGCGGTTCACTCACTCGGGCAGGACGCCCGCCGCAGCCAGCATCGACCCGGCGAGCGCGAGCGGCAGACCGACGACGTTCGAATAATCGCCGAGTATGCGCGGAATCCACAAGGCGGCGCGGCCCTGAATCGCATAGGCCCCAGCCTTGCCCATCGGCTCGCCCGTTGCCAGGTAGGCCGCGATATCGGCTTCCGTGAGGGTGTGGAAGGTGACGTAGGTCAGGTTAGCCGCGGCCTCGGTGCGAGCGGCGGAGCAGACACACACGCCGGTGACGACCTGGTGCGTTGCGCCCGAAAGCAGACGGAGCATGCGGGCCGCATCGGCCGCGTCCACGGGCTTGCCGAGCAGCTCGCCCGAGGGCGCGAGCACGACGGTGTCCGCGCCCAGGGTCACATTGTCCGGATGGCCGGCGAATGCGGCTTCAGCTTTCGACTGGGCCAGACGGAGCGCGAGCGCCACGGCATCCTCGCCCGGGCGCGGCGTTTCGTCCGCGTCCGCGGGCCGGACTTCGAAGCGGTAGCCGGCTTGCAGAAGGAGCTCGCGGCGGCGGGGCGAGGCAGAAGCCAGAACAATTTCAGGGTTCATCTATAAGCCGGAGGGCGCGTGGAGGCCGACGCGCTGTCCGTCGCGGGCGGCCAGTCCCCAGGCCATCGCGGGTGTGTTGTGGGCTAGCCCGGCCCGGCCCTGGCAGTCGAGCAGAATGATGCCGCCGTGGCCGCCGAGCCGGGCATGGAGCCGCGCGATCGCCGCATCCGCGGCGGCCTGTGGGGAGGCCCCGGCTTCCACGCGGTCCGCGGCCCACTTGCCCAGGACCAGCTTCATGATCGGCTCGCCCCAGCCGGTGAGCGAGACTGCGGCCGAATCGTTGTCGGCATAGCAGCCGCAGCCGATCAGCGAGGAGTCGCCCACGCGGCCGGGAGCCTTGTTCAGGGTGCCGCCGGTGGAGGTTCCGGCGGCGAGGTTGCCGTGCCGGTCCAGGGCGACCGCCCCCACCGTATCGTGGCCGGCAGGGTCCTGGCCGGACGGGCGGGGGGCTGTTTCGCGCGCGGAAGCAGATCCTTCGCGCCGCTCGGGATGACCCGGCTCGTGGGGATGGTTCACTCTCAGCGACCCGGCGCATTGCGCCTGAATCGCCGATGCGGAGCCTGCGAAAGTCGTATCCGGCAACCCTGCCTGCTCGTTGCTCTGAGCCGCACGCAGGTTTTCCACCTCGCGCGGGATCACCAGTTCGAGATTCTCGACCAGCGCCATGCCGTGCCCGGCCGCGAAAGCCTCCGCGCCCGCGCCGACGAAGTACACGTGCGGGCTGCGCTCCAGCACCAGTCGTGCCGCCCGGATGGGATTGCACAGCCGCTCCACGCAGGCCACCCCGCCTGCCCGCAGGGTCGCGCCGTCCATCAGCAGGGCATCGAGCTGGACCCGTCCGTCCCGGGTCAGGAACGCGCCTCGTCCGGCATCGAAGGTCTCGTCATCCTCAAGCAGGCTCAGGGCGGCCTCGACAGCTTCGAGCGCCGGCGCGCCGCTTTCGAGCAGCGCGTAACCATGGGTCAGCGCGGCGCGGATGCCGCGCTCGTGATCCTCGCGCATGGCGGTGGGGATGGCCCAGGCACCGCCGTGGATAAGCAGGGTTGGAGAGCCGGGCATGGCACGAGTGTACCCGGCCGAGAGTGCCGGTCGGTCAGGCCGGTTGAGCGTCGGTCGCGAGCGCGAGCTCCTTTGCCCCCTCCAGGGCAGCGAGGCGCTCGGTTTACGCGCCGCGAAGCAGGGTGTAGGTATCGCTGCCGGGCTCAGCCGTGTCGGTGCCGGATCAGTGTCCACTAATGTGGTCGGGGTACGCGTCGGAGGTTCCTTCAGCAAGGCCTCCGGCAGTCGACGGGGTCGCTGCCGAGCCGCTACCGGAGGGAAAGCGGAAACGAGTCGGCCTGAAAATCTTATCGCTTTAAGAAATTATCGTGAACGGGGAAAACATTAGGGGACGAACATACGTCTCAACGGTGCGGTGCTCAGGTAGTCCTTTGTTCACGGCGCGGAAGCAGCAAGGTGGTTTCGCGCAAAGCAGGCGCTTTCCCAACCCGGTTCGACGGAGAAATGGCATGCACTTCACCAAGGATCTGATTGCCGAGTTCCTCGGCACCTTCGCCCTGATCTTCATCGGTGCCGGGGCGGTTACGGTGCTTGCGCCCAACGAAACCGCCGCCGTCGCCCTCGCGCACGGACTGGTCATCATGACGTTTGCCTACGCTTTCGGCAACGAGAGCGGTTCCTACATCAACCCGGCACTGTCCGTGGCGGCTTTCGTGGCGGGCGAGCATTCGGCGGTCAAGTTCATCCCCGTGATCCTGGCGCAGCTGGCCGGGGGATCGCGGGCGGGTTCGGGCTGCTGCTCATCTACGGGCACGCGGCGCCCCACCATTTGGGCATGACGACCATCGACCCGCACTGGACCTCGCTTGCGGGCGGGTTCGCCCTGGAAGCGGCGGGGACGTTCTTCCTAGCCAACGCCGTGCTCAATACCGCGATTCGCGGTACGGCCGGCCAGTTCGCGCCCTTCGCGATCGGCATGACGGTGACGTTCAGCATCATGGCGTTCGGCCCGGTGACCGGCGCGAGCCTGAATCCGGCGCGGACGCTGGGCCCGGCGGTGGCCATGGGCAACTACAACCAGGTCGGGCTCTACATCGGCGCTCAGCTCACCGGAGCCATCCTGGCCGCGCTGCTGTACCGGTTCGCCTTCAAGGAGAGCGGGGCGGGCAATATGCTCGATTCCATTGCCTCGACAGAGGAAGTGGACGTGCCCGCGAAGGCCGCCGAAGTGACCCGAGGCTAAAGCCTCGGCAGAGGGAACGCGCTCTCCGGCAGGTTGAGCGTGTACCGGGTGTGCTTCCGCTCGCCCGCGCGGGTGAGCGCCCCCCAGGCCGCGAGCTCCCCGAGATCGCGTGTGGCGGTCGCCGGGGAAGCCCCAGTCAGGTTGCCGTACTTGCCGGCGGTCATGCCGCCCTCGAAGCCGCCGGCGCGTTTACCGGCGAGGTCTTCAGGCCCTTCGCGAAGCATGCGCAGCAGCGCTTTCTCCTGGCGCGGGTTGAGCCGGCCGCGAAGCCGGTCGAGCAGAGCGGTTTTCGCGAGCAGAAAGCCCATATGCGCATAGGTCCGCTCCTGCGCTTCCAGCGCGATGGACGCGAACCAACCGAGCCATTGCGTGACGTCGTTGCGTTTGTTCGCGGCTTCCAAAGCCTCGTAGTACTCGCGGTGTCGGGCGAGGATGGCCTGGGACAGTCCGACGATCGCCGGGCGTCCGAACGCCTGCGCGAGCGCTTTCTCGGCCACGGCGCGCCCGAGCCGTCCGTTGCCGTCCTCGAACGGATGGATGCACTCGAAGTACAGGTGCGCGACCCCGGCCCGGGTGACCGCGGGCAGAGGCTGGCGGCCGCCGGGAGCGGTGCGGTTGAACCAGGCGAGGAACGCGCGCATCTCCGCGGGCACCCGCCCGGAAGGCGGCGCTTCGAAGTGGATTTTGCGCCGCCCGATGGGGCCGGAGACCACCTGCATGGGTTCCGAGCCGGTCCGGTAGCGGCCCACGTCGCGCAGGCTATCCGAACCCGCCGCAACCTGCTTGTGCCAGCGGAACAGCGCCGGTCTCCCGAGCGGCTTCTCGACCGTCCGGTACAGGTCCACCATGAGCTCGGAGATGCCCTGCTCCTTGTATTTGTCCGGCTTCAGCCGCGCAGTGTCCGGCTTGAGGCCGAGCTCGCGCTGCACCGAGGACTGCACGCCGGCGCGGTCGAGGAACTCGCCCTCGATGGCCGAGGTGGTCAGGGCTTCCTCGCTCAGCTCGCGGACGGAGACGGCCGCCCGGGCATCGGGGCCGAGATGGACCTCGACGCCGACCAAGAGGCCCGCGCCGCGCAGGAAGCGCCGTTCCGCGGCCTCGAAGCGGCTCGGGTCCCACGTGAAACGGGGCCAGTCGGGTTGTTCCCAGTTCCAGCGCATGATCGATAGCAAAGCTCGCTATCGATCATAAAGCATCTCTCTCGTGAGCGATAGAAATGAAGCATATCGCTCAGAACAAGCGGCTTCCATGAGCGATAAAAGAAATCGTATCGCTCACGGCAATCGAGCTCGAACGGGGAGCTTACCGGTCGGAGGCGGGCGGCATGACGGTCATCTTGCGCGTCATCTCGTAGGTATACGCGATGCGGTGGATGACCGTGATGGTGGACAGTACCGCGAGCACCCACAACACCGGGGCCATGACTCCCCAACGCGCGAACAGCGCGCCGAGCAGCACCAGCACGATGCGCTCCGGACGCTCGGTGAAGCCGACCTTGCACTTGCCGATCAGCGCCTCGGCGCGGGCGCGGGTATAGCTCACCAGCAGCGAGGTGACCATGACGAAGGCGGTCAGGCCGACGTAGAAAAAGCGGTTGCCGCGCGCGTAAAAAACCAGCAGGCCGAAGAACAGGGCCACGTCGGAGTAGCGGTCGATCACCGAGTCGAAGAACGCCCCGAAGACGGTGACCTGGTTGGTTTGGCGCGCGACCCGCCCGTCGACCATATCGAAGATACCCGCGCCGATGATGACCAGGCCCGCGTAGAGAAACATGCGGACGAAGTTGTGCTCGTTCGCGTAGCCGAAGAAGAACGCGGCGACGGAGTTGATGAGCAGGCCCACGAAGGTGAGCACGTTCGGCGAGATGCGGGTCAGCGCGAGCCCGTTGACGATGGCCTGGAGCAGGACGCCGCAGGCACGCCCGAACGCGCCGGTCCAGCTAGTTCTCCGGGTCGTCCTCTGGGGAGTGGGCATGGTC
>CAXUEU010000037.1:0-24154 GCA_964250195.1 uncultured Acidobacteriaceae bacterium
CACTACCGTGTAGCGGTCGTCCTCGACCGAGGAGACGGGGCGCTCCCGGTTGCGGGAGAGATCCCACCACTCGTTCGAGTTGATGCCGTGGCCGTCGGTGTACGCGCCGGTGCCCAGGGTCGCGTGGCCGGGGGCGGTCTTGGTGTTGGCGTAGTTGTAGTAGCAGTCGGGGAAGTAGGCACCCCCGTCCAGGAAGAGGCGAAAGCCCCGTCTGGCCTTGAACTCGGAGCGGTAGCGCTGAAGGTAGTCGGCGCGGAACTGGTCGATGACGAGCAGCACGACGAGCTTGGGGTGGCCGTCGTAGGCCGCGGCGCGGGCGGGTGTGGGCGCACCCGCGGAGAGCAGGGCGGCCGCGAGGGCGAAAGCGGTGAGGCGTCGGAGCATTGCAGGCGGCGTCACGGGTCTATCGTACCGCGAGGGTGAAGGGTGAAGGGTGAAGGGTGAAGGGTGGAGGGTGGAGGCCGTTATATTCTTGAGCGGGAATGGGGTCTCCCTTAAACTGCCTTCGGGCTGATGACTCCTGCGAATCCGGTGACAGGGGAAGCAGGTGGGAGATGGCTCCATTTTTGTTGGTAATGCTGGGCAGCGCGCTGGGCGGGCTCTTGCGCTACGCGGCGGGTCGCTGGACAGCGGGTGCGGGCGACATGCTGCCCTGGACCACGATCGCGATCAACATCGCGGGCTCGTTCGCGATCGGCTTTTACGGGACGCTCACGCAGCCGGGGACGCGGTTCGAGGCCGGGGCGAATGCGCGTTTGTTCGTGATGGTGGGGCTGTGCGGGGGATTTACGACGTTTTCCTCGTTCAGCCTGCAGACCTTCGATCTGCTGCGATCCGGGGCGCTCGGGCGGGCTCTCGGTAATATCGGGCTCTCCGTGGGGCTTTGCCTGGCCGGGGTTGCGCTGGGCCATAGGCTGGCGCAGGTCGCCGCGCCGGTGCGGGCCATTGCGGAAACAGCGGTCGAGGAAGAGGTGTCTTAACTCCCGTAGCCCACGCCGTTCTGGGCGTAGTTGTTCAGGTGGTCGCGGACGACGCGGTAGCACTCGCAGGCTTTTTCCTCAAGTCTGGCCCGGTTCTGGATGTGGATGGAACTGCGCTGGTGCGTGACCAGGCCCATCTCCGTGAAGCGGCCGATGGCCAGGGTGACGCTGGGGCGGCTGGACCCGATCATCTGGGCCAGGAACTCCTGCGAGATGTGAAAGGTCTCGGTATTTGACCGGTCGGCGCACAAGAGGAGCCAGCGGGCGAAACGCTGGTCCAGGTCGTGCCGGGCATTGCAGGCCGTCGATTGCATGCACTGGATGAGCTGCGCCTGGACGAAGCGCAGGCAAAGCTTCTGAAATTCGCCGCCCCGCGCGAATTCCTCCCGGGCCATATCCACCGGGCACATCCATCCATGGCCGCCGAGCTGCATGTAGACCCGATTGAGGCTGTAGCGGGTACCCATCAGGGCGGAAAACCCGATGACGGACTCGTAGCCGAACAGGCTGACCTCGACCTGCGAGCCGTCCTGGAGCATGCAGGTCATGGAGCCGAGGCCGGACTCCAGGAAAAACAGGTTGCGGATGGGGCGGCCGGGGGCTTCCATTTCGCGCCCCACCGCGAGGGGAACTGCCTTGAGCGCGAGCCTGGCCGAGACCTCCGCGGGAAGATGGCAGAGGATTGTGTTCTTGTAGGCGTGCGCGCGCTCGAGTAGGTTGGTGGACATAAAAGGGCTTCTGAGAAGCATTGCACCACCTCCCGAGCGCTTGTGTAAGCCGGCATACAAAAGAATCGTTTCGGAACCGCTTACATTTCCGCTGTTTTCAGGATGACGATGTTGTCGTTCAGCGTGCGGGCGTCGAAGAGGAAGTCCGCTTCGTAGATGGAAAACTCCCCCGTAACGAAAGTGACGTGCAGGGTCTCCGGGGTGAAGTCCACGGCGGCGATCAGCGCAGGAGCGATGGGCTCTGGCATAAGTACCTCTAGGTACAGTTACTCATTCGCCGCGGCTCGGGTCTGTGGGATGTGCCACAGTCGAGCCCGATTTGGCCTGTAAGATAGGCGGGTATGCACGATTTGAGCCTTTTGCGGGGGAACCTGCCGCTGGTGGAAGCCGGCTTGCGCGCGCGGGGGCTGGATCCCGGCGCGGCGCTGGGCGACTTCGTCCGCCTGGACGCGGACCGGCGCGCGCGCATTACCAAGGCCGAACGGCTCAAGGCCGAGCGCAACGGCCTGAGCAAGGAGGTCGCGCGGGCCCGACGCGCCGGGGTGGATGCGGGGCCGATCGTCGAGGAGGTTCGGCGGCTGAAGGTCGAGGGCGAGGCGCTGGAGCAGGCCGCGGCGGAGGCCGAGGAGGGTTTGCGCTCGCTGTTGGCAGGGCTGCCGAACCTGCCTGCCGCGGACGTGCCGCCCGGCGCGGATGCGACCGCGAATGTGGAGTTGAAGCGCTGGGGAACCCCGCCCACATTCCCATTCGAGCCGAAGCCTCACCACGAGATTGGGGAGGCGCTCGGCATCCTGGACCTGCCGCGGGCGGCGAAGCTGTCCGGGGCGCGGTTCTCCGTGCTTACGGGCGCGGGCGCGCGTCTGGAGCGGGCGTTGGCGCAATGGATGCTCGACGTGCAGACGCGGGAGCACGGGTATGTCGAGGTCGCGCCGCCGCTGATGGTGAACAGCCGGTCGCTGTTCGGCACCGGGCAGCTGCCGAAGTTCGCGGACGACCTGTTCCGGTGCGGCGGGGAGTTCTCGGGCGAACTGGAGGACAGCGATCACTGGTTGATCCCGACCGCCGAGGTGCCGCTCACGAATCTGCTGCGGGACGAGACTATAAATATGGAGGCGCTGCCGCTTTCGCTGACCGCGTGTACGCCGTGCTTCCGATCCGAGGCCGGCTCCTACGGGCGCGATGTCCGGGGCATCATCCGGCAGCATCAGTTCACCAAGGTGGAGTTGGTGAAGTTCGCGCGTCCGGAGGAGAGCGCGGAGGCGCACGAGCGCATGACGCGTGACGCGGAGACGATCCTGGAGCGGCTGGAGCTGCCCTACCGGCGAATGCTCCTATGCGCGGGGGACATGGGGTTTTCGGCGGCGAAGACCTACGACCTGGAAGTCTGGCTGCCGGGGCAAAACGCGTACCGGGAGATTTCGTCCGTGACGAACTGCGAGGCGTTTCAGGCGCGGCGGGCGAACATCCGGCACCGCAACGCTCGCGGGAAGACGGAGTTCACGCACACTTTGAACGGGTCGGGACTGGCGGTGGGGCGGGCCTGGGTCGCGGTGGTGGAGAACTATCAACAGGAGGATGGGCGAGTGCGGGTGCCGGAGGCTTTGCGGCCGTACATGGGGGGGATTGAGGTAATTGGGCGTCAGAAAGGTCTTGAGAATATCCGCCACGAAGTGGCCGCGAGCCGCGCAGGCGGTTTCAAGGAGTTTTAGGTGAACTTAATCAAGAGCTATATCTTCTGGAAGTACGAGCGGGGCAGCTTCCACTACGACGTGATGGTGACGCTGATCCTTCTGTTTATCTTCGTGACGCCGCAGGTGTTCAACTACCGGGACCATCCCGTGGCGGACAATTTATCTCCCTCGACGATCCTGGTGAAGCCGACCACCTCCGGGGTGATTTACGAGATTCCGGCCGACGAGGTACACCCGGCCACGGGCGTACTCGCGCGCGGCATGGAAGCCCCTTTGGCGCTGGCGATCGCACCGGTGAGCGGGCCGGTGGTGATCGACCACTGGGACGAGCTGAAAGACGTGAGCGGGAAGGTAACGGCGTACAAGGTTTGGGCGCACCGGTAGATTTATGTGAAAAGGCCTGAACGAAAACGTGCGAAGTGCCGATAAGGAGAGTGCATGCGGTGGATGGTAGTGGTGCTCTTGATGACGGGGGCGGCGCGGGCGCAGGACCCGCAGCTCGCGAAGGTGCTCGCGCAGCTCGATGCGGCGTCCGCCAAGTTCCAAAGCGCGCAAGCCTCGTTCCGGTGGGACCAGGTGACGGTCGCGGTGGACGAGCACGACGTGCAGGCGGGGACTATCGCGTTCCAGCGCGGGGCCAAGGGCACGGCGATGGTGGCGCATGTGCTCACGGATAACGGCTCGCCCGCGAAGAAAGACGTCTTATTCAAGGGCGGCGTGCTGAAGCTGTACCAGCCGGGGATCAAGCAGGAGACGGACTTCAACACGGGCGCGAACCGGTCGCAGTTCGAGAGCTTCTCGACGCTCGGGTTCGGCGGGAGCGGCAAGGATCTCGAGGCGAACTGGACCGTGAGCTACGAGGGCACGGAGACCGTGGACGGGGTGTCCGTCGCGAAACTGGGGCTCGTGCCGAAGAACGCCGGCCCGAACCCGCTGTTCACGAAGGTGGAGATCTGGATCGACCCGTTGACGGCGACCTCGCGTAAGCAGGTCTTTACCGCGCCGGGCGGGGACAACCGGACGGCCACCTACACCGGCATCAAGCTGAACCAAGCAAAGGACAAAGACTTCACGCTGGATGTTCCGAAGAAGGAGACGACCTTCGTACAGAAGTAAACCGGGCTGATGCCAAGCCCCCCATGACCAGAACGATCGGGTAGCACTCGAGCGTATAACGGGGCTCCGGGGCTTCGATGGTCCAAAGCAGGGCACAGCGAAGGAGGACGAACGCGAGAAACACCCCGAGCAGCGGTGGCTTTTGCAACGCGCCCAGGATGGCCAGCCCGAGATAAACGAGGTTGAGCGCGGCGAAGGCGCAAGCGAGTACCGTGTCCGGACCTTCGGAACCGTAGCGCCACCAGCGCAGGTCCATGTCGAACAGCTCGGTTCGGGGACGAAACCACATGTCGGCCAGACGGAGCAGGGGGAGAGTAAGGAAGACCCGGACGGGATGGACGCGCTCGCGCTCCCGTGCCAGAGCGTCGAAGCGCGCGTCCAACGCCGGGGCGATCGTCGTCTCGCGGTTATAGTCGGCGAGCAGAGCGGCGGTCGCGCGGAGCTGCGCGGGTGAGTCGAAGGCCCGGGCCGGCAGCGCATCCAGGTCGATCGGCGCGTCGTCCGCGGCCCAGTAGACCTCGGAGGTGCAGACCAGGTCGGCGCAGACGGTCTTGGTCCACCTCTGGAAGCCCGGGTTGGTCGGCTCGCCGGGATCGGTGGCGTAGCGCGGCGCGAGCGGCTGGAAGACGCGGAAGGTGTACCAGTTGCGCAGAGCCCAGGGCGCGAAGGCGAGCACGGAAGCAAGAGCGGCTACCCCGGCAAGGGCAAGGGCGCGTCGGCCGCGCAGAGCCAGCGCGCCCACCAGCGTGACCGCGAGCAGCGCGCCGTCGGGCCGAAGCAGCGCGGCATAGATCCAAGCCAAGGTTGCGCCGGCGAGGTCGCGCATATTGATCGTCGGGGAATCAGGCTGGCCGACGCCCAGCGCGCGCGCGAAAAGGAGCAGGGCCGCGGTGATGGACAGCAGCTCCAGTGTTTCCGTGAGGGGCGTCGCGGTGTAGGCAGCGGTAAACGGGCATAGCGCGGCCAGCCAAAGCGCGGCCCGGGCTGCGCGCTCTCGGAAAGCCGGCCGAGCGAGCCGGAACGCGAGCCGCGAAAGCAGCACGCAGTCGAGCAGGTCCAGAGCGACTTGAAGGAAGAGAACGGGGTAGTAGCGCTCGATGCCGAAGACGCGGAAGCAGGCGGCAAGAAAGAGAGGGTAGCCGGGCAGGCGGATGAGCGTGGGCGCGCCGGGCAGGAAGCCGTAAACCCCATGCTCGAGTAGGTTTCGCGCGATCGAACCATAGAGCAGCGGGTCGCCGGAAAGCCCAGGGTCGCGGTAGACGAACCACAGGCGCAGGAGCAGCCCCAACACCAGCGGGATAGAAAAACGACGGAAATGCCCAAAACGGGCCGGGAGCGTGGGCATTTCCCGAAATGATACCGGTGCCGTCGAACAAAGGTCCCGCCCGTGGCCGCGGGCGGGACGGGAAGGTAAGCTAGGCACACGCATGAAAGCCGTTTTCTACGACCCGCAACGCAAACGCTGGAAGCGCCTCAGGCGCATTCTGGACGTGGTTGCCGTCGTGTCGACTGTGGTTCTGGTGCTGTTTTCGGTCGGCGTGCTCAAGCGGATTTCGCTGCCCGGGCTGCCTTTCCCGGACAGCCACCGCAATTTCCACGCGTACGTGCCGGCCGCGGCGGCGAAGCTCAAGGGCCTGCGCCCGGCGCGGCGTAAGACGCACCGCAAACCGTCCGACGTGCTGCTCAACCAGGACGAGGGCATTCGCGCGGCATTTCTCCAGGGCAGCTCGGTCAGCGACGGGGAGGGCTACGCCTCCCTGCGCGCGCACATCCACCAGATCGACCTCCTGTTCCCCGACTGGCTGCACGTGATCTCGCCGGACGGCAAGCTCCAGGCCGTCACCGCCCTGTACCCCGCGCACTTTTATGACGTGGTCGACGGCAAGGGCGTGGTGCACGGCATCGACCCGGATAATGACGTGGCCCGCGCCATCGCCGACGCGAAGGAAGATACGGAAGTCTTCCCGATGCTGAACGACTACGACACGGTCGCCAACAAGTGGGACGGCGACGCGGTCGCGGCGATTCTGCGAAGCCCGGCGGCGCGTGAGCGGCTCCATGCGCAGCTGGACAAGCTGCTCGCGGCTAACCCGAAGTACCGCGGCATCTGCATGGATCTGGAGGAGATTCCCGCTCCGGCGCTCAAGCTGTACGGGCAGTGGCTCGAGGAGCTGCACCGGGACTTCGCGCCCAAGGGCCTTCGGCTGTACGTGAATGTGCCGGCGGAGGCGGACCCGTCGCTCCTTCGCTCCATGGCTGCCTCCACCGACGGCGCGATCCTGATGAACTACGACCAGCACGAGGACACCTCCGAGCCCGGACCGGTCGCGGCGCAGGACTGGTTCGAGGCGAACCTGGCCCGCGCGGTCAAGTACATCCCCAAGTCCAAGCTGATCGTCGCGATCGGCAACTACGGCTACGACTGGCAGCAGCCGCTCGACGGCAGGGGTCGTATCAAGTCGAACAAGGTCGAGGGCGCGGACTCGGTTTCCGTACAGGACGCCTGGGACCTGGCGCGCGATGCGGAGGCCCCGGTCAGCTTCAACGGCGACGAGCTGAACCCGCACTTCGCCTACGATGATGACGACGCGCACGTGCGGCACCAGGTCTGGTTCCTGGACTCCGTGTCCGCGCTGAACGAAATGCGGGCCGCCCGGCAGCTCGGGCTGCGAACCTTCGCGCTCTGGAAGCTGGGCTCGGAAGACGGCTCGCTCTGGTCGGTGTGGGACCACCCATCCGCAGCGAATGCGGCGGACCTGCTCCGAACCGTGCCGCCGGGCAAGGGCGTCGCCGTCACCGGGCAGGGCGACATTCTCCGGGTCACCGGGACGCCGGTGACGGGCCGGCGCGACATCGATCTGGACGCGAGCCGCTTCACGGTCACCGACGAGCGCATGACCGCGCTGCCGCAGCCCTTCAACCTGCACTACTACGGCTATGACCCGAAGAAACTGGCCCTGACTTTCGATGACGGACCCGACCCGAAGTGGACTCCGAAGATCCTCGACGTGCTGAAGAAATACAACGTCCACGCCGCGTTCATGGTCATCGGCGAGGCGGCGCAGGATCACGTGGGGCTCTTGCGCCGCTACTTGCGTGAGGGCCACGAGATCGGCAATCACACCTTTACCCACCCCAACATCGCCGAAATCTCCGACCGGCAGCTCAAGCTGGAGCTGAACCTGACCGAGCGGCTTTTCGGGGCAGAGCTCGGGATTCAGCCGCTTTATTTCAGGCCGCCCTACTCGATCGACCAGGAACCGGACACGAACGACCAGGCGCAGCCGGCCTGGCTGGTCCAGCAAGCCGGCTATACGGTCATCGGCGACAAAATTGATACGGACGACTGGGACGAGCGGATGCACAAGACCCCGCAGCAGATCGTGGACCGGGTGCTCCAGCAGATCGAAGCCATGAAGGACCGGCCCGACTTCCGTGGGTCGGTAATCCTGATGCATGACGGCGGCGGCGACCGCAGCGCGACGCTGGCCGCGCTGCCGCTGCTGATTACGACGATGCGGGCGCGCGGCTACGAGTTCGTGCCCGTGTCGGAGCTGATGGGCAAGACGCGCGCCGCCGTCATGCCGCCGCTCTCGCCCAAGCTGTGGTGGCAGGCCCGGGTCGACCAAGCCGCTTTCTTCGTCTTTTCCACGCTCGCGCACCTGGTCGTGTACGTGTTTTTCGCGGGCGACATTCTCATGAGCGGACGGCTGCTGATCATCGGCGTGTGCGCGCTCATCGACCGGTTCCGCCCGCGCGCGGCGCTGCCGCCCTTCGCCCCGCGGGTGGCGGTGCTGGTTCCCGCCTACAACGAGGAAACGGTTATCGTGCGGACAGTCCGGTCCGTGCTGCGGTCGACCTACCCTTTTCTGCGTGTGATCGTGATCGACGACGGCTCGACGGATGCGACGCTGCGCATGGCGCGTGAGAGCTACCGCGAGGAGATCGCGAGTGGCCGGGTGACCGTGCTCACGAAGCCGAACGCGGGCAAAGCCGAGGCGCTCAACTACGCGCTCGACCGACTCGAGGAGGAGTTCTACGTCGGCATCGACGCGGACACGGTGATCGCGCCGGACGCGATCGAGCGTCTGGTCGGCCACTTTGCCGACGAGCGCGTCGGGGCGGTCGCGGGTAATGCCAAGGTGGGCAACCGCGTGAACCTGTGGACCCGCTGGCAGGCGCTCGAGTACATCACCAGCCAGAACTTCGAGCGGCGCGCGCTCGACCTGTTCGACGTGGTGACGGTGGTGCCGGGGGCGATCGGCGCGTGGCGCACGGATGCGGTGCGCCGGGGCGGGTGCTACCCGCTCAACACGGTCGCCGAGGACGCCGATCTGACCATGAACCTGCTCGAGCAGAACTACAAAGTCATCTACGAGGACCGCGCGCTCGCGTTTACGGAAGCGCCGGTGACGGTGCGCGGGCTCATGCGGCAGCGCTTCCGCTGGTCGTTCGGCATTCTTCAGGCGGTGTTCAAGCACAAGCAGGCGCTGCGCACCAACCGCGCCATGGGGCTGTTCGCGCTGCCCAACATCCTCGTCTTCCAGATTCTGCTGCCGCTGGTGTCTCCTTTCATCGACCTCATGTTCCTGGCCGGCCTCGTGAGCTTCCTGTGGCAGAAATACTTTCACCCGGAAGCGGCGAGCGCGGCCAACTTTGAAAAGCTGGTCGTGTACTTCGTCACCTTCCTGGTCATCGACTTCGTGACCTCGGCGCTGGCCTTCTCGCTCGAGCGCAGGCACCCCAGCAGCAAAGGCGATGCGGTGCTTCTGTTCCACATCTGGCTGCAGCGGTTCACCTACCGGCAGGTGTTCTCGCTGGTGCTGTTCAAGACGCTCAAGCGGGCCATCGACGGGCGGCCGTTCAACTGGGACAAGATTGAGCGGACGGCGACCATGTCGAAGCAGACCGAAAGCATCACGGCGGGGGATTGATGCTGCCGCGGGTGGGCCTGCTCCTGCTTTTCTGCTTGCCCGCGGGCGCGCAGACGCTTCCCGCCTCCGCGCTGGCCGTCGCGCAGGCAATGGGCATCGAGGGCGACCTCCAGCGGTTGGCGTTGCTGGAGCGCGACGGGCAGGGGGCAAGCCCGCCGGCTGTCGCCATGCGGCAGGCCATCACGGGGCAGGTGCTGCTTGCCTCCTTCGACGCGGACGAGATGCTGGGCCGGATCGATGCGGAGGCCGCGCACGCCGAGGACAGCCGGTACGTGCTCGTGTCGCAGGAAGAGAAGCGCAGCGCGGCGCTGAACGTGGCGACGTTCGCGATCAGCGGTGCCCTCAGCACCGTGGGTTCGGCGCTGCAGCTTTCGCAAAGCCTGAGCCGCGCCGGCAATGCGCTCAACGTCGCTTCCGGCGCGACGGCGATCACGCTTTCGGCGGCGCAGCTGCGAGCGGCGCGCGGGGACAAGCGGACCTTTCGGTCGCCCTACAACATGCTCGCGCAAATCCTGGGCGCGGCGCCGAACGAGGCGAGCAAATATCCCGCGACGGTCAAGGCCTATCTGCACGCGCCCACGGCGGGCGACGGGCAGCTGCCGGACGATGTGGCTCCGGACCAGTCCCTGCCGCTGGTTTGGAAGCGCCTGCACCGGCTGGAGCAGCCGGGCAGCAAGGGCGGCGCGAGTCTCGCGAGCGTGACCAGCGACTTCTCCGAAGGCAACAGGCTGAGCGCCGAGGAGCTGGCGGACCGCGAAGCCATGCTCCGCGATCTGCACGGGGCCGTGGCTCTGATGAAGACCGAGCTGCGCGGAATCCTCGCCGAAGCGAGCCGGCCGCCCGCGCCCTGAGGGAGCGCGACGCATCGTCGGCCGGGGCCGTTCATCCAAGAGTCGAGGGAAACAGCCATGGCAAAGACGATTGTGTTCGACCGGCTCGGCGGGCCGGAGGTTTTGGAGCTCAGAGAAACGGAAACGCGCGCGCCGGGCGAGGGCGAGGTCAAGCTGCGCGTCGAGGCCGTGGGCCTGAACCGCGCGGAGCTGATGTACATGGCCGGGCAGTATTTCGAGCAGCCCGCGCTGCCGTCGCATCTCGGCTACGAGCCGGTCGGCGTCGTCGAGGAAGTCGGCTCTGGCGTGGACCCCGCCCTCAAGGGCCGGCGCATGGGCACGGTCCCCGGCTATTCGATGAACCGCAACGGCGTGCTGGGCGAGGAGGCCGTCGTGCCCGCGTCGCGGCTCGCTCCCATTCCGGACAAGCTCTCCTCGGCTGAAGGTGCGGCAGTCTGGATGCAGTACATGACCGCCTACGGGGCACTCGTGATGTACGGCAAGGTAGGCCCGGGCGACTTCGTCCTGGTTCCGGCGGCTTCAAGCAGCGTAGGGCTGGCCGCGATGGAGATGGTGAAGGATGCGGGCGCGACCGCGATCGCGGCGACGCGCCGGGGCAACAAGCGCGAGGCGCTGCTCGCGGCCGGAGCCGACCACGTCATCGCCACCGAAGAGGAAGATCTGCCGGCGCGCGTCCGGGAGATCACGGGCGGCAAGCTGGCGCGCCTCGTCTTCGACCCGGTGGGCGGCCCGTTCATGGAGAAGCTGCTGGCCGCGACCGCTCCGGGCGGGACGGTCTTCGTCTACGGCGCGCTTTCGTCGGAGCCGACGCCGTTCCCGCTCATGCAAGCGCTGGGCAAGAGCGTGCGCATGCAGGGCTATACGCTGATGGATGTCTCGGAAAATCCCCAAGCTCTGGAAACGGCCAAGCGCTACATTGTGGAGCGCCTGGAGGATGGACGGCTCCGCCCGAAAATCGCCCGGACCTTTCCGCTGGCGCAGACGGTGGAGGCGTACCGGTTCCTCGCGTCCAACGAGCAGGTCGGCAAGGTCGTGATCACCGTTCCCTAAGCGCTGGTAGGCTTGCGGGATGACCGCTCGTCTCTTGTTGTGCAGTCTGCTCGCCGGTGGGGGCTGGATGCGTGCCCAGGCGCAAGCCGCGCCGATCGCGCAGCCGACCCCGGCGGAGCAGGCCGCCCGCCTGCGCGGCGTGTACGGGCCCTACCGCGCGAACAACGACCTGCTTTCCTACAAGCTCCAGGTCCGGGTCGACCCGGCGGCCGAGACGATTCGCGGCGACAACCGGATCCGCTTCCGGATGCTCGCTCCGGGCAGGCGCATTCAGGTGGACCTCTACCCGAATCTCGCGATCGAGAAAATCACCCTGAACGGTGCCGAACTGAAGTTCACGCGCGCGCTGGGCGCGGTGTACGTGGACCTTCCCGAGGAGCTCGCGGCCGGCGTCGAAGCGACCATCGACGTCTTCTACTCCGGCCGCCCCGAGCCCGTGGGGCGGTTCGGCGGACTGACCTTCGGCAAGGACCCGTCGGGAAATCCGTGGATCGTGACCTCCTGCGAGGACGACGGATCGAGCATCTGGTGGCCGTCGAAGGACCAGTGGCGGGACGAGCCGCAGGACGGCATGGAGATCGCGGTCGAGGTGCCGGCGGGGCTCACCGACGTGTCGAACGGCAAATTCGTCGCGCAACGCGACTTGCCCGGCGGGTGGACCCGCTGGGAATGGGCCGTGCACTACCCGATCAACTCCTACGATGTCGCGCTGAATATCGGCAAGTACGCGCACTGGTCGGAAACGTACTCCGGCGTGCCGTCGGACTTTTACGCGCTGCCGGAAAACCTGGACAAAGCGAAGCTGCAGTTCGCCCAGGCGAAGGAGATGCTCGATGCTTTTCAGCACTACTTCGGCGAGTACCCTTTCATCCGGGACGGCTACAAGCTGGTCGAGGTACCCTATGCCGGCATGGAGCACCAGAGCGCTGTGGCCTACGGCAACCACTACGCCAACGGCTACTACGGAAAGGACTGGACGGGGGTCGGCATCAGCCCGCGGTTCGACTTCATCATCATCCACGAGAGCGGGCACGAGTGGTTCGGCAATGCGATCTCCGCCCGCGACACCTCGGACATGTGGATTCACGAAGGCTGGGACACCTATGCCGAGAGCCTGTATGTCGAGTACCGCTACGGCAAGGCGGACGCGCTCAAGTACGTGAACGGGTTCAAGCCGAAGGTGATCGGCAAGCAGCCGATCCTCACCGAGCGCGGCACCAACCGGCAGCCGGACCTGGACCAGTACGTGAAGGGCGCGCTGTTTCTGAACACCCTGCGGAGCGTGGTCGACGACGACCCGAAGTGGTTCGCGCTGATCCATGACTATTACCAGCGATTTAAGTACCAAACCATCCTGACCGAGGACGTGATCGCGTTCTTCAACCAGCGAACGGGCCTGGACCTGACCCCGGAGTTCGACCAGTACCTGCGGCATACGGCGATCCCGTCGCTGGAGCTGCGGTTCGGGCCGGGGCAGGTGTCCTACCGGTGGAAGGTGGACGTGGACCCGTTCCGGATGCCGGTCAAGCTGGGCGACCCCGCGCATTGGCAGACCGTCACGCCCACCACGGACTGGCAGGTAATGCCCTGGGCCGGGACGCCGGAAGGGTTCGCGGTGGCGACGGACCTGTTCTACGTCAACGTGGACAAGGGCGTTCCCGCGCCGCGCCGGGCCGCCGTGCGCTGAGCGCGGGAACCGCGTCGCCGCGCTACCCGGTCTTCAGCGGCCCGGCAACCTTATAGGTACTTAGAAGAACGCCGGACGGGAACGACCGAGTACCGGCAAGCTCGAAGGAGCGCGGCGGGGTACCCTCGGCAAAGAAGCGCTTTCCCGTACCCAGCAGGACCGGGTAGAGGATCAGCACGACCTCCTCTGCCAGGCCGTGTTCCAGCAGCGTCGAGGTGAGCGTGGAGCTGCCCCACAGGATGAGGTCCGGGCCCGCCTGCGACTTGATGCGGCGCGTCGCCTCGGCGAGATCCGGCCCGAGGCCCTCGAACGGGCCCCATGCGAGCGTCTCCGGCCGGTGCGTGACGACATACTTCACAGCCGCATTCAGTCGGTCCGCCATGGGACTGCCCGGCGCTTGCGGCCAGTAATCCGACCAGAGATCGTAGGTACGCCGGCCCAGCAGCAGATCGAAGCTGTTGCCGTGCGCGGCGAGCACCGCCTCCCGGCCCGCGGGGGTCCGGTAGGGCGCGGTCCACTCGCCGTGCGGGAACGACCCGTCATCGGCGGAGTGCTGGATCACGCCGTCCAGCGAGATGTGTTCCATGATCCTGAGCTTTCGCATCCGCCTCCCCGTCCTCTCCGATGTGTCTCTGGGCCGTGTGCATCGCGAAGAACGCGCGGCCTCGACCGGCGCGGGCGGGACGGCTTCGGCCGGCGGCCGAACGTCGCGCGTACCGAGCCGGTTCCACCCGCGGTTCAGTAGGGCAGAAAGAGCGAGAACACCGTACCGTGACCGTGGCTTGCCTGCGAGCTTCGACACGTCAGCTTCCCATGATGCCTTTGGACGATCTCCGCGCTCAACCACAGGCCGATCCCTGTCCCCAGAATCCCTTTCGTACTGAAGAAAGCTTCGAAGATTCGCCGCCGGACCTCCGGGCTCATGCCGTTCCCATCGTCGGCAACGGTGATGACCATGCCTTCGCGGCCGTCCTTCCAGTCACGCCCGTCGCGGCAGCGCAGCAACAGTCTCCCTTGCTGCTGGGGAAGGGCGTCGACCGCGTTGGCGATCAGGTTGTTCAAGACCTGCCGGATCTCTCCCTGAAGGCAGAGGACCCTTCGCTTCGTTCGTTCCCGCAGCGCGACGGCGGCCCCGATGTACCTCAATTTCTGCTCGAAGATCAGCAAGGCTCCGTCGATGAGTTCGCCGAAGCGAACCGCCTCCCGATGGGTGGACTGCCGGTGGAACCTGAGCGTCTTGCTGGTAATCGCGGCGACCCGGCGCAGCTCGAGATCTGCCTGGTCGAGGTAGAGAACGATTTCATCGGTCTGCGTGCTGGTTCTCGCGAGATGGACCAGGTTGGTGACCGCCTCGAGCGGGTTGTTGATCTCGTGCGCGATGGAGCCGGCAAGCCTCCCGATCGCCGCCAGCTTCTCCGAGATGAGAACGGCGTCCTGGGCGAGCTTGCGCTCGTTGATGTCCTCGCTGGTGCCGTACCAGCGGGCGACCTTGCCCGCTTCGTCCCGCCGGGCAAACGCCCGCGTTCGCATCCAGCACTCCCGGCCTGACGAGGTCAGGATGCGGTGCTCGATGTCGTACGGTTCCCCCGTGGCGATGGAGTGTCCCCAAGCCGCCTTCATGCGTTCCACGTCTTCGGGAGCACACACGCGAAGCCAGCCCTCACCGAATGCAGTCTCATGCGGAAGGCCTGTTTTTTCGTGGTAACGGCCGCTCATCTCGAGCACTTTTCCCTGCGCATCGGCGGTCCAGGGAATCTGCGGGTTGAAGTCGACGGAATGCTGATGCTCCAGCCGGAGAGTTTCCAGCGCGAGCTCGGTCGCCTTTCGGGTGGTCACATCCTCGCAAACCCCAAGCAGGTAGGGCTCGCTGAACTCGCTTCGTTCGAGTATCGACAGCGATTTGCGAACCCATACGATCGTTCCATCAGGGTGAAGATAGCGAACTTCGCTGACCGTTGCGCTCGTTCCGCCGGCAAGACTGCTGAGATCGCCCGCGCAGATCGCCCGGTCGGCCGGGAAGACGACTGCCAGCAGGTCGAGGGTTTGCAGCTCGGCGGCCGGCCTTCCCGTGAAGCGGCACAGAGCGGGGTTGGCAGCCACGAAGCTGCCGTCCAGGGTCAGCAGCGTCAGGCCGACCGCTGTCTGCTCGAAAGCCGGTAAAAGTGAAAAGTCTCGGACGGAAGACGCGTTCATGCTGGAGACTCCGATGGCGGCTCTTGGAGATGGATGGCGGCACTCTGATGGAGGCGTGCGCTTTCCGCATGGGATGCGCATGGAGGGACAGGCTTTCATCCTTCATGGCGATTGTGTTTCAGCGATGACAGTCAAAAGACTTCTGCCGTGCTGTTAACGAGCAGGCAAGCAGGCACACCTGTCCCCGTGCTTTCTGGTAGGACCTGCGGTTTCGGGAGGCGTAGGGAGCCCGAGGCGGTCCGCGCGCCGAATCTGCGCCTGGAGTACGCAATCGTCAGGACGATCGCGGGTACGCCGACCGGCGTGGGCCACAGTCACCGGATGAGATGGTTGCCGGCGACCGCCGACCAGGCCGCGATACGGCTGCCGATGAAGTTGCCCAGGTGCGTGTACCACCAGAACATCCGCTCCCGCGGTTTGCGGACGAAGCCGTGAAGCTGCACGAAAGTCAGGCGCATGCCGAGCAAACCGAAGATCAGGCAGGACGGCTGCGCCGGCACGCTTCCCTGCGCTCGACCGTCTGAAGGCGTGTCGGCGCTACACTGATTTCTATGGCGACCAGCACCCTCCCGACGACGCAAATCCAGACCCGGCTGCCGCAGGGCACCTTCAAGAACGAGCCTTTTACCGACTTCTCGCACGGGCGGCACGCGGGGGAGATGAAGGCGGCGCTCCAGTGGGTGGGGGATCAACTTGGCCGCGAATACCCGCTGGTGCTGGGCGGCGAGCGCGTGGAGACGGGCTCGAAGTTCGAGTCGCGCAACCCGGCACGCCCGGCGGAGATCATCGGCGTCCATCCGGTGGGCGGGCCCGTGGAGGCCGGCAAAGCGGTCGAGGCGGCGCGGAAGGCGTTCGAAAGTTGGCGGTTCGCGCCGCTCGAAGACCGGGTCTCGCTCCTGATGCGGGCCTCCGAGATCATCCGCGAGCGGAAATTCGAGTTCTGCGCCTGGCTGGTGTACGAGGTCGGCAAGAACTGGGCCGAGGCGGACGCGGACGTGGCCGAGTGCATCGACTTTCTGGACTTCTACGCGCGCGAGGCCCTGCGGCTGGCCGGGACCGAGACGCCGATCCAGCTGCCGGGCGAGCGGGACGAGCTGCACTACATCCCTCTCGGCGTCGGCGCGATCATCCCTCCGTGGAACTTTCCACTTGCGATCGCGATGGGCATGACGGCGGCGGCGATCGTGACCGGGAACACGGTCGTGCTGAAGCCCTCTCCGGACGCGCCGACGATCGCGGCGCGCTTCATCGACGTGCTCGAGGAGGCCGGGATGCCGCCGGGCGTGGTGAACCTGCTCCAGGGCGACGCGCAGGCGGGCAATGCGCTGGTCGAGCACCCGCAGGTGCGTTTTATCGCGTTTACCGGCTCGCGGGCCGTCGGGCTCGAAATTAACGAAAAAGCCGCCAAGCCCAGGCCCGGGCAGATCTGGATCAAGCGCGCCATCCTGGAGCTGGGCGGCAAGGACGCGACCGTGGTGACGGCCGACGCGGATATGGACGAGGCGGTCGAGGGCGTTCTGGCCGCGGCCTTCGGGTTCAGCGGGCAGAAGTGCTCGGCCGGATCGCGGGCCATTGTCGAGGACGCGATCTATGACACGTTCCTGGACAAGATTCGCGAGGGCGTCGAAGCGATCAGCGTGCGCGACCCCAAGACCAACCCGCGCATGGGGCCGGTGATCAACGAGGGCGCGCGCCGGCGAATTTTGAGCTACATTGAGGGCGCGGAAGGCCGCCTGATCGCGGGCGGGAAGGCGATCGAAACCGAGGAGGGCGGCTTTTACATCGAGCCGACCGTCTTCGCGGATGTCCCGCCGGACGCAAAGCTGGCGCAGGAGGAGATCTTCGGGCCGGTGCTGGCGATCCTGCGGGTGAAGAACTTTTCGGAAGCGATGACGGTGGCCAACGGCACGCAGTTCGGGCTGACCGGGGCCGTATACGCGAGCGCTCCGGGAACGCTGGACCGGGCGCGGCGCGAGTTCCACGTCGGCAACCTGTACCTGAACCGCAAGTGTACGGGCGCGATGGTGGGCGCGCACCCCTTCGGCGGGTTCAACATGTCCGGTACCGACTCGAAAGCGGGCGGCCCGGACTACCTCCTGCACTTCACGCAGGGCAAGTCGATCGCGGAGCGGGTCGCGCGACAACGGTAAGACTGATGCGAGCTTGGCCGCCTGAGGGGGGTTGCGGGTTCAGGGGGTTGGTAGCCAAGCTCGCACCAGCGTCCGCTAGGAGGCCTGCAGGATCAGGCTGTTGGCCGCGGCGGCGGCTTCGGCCAGGATCTTGTGGTGAATCGTGAAGAGCGCGAGCTCGAGCCGGTCGGAGACGCCGGTCTTGTCGTAGACGCCGCGCAGGTAGTTCTTGATGACCTGCTCGGTGGTGCCGAGGCGCAGCGCGATTTCCTTGTTCTTGCAGCCCTGGACGATGAGCGCCACGATCTTCATCTCCTTGGGTGTGAGGCGGTCGCGGACCCGGGCGCCCACTACATCCTCGTCAGGCACCTGGACCGGTGCGACGGTCGCGGAGTG
Organism: uncultured Acidobacteriaceae bacterium; assembly: GCA_964250195.1. Lineage (GTDB taxonomy): Bacteria > Acidobacteriota > Terriglobia > Terriglobales > Acidobacteriaceae > EB88. The sequence goes on from CAXUEU010000037.1 coordinate 17,756, forward strand.
AATGGCGCGCTCCCCGCGGCCGACCCGCCGGACGCAGTCCACCAGCGTGGGCCCGGTGATCGATCGGAAGAACAGGCCGTGGACCCTGGCGTTGAGGTACGGCTGCTGCGGTTCGTTATTCTCGAGGATGGCGACGCCCCGGCTGCCCGCCGAGCAGATCTGCTGCATGAGCTGGTGGGGGTCGAGCTTGAGCGTCGAGCCGAACAGCACGGTCGCGCCGCGGAAGGTGACCAGCGCGCTTTGGAGCCGGTCCGCGTCGGGGCATTGGGCGATGATGCGGAAGTCGTCTTCCATGGAAAGCACCTTGGCGGTGCCGGTGCGGAAGATGGCCTGGTTGTCAGCGAGAATTACCTTGTTCATCGTCGGAGATCCTTGTGGCCTATCGGCTCGTGTGCCGCCCGGAACTTTCTGTCCGGGTGGTTGTGCACTGGCTTCCGCGGGCTATGCTGACCGCGAGAAACGACCGGCTCACAGAATCTGGAGGAGAAGTGGTGCAGTTTGGGAAAGAATACACCAGTGGTTACCTGTCTTTCGATTACCGATCTGGCATTCGCTTCGTTTCTGTGCTTGTTGGTAGCGCAAGAGTACCGCATCCGCGAATCTTTGCAAGCACTTTTTTCACTCTTTTTTCCGTGCAACCTTTGGGGGATGCGGAAACAAAGGGTTTTGCAGGAATCATGTGTGTAGAAAATGCACACTTGTGAAAGATTGCCGGGGATGGCGGGCGCGATGTCCCAACCAAATACAATCAGGGAGCCATGGCCAAGCCAGTCATTCTCGCGGTCGACGACGACATCAGCGTGCTCGAGGCGGTAGTGCAGGACCTGCGCCGCCAGTATGCGGAGAAGTATCGCATTCTCCGGGCCGCTTCGGGGCAGGCCGCGCTCGATATCTGCGAGCAGCTGAAAGCCCGCGGAGACGACATGGCGCTGGTGGTCTCGGACCAGAGGATGCCGGGGATGACCGGAGTTACGCTGCTCGAGAAAGTTCAGGGTATCTACCCCGAGGCACGACGGACCTTGCTGACCGCCTACGCGGACACGGAAGCGGCGATCCAGGCGATCAACTCGGCGCGCATCCATTACTACCTCACCAAGCCGTGGGACCCTCCGGAGCAGCGCCTGTACCCGGTGTTGAACGATCTTCTGGAAGCGTGGGGAAGCGGTCACAAGCCGCGGTACGAGGGGCTGCAGGTCGTGGGCACGCGCTGGTCGGCCCGGGACCACCAGGTGCGCGAGTTCCTGAGCCGGAACCAGATTCCCTTCAAGTGGGTCAACCCGGAGATCGCGCCCGAGGCGGCGGCCGGCCTGCTGGGCACTTATAAGGTGGACGATACGAAGCTGCCGGCGGTGTTGTTTCCCGACGGCTCGTCCCTCACCCAGCCGAAGCTGCCGGAGCTCGCCGCGAAAGTCGGGCTTCGGACCGAGGCGAAGAGCGATTTCTACGACCTGGTAATCGTGGGCGGCGGCCCCGCGGGGCTGGCCGCGGCGGTGTACGGCAGCTCCGAGGGGCTGCGGACCTTGCTGGTGGAGCCGGACGCGCCGGGCGGGCAGGCCGGGGCGAGCTCCCGGATCGAGAATTACCTGGGCTTCCCGGCCGGGGTGAGCGGGGAAGACCTGGCCCGCCGCGCCATCACCCAGGCCACGCGGTTCGGGACCGAGTTCATTACGCAGTGCGCGACGGGGATCGCGAGCAAGGACGGATACCACGTCGTGGCGCTGGGCGACGGCCGCGAGGTGAGCTGCCGAGTCGTGCTGCTCTCGACCGGCGTGCACTGGCGGCGGCTGGAGGTGCCGGGCGCGGAGACCCTCTTGAACGCGGGCCTGTACTACGGGGCGACCCTGAGTGAAGCGCAGACCTGCACGGACGAGGAGATCTTCATCGTGGGCGGGGCCAACTCGGCGGGGCAGGCGGCCATGCACTTCAGCAAATACGCCCGCAAGGTGACCATGCTGGCCCGCGCGCCCTCGCTGGCCGCGAGCATGTCGAAATACTTGATCGATCAGATCGCCGGCACATCGAATATAGAAGTGCAGACAGATGCTCAAGTTCGCGAGGTTTCGGGCGATAAACACCTGGAGTGCATCGAGGTGGAGCGCGACGGGCAGAGGGTCCGGCGCGCGGCGTCGTCGCTGTTCATCTTCATCGGGGCCGCGCCCAAGACCGGCTGGCTGCCGGAGTGCGTGCTGCGCGACGAGCGGGGCTTCGTGCTCGCCGGGCCGGACCTGAAGCGCGGCGGCAAGCTGCCCGCATGGTGGGTGGAGGAGCGCGACCCGTACCTGCTCGAAACGGGCGTGCCGGGCATCTTCGTGGCCGGGGACGTCCGTTTCGGCTCGGTGAAGCGCGTGGCCTCGTCCGTGGGCGAGGGTTCGATCGCGGTGCAGTTCATGCATCAGTACCTGGCGCAGTTTTAAGGCTGGGTGAGAGGGAGACCGCACAGGGGAGCCATGGTGGAGCAAATACAAGACGAGGCGGCCGGCGCGGTCGAGCAAATCGAAGGGCTGCTCGAGCCTGTCTCGTTCGATGCTCGGCTCCTGGACGAGCTCCGGCGCATGCCGACCTTCGCGGATTTCGCCCCGGAGCAGCTCTCTCTGCTCGGCGGCGCGGAGTGGATGCACATCCCGGCGGACGCCCGGGTGGCCGTCAACTGCGGCGGCCGGCTCGCCTTCTATGCCCTGTTCGAGGGCGAACTGACCTTGAGCAAGGAAGAAAACGGCCGGCAGATCCACCTTCTGCGGCCCTTGCCGGGCGAAACGTTTGGGGAGGTGCCGCTGCTGTCCGGATGGCGTTCGGGCGTGGCCATTTGCCAAACGCTCACGCCCTGCCGCCTTCTGCGTATCCCGGAGGAGAGCTTCTGGCGGCTGATGGCCGCTTCGGCGCCGGTGCGCGCGATCGTGCTGGCGAATTTCGCGCGGCGCGCCGAGGCTTACCAGGCCATGGCCCTGCACCGGGAGAAGCTGGTTTCGCTCGGCACCCTGGCCGCCGGGCTCATGCACGAGCTCAACAATCCGGGTTCGGCGGCCCGGCGCGCCTCCGCGCAGCTCCGGGAGAACATCCTGGCCCTGCAACAAATCTCGCTCCGCATGACGCGCACGCCCCTCGATCCGGAACAGCTGGAGTGCCTGGCCGCCTTGCAGGAGCAGGTGATGGCACTGGCGGAAAACGGCGCGCCGCCCGCGGTCTCGGCGATTGAGCAGTCGGACCGCGAGGAGGAACTGGCCGCCTGGCTGGACGGACTGGGCGTGGAGAACGCCTCCCGCATGGCTCCGACGATGGTGCACGCGGGCTGGTGCCAAGCCGATATGCTCTGCGCGCGCGAGTCGTTTCCGCCGGGAATTCTCTCGGACGCGCTGAATTATGTCCATGCGCTGATCAGCAGCCTCCAGCTCGTGGGGACCGTGGAGGAGAGTATCGCGCGGGTCACGGACCTGGTGGTCGCGGTCAAGAAATACGCCTACGACGACAAGCGCAAGGGCTCGGTCGACGTGCGGGATACGCTGGTGAGCACCTTGACGATCCTGGGCCACAAGTTTCGTCAGAAGGGGATTCACGTGGACCAGGACCTGCTCCCGGGCGAAACCAAGATCGCTTGCGTGGGCGCGGGGCTGGCGCAGGTTTGGACCAACCTGCTGGACAATGCGGTGGACGCCGCCCCCGAAAACGGGCAGGTCGGTGTTCGGTTATGGACCGAGGCGGGCGAGGTCTGCGTGGCGATCCGCGACAACGGGCCGGGAATCGCGCCGGAGCACCGGAGCCATGTTTTCGAACCGTTTTTCACGACCAAGGAGGTCGGCGTGGGCACGGGGCTGGGGCTCGACATCGCGCACCGGATCGTGGTGGGCAACTACCACGGCAAGATCCGGTTCACGACCGAGCCGGGCAGGACCGAGTTCGAGGTGCGCCTGCCGATGGACAACCCGGAAGCCGATAAAGGCTGCCGAGCGAGCAAGAACTAGTCAAGCCGGCCCGGGCCGGTAAGGGCAGCCGCAGGAGTGACGGACCAGCAGCTCGACCGGCAGGACGGTTTGCGCGATCTCGCGCAGACCGACCTGGTTCTTCAGCTTCGCGAACAACACCCGTCCCGCCGTCTTGCCCAGTTCTTCCGCCGGCTGCCGGACCACGGTGAGCGCGGGGTGCAGGAGATCGCCGAGCTCCAGGTCGTCGAAGCCGACCAAGGCAAGCTCTTCCGGAACGCGGCAGTGCAGGCGCAAGAGGGCGGACAGGCACCGCCGCGTCGCGAGATTGTTGCCGGCGAAGATGGCTTGCGGGGGCCGCGTGCTCGCGAGGGCCGCGCGCAGGACCCGTTCGGTGTCCGCCTCCGAGGCGCAGGTAAAGTCGCTCCGAGGCGCGAAACCCGCCGCCCGCATGGCCCCGGCGTAGCCCTGGCGGCGGCGGTCCATCGTGTACAGGTCGGAGCGGTGGCCCAGGAAGAGGATGCGCTCGAGCCGGTGGACGCGCAGGAGGTGCTCGGTGGCGAGGCGCGCCCCGGCCTCGTTTTCGGTGACGACGGAGTCGGCCTCGCCGGCACCCTCGCCTTCGAGCGGGCGGTCGAGCATGACCACGGGGATCTCGCGGAACTCCGGCTCGTCGAGCCGGCAGCGGTCGGACCCGGCCGGGATGACGACCATGCCCTCCACATGGCGCTGCATCATGCGCTGGGCTTCGCGGTACTCGTGGATCGAGTCGTCGTTGGTCAGGGTGAGCAGCACGGTGTAGTCGTGCGCGTTGGCGACCATGTTGAGCGAGTGGGCGCAGGTGGCGTAGAAGGTATCGTGGAGGTTGGGCAGCAGCAGCCCGATGGTGCGGGACTTGAAGTTGCGCAGGGCGCGGGCCATCTCGTTCGGCCGGTAGCCGAGGGCTTCGACGGCCCGGCGGACGCGCTCCGCGGTTTCCTCGGTGACGTGAACGGAGCCGTTCAGCACGCGGGACACGGTCATGGTGCCGACCCCGGCGGTCTCGGCGACGTCGTTCATGGTCGGTTTACGGGTCATAGGGGTGAAGGCGGGGTTGCTGGATGCGTCCACAGCATACAGCAGGAGCGGTGTGCTTAGACTAACGTTCTTCCATTCTCAGGGCGCGTAGTGCGGCACCATGGCCGCGCCCAGGAGGCCGGAGTCCGGCCCGAGCAGCGCGGGCAGCACATTGGTCTTGCCCGGCGCGTAGGTGTACTTGTCCGCGGGCATGGTGAGCCGGTACACGTAGCTGGCGCGCTCCAGCTCGCGAAACAACGCCGGGGCGAAGAGCGGCCAGGCCGCCGACGCGCCGCCGCCGATGACATAGAGCGGCACGTTGAGGGTATTGACCAGGCCGGCGAGCGACAGGCCCAGGGCGCGGCCGACCGTGTCGTACACGATGAGCGCGCCCTCGTCGCCGTGCTCGGCGAACCGGGCGACGTCGCGCGCGGTGACAGGCTCGCCCCGGTCGATCAGGTCGCGGGTGCGGGGAGACCGGCCTTCGTAGGCGGTTTCCCGGGCCATGCGGGCGATGCCCGTGGCGGAGGCGAACAGCTCCAGGCAGCCGCGGTTGCCGCAGGCGCAGGGGATCCCGTCGGGCCAGATGGAGACGTGGCCGGCCTCCCCGGCCATGCCGCGAAAGCCATGCCAGATCTTGCCCTGGAAGATGAGGCCGTTGCCGACGCCGGTGCCCAGGGTGAGCATGCACAGCGAGTCGGCCCCGTACTCCTCGCCGGCACCCGCATGGGCTTCGGCCAGGGCGGCGGCATTGGCGTCGTTCTCGATGATGACCGAAAGGCCGAGCCGGTGCTCCAGCTCTCCCTTGAGCTCGGTCGCGAAGAAGCCGGGAAAGTTCGGCAGCTCCAGGAGGCGGCCTTCGGGCAATTCGATGGGCCCGGGCGAGCCGATGCCGACGCCTTCGAGATCGCCGCGCCGGCCGCACTGCTCGATAACTCGGCAGATGGCCTCGGACATGTCGCCGAGCACGGCCTGGGGGCCGTCCAAGACGCGGGTGGGAATCGCGATGGAGTGGAGGCGCTCCCAGGTTGCGGAGTAGCCTGCGATTCGCAGATTGGTGCCGCCCATATCTACGCCGACCGTGAACTTCGCCATTCGAGAGAGAGTGATCCTTGTGGAGAGGAGTGGAGGCTGTTGTTCGAAGGGTACTATGCCGCCGCCTCGCATCACCGCCTCACCCCGAGGAGCGAAGCGGCGAAGGATCCGCTTTAGCGGCGGTCCGGTAAAAGCAGGTCCTTCGCTGCGCTCAGGATGGCCCTGTTTCGTGCTTCGCCCCTAGCCTCAGTACGCGCCGCGGATGATGTTTTCCGGCTCCTCGCCGTCGAGCAGGTGCTGCGCCTGCCGCCCGACGAAGCGGAAAAAGCGGTCGTGCACGTTGGGAATGGACCCGGCGATATGCGGGGTGATGAGCAGGTTGGGAGCGCTCCAC
>CAXUEU010000038.1:0-14342 GCA_964250195.1 uncultured Acidobacteriaceae bacterium
CGTTATAGCCGCCCCGGAAGCCATTCGCCCCGCCGTAACCGGCGCGCCCGTAGCCGTAGCCGCCGTAGCCGCCCCGGTATCCGCCGTAGCCGAACCCGCGTCCGTAGCCTCCATACCCGAAGCCGCGGCCGTAGTAGCCGTAGCCGATGTGCCCGAAACCGTAGCCCCACGGGTAGCCGTAGAAGCCGGTGAAAAACGGACCCGCGCCGATAAATGCTCCAGCCAGGAACCAGTCCGGCCCGTAGAAGCCTTCCGGCGCGCAGCTGTATGGGTAATAACTGTAATAGCCGTAAGCGCACGCAGGGGCGGCGTCTACATATTCATAGCCGGGGTAGTCCACGTCCGGGCCGATCCCGATGCCCACCGCGACCTGCGCCCCCGCCTGCGGACCTACAGCGGCCAAAGCGAGTGCGCCTAAACCGGCTGCCAAAAGCGTGCGTTTGCGATTCATGGACTGTGTCCCCCATCTGCTTCCGCGATCCGGTTCTCGGGGGCGGTGTGCGCCCTCCGCCGCGGATACACGTTCGTCAGTCATAGGAACCCGAGGCCTCCGGAAGAGTTGTGGGGGGGGGTGCGCGGCTCGCGCGGCGGAGCATGCAGTAATCTTTCCCGAGGGTTCTCCCTTTTATGTTCGCCAAAGCACAACGTATTCACCTCATCGGCATCGGCGGCATCGGCATGAGCGGCATCGCCGAAATCCTGCTCACTCTGGGCTATGCCGTCTCCGGCTCCGACCTGAAGCGCAGCCCCGCGACCGACCGCCTGGAACAGCTGGGCGCGCGCGTCTTCACCGGGCACGACCCAGCCAACGTGGTGGGCGCGGGCGTGGTCGTGGCCTCCTCGGCCATCGCCGCCGCGAACCCCGAGATCGCCGAGGCGGCCCGGCGCAAGATCCCGGTCATCCCCCGGGCGGAGATGCTGGCCGAGCTGATGCGGCTCAAGTACGGCATCGCGGTGGCCGGCATGCACGGCAAGACCACCACCACCTCCATGATCGCGAGCGTGCTCGGCGCGGGCGGGCTCGATCCCACTTTGGTGGTAGGTGGGCGAGTGGACGCCCTCGGCACCAATGCCCGGCTCGGCAACTCGCGCTATCTCGTCGCGGAGGCCGACGAAAGCGACCGCTCCTTCCTGAAGCTTTCGCCCATCCTGGCCGTGGTCACCAACGTCGACCGCGAGCACATGGACTGCTACCGCGACATGGACGACGTCAAGGATGCGTTCGTCAGCTTCATGGACCGGGTACCGTTTTACGGTGCGGTGGTGGCCTGCTGCGACAACGAGCGGCTCCTGGCCCTGCTGCCCCGGGTGCGCCGGCGCGTATTTACCTACGGGCACAGCTCGCTCGCCGACTACGTCGTGCGCCCCCTCCCGGCGCAGGCTTGCAAGGAGCCGGATCTCCCCGGTGCCATGCCGGTCCGGTCCCGGTTCGAGATTGCCGCGGATGGCCTGGTTCTGGGCCCGTTCGAGTTGCTGGTTCCCGGTATGCACAATGTCCTGAACGCGGCGGCGGCGGTCGCCGTGGCCCACCAATTGGAGGTCGCTCCGGAAGCCATCGTCGCCGGGCTGCGCCAGTTTCGAGGCGTAGACCGGCGCTTTCAGACCCGGGGCGTCGCGCGCGGGGTCACCGTGGTCGACGACTACGGCCATCACCCGACGGAAATCCTGGCCACCCTGGAGGCGGCCCGCGCGTGCGGGTATGGGCAGGTCGGGTTCGGGAAGATCCACGTCATCTTTCAGCCGCACCGGTTCACGCGGACCCGCGACCTGCTGGGCGAGTTCGCCGAGGCGTTCCGGGGCGCGGCCACGGTGGAGGTGCTCGACATCTACCCGGCCGGCGAGCAGCCGATCCCCGGCGTGGATGCCCCCGCCCTGGTCGCGGCGGCCCGGCAGCTCGGCATGCAATACTGCCCGGGCTTTGCCGAGGCAGCCCAGCGCACCGCCGCCCGGGCGCGGCCCGGCGACCTGATTTTGACCCTGGGCGCGGGCAGCGTCGCGCAGGTGGGCTCGCTGGTGCTGGAGGCGCTGAGCGGAAAACAGGTTACCAAGGTGAAGCGCGAGGCAAGCTTTTCTTCCGCCGGGGCTTGATCCGGGGCTATAGTCAGGTTGGCGACTTCTCCTGCGACCTGGCTCGGGCGTGGCGAAACTGAACACGGATGGATGGAACGACCGGCAGCGCTCCGCCTCGGCCCTCGCGGACGAGGAGGATGAAGCGTTTTTGCGCCCCGCGGCCCCGGCCGCACCCGGACGCAAGCGCAAGGCAGCCCCGGAGCTTGTTCCCAACTACGATGCGGGCGACGCGGAGCAGTTCCTTCGCGTTCGGCGCAAGGTCGCGCCCCGCCGCAGCTGGGGCCGCCGCCTCCTGGCCTCGCGCCTCGGGCAGGTGCTCCTCGGCATCGCCTTGCTCGCCGTGCTCGCGACCCTGGGTTTCCTTATCCGGCAGGCGAACCTGTTTCTGCACCACGACCCCCATTTCCGCATCGACTCCTCCGCCTCCATCGAAGCGGCCGGCAACTCGGAGCTGCGCCGCGCGGAGCTGCTCGAGGTCTTCGGCTCCGACATCGGCCGGAACATCTTCTTCGTGCCGCTCGCGAAGCGCGAGGCCGCCCTCGAAGCCGAGCCCTGGGTCAAGCACGCGACCGTGATGCGCCTGCTGCCGAAGACCCTGCGCGTGACCGTGGTGGAGCGGGTCCCGGTCGCTTTCGTGCGGCTCGGACGGCAGATCGGCCTGGTGGACGCCGAGGGCGTGCTGCTGCCGATGGCCCCGGCGACCCTGGCGGCCCGGCACTACTCGTTTCCCGTGGTCGCAGGGCTCGACCCTTCCGCCCCGGCGGCGGCCCGTGCGGAACGCATGCACCTGTATCAGGGTTTCGTCGCCGCGCTCGGGCCTTCGGTCGCTTCGGAGCTGAGCGAGGTGGACGTGAGCGACCTCGAGGACGTGCGCGTCGTGGTTCCGGCCCAGGGCTCGGACTTGCTGCTGCACTTCGGCAACAGCGACTACGTGGAACGCTACCGCTCGTACCGGGAGCACCTGCCCGAGTGGCGCCAGCAGTATCCCAACCTGAGTGCGGTGGACCTTCGCTACGACCGGCAGGTGGTCCTGAAGATGGCCGATGCCGCGGAGGCCGACGAGGCGCGGGATACCCGTCAGGCCCAGCAGGCCCAAGAGGCCCAAGAGGCGAAGCGTCAGGCCTCGGCCGCCCAGAAGTCTGCCGCGAAGCCCGCTGCCCGGCCCGTGCCGAAGCCCAAACCCCAGGTGAAAGCAACGCCCAAACCCGCAGCGGCCAAGCCGGCCTCGCACGCCAAGTCGGCCGGCAAAACCTGGTACACCGAGCGAGCCGGCCCCCACCATGCCGTGCGCTGGGTCCCGCACTCCCTGCCCGGCGGGGGCAAGCGATGAACCCGAAAACCGAGCCCCTGCTCGCGGTGCTCGATACCGGCTCTTCGCGTACCCGCATGCTGGTCGCCGAGTCGCACGAAGGCGCCCTGCGCTACCGCGGCCATGGCGACGCGCCCAGCGCCGGGGTGCGCAGGGGCGTCATCGCGGACCTGATCCCGGCGGCCAACGCAATTTCACAGGCCTCCGTGTTGGCCGAGGCCTCGGCTCAGGTCGTGCTGGAGCAGTGCGTCGCGGGTCTCGGCGGCCCCCACCTGGGCGGGGTCAACTCGCAGGGCGGCATCACGCTCGGCTCGCGCATGCGGGAGATTACCCGCGAAGACGTGCGCGCGGCGGCCGACCGGGCGCGGGCCATCTCCCTGCCGAGCGACCGCGAGGTGCTCCACCTGCTGCCCAGGCACTTCCTCCTCGACGAGGTCCCCGGCATCCACGATCCGGTCGGCATGGTGGGACACCAGCTGGAGGTTTCGCTGCACATGGTCACCGCCTCGGCCAGCGCGCACCAGAGCCTGGTGACCTGCGCGAACAAGGCCGGCCTCGCCGTGACCGAAACGGTGTACGAAGCGCTGGCTGCCGCCGAGGCCACCCTGAGCGCGGACGAGCGCGAGCTGGGCTGCTGCCTCGTCGACATCGGCGCGGGCTCGTCCGAGCTGATCGTCTATTTCGAAGGCGCGGTGGTCTACACCGCGTCGATCCCCCTCGGGGGCGACCATTTCACCAACGATCTCGCGGTTGGCCTGCACCTCTCGATCCCGGAGGCCGACAGCCTGAAGTGCGAGTACGGACACGCGGTGGTCACGAGCGTCTCGCAGTCCAACGAGATCGAGTGGACCGGAGAAGGGGAGAGCCGGGGCAGCATCCGCCAGCGCGCGCTGGCCGAGATCCTGGAGCCGCGCGCGCGGGAGATGTTTTCGCTGATCCGCGAGACGCTGCGCACCGGCGCGGTGCTCGAAGCGCTCGGAGCGGGCTGCATCCTGACCGGCGGCGGGGCCAAGCTGGCCGGCCTGCCGGACACCGCAGAAAGCATCCTGCGCGTGCCCGCCCGCGTCGGCACGCCCGTGCCCCTGTCGAGGATGCCCGCCGAGCTTCAGCAGCCGGAGTACGCCGCCCTGGTCGGCCTGATGCTCTACGCACACCGCACCGGGGCCATGCGCGCCGAGCAGGACGGCTCATTGCGCGCGCGGCTCCGGGGCATGTTCTCGGGGAGCATTTAAGGTGAAGGGTGAAGGGAGCAAAGCCTTCCTGAGCCGGACCGCGTAGAGTTCTCCGTATGGAAATCAAGCGCGCAGGTTCCGAGGCATCCACGCGAGGTTCGGCGGAGTGGTTCACGGGAACCGTCCGGGTCGACCCGCTCTTCCAGGCGCCGGACCCGGCACGGGTCTCCGGGACAAGCGTCACCTTCGAGCCGGGGGCGCGCACCGCGTGGCACACGCACCCGCTCGGGCAAACGCTCCTGGTCACCGCCGGCCTGGGCTGGGCGCGGCGCGAGGGCGGCCCGGTCGAGGAGCTCCGGCCCGGCGACGTGGTGTGGTTCGCCCCGGGCGAGAAGCACTGGCATGGCGCGGCCGCAACCACTTCGGTGACCCACGTCGCCATCCAGGAGCGGCTCGACGGGGTGGCCGTGCACTGGATGGAGCCTGTGAGCGACGACCAGTACCGCCCGTGAGCCCTTGCGCTCGTTCCGCCTCTCGTTGAAAGTGGATGGGAACAGGTATGGTGGTGGCAGGGATTCCAAAGGACGCGGGCGGAAAAGACATGAATCAGGGCGAGGGCATGCGGATTCAGTATCAGGACGAAAAAGGCGCGGGCGCGCGGATCAAGGTAATCGGCGTGGGCGGCGGCGGCGGCAACGCGGTCAACCGCATGATCGCGGCCAAGGTCGAGGGCGTGGAGTTCATCGTCGCCAACACCGACGTGCAGGCGTTGCAGCTGTCGGCCGCGCCGGTGAAGCTGCAATTGGGCGTCAAGTTGACCAGCGGTCTGGGCGCGGGCGCGAACCCCGACATGGGCCGCCGCGCGGCGCTCGAGGACTCGGAAAAGATCATCGAGGCGCTCGAAGGCGCGGACATGGTCTTCGTCACCGCGGGCATGGGCGGCGGCACCGGCACCGGCGCGGCACCGGTCATTGCCTCGCTCGCGAGCGAAATGGGCGCGCTCACCGTCGCGGTGGTCACGCGGCCGTTCGGCTTCGAGGGCAAGCGCCGCATGTCGCAGGCCGAACGAGGCATGCAGGAGCTGCTCGACTCGGTCGACACCATGATCGTGATTCCCAATGAGAAGCTGCTCGCCGTCGCGCAGGACGCGGGCTTCTTCGAGTCCTTCCGCGTGGCCGACGACGTGCTTCGGCAGGGCGTCCAGGGCATCTCGGACATCATCACCATACCCGGCATCATCAACCGCGACTTCGCGGACGTGAAAACCACAATGGCCGGCATGGGCTACGCCGTGATGGGCACGGCGGTGGGCAAGGGTGAAAATCGGGCCATCGCCGCGGCGCAGGCGGCCATGGCCTCGCCGCTGCTCGAGGACGGCGCGATCGACGGCGCGCGCGGCATCCTGATCAACATCTCCGGCTCGGCCAACCTCAAACTGAGCGAGGTCAACGCGGCCTCCACGCTGATCCAGAGCGCGGCGCACGAGGATGCCAACATCATCTTCGGCGCGGTGCTCGATGAGTCGATGGGCGACGACGTAAAGATTACGGTAATTGCCACCGGCTTCAAGCAGAGCGGGCCGGAAAAGCGCATCGGCGTGGCCCAGGCATTGTTGAACCAGCCCGCGCCCAAGGCCGCGCCCGCGCCTCCTCCTCCGCCGGTCCCGACCGGCAAGCCCCGATTTGCCAGCGAGATGCGCGAGGGCGGCGAGCCCCGGTTCACGCCGGTCCGGCAAACGGCGCTGCTCGGCGATCCGGACCGGCCGGAAACCGACGGCAGCGCAGACCCGTTCTTCACGGAAAGCCGTGCGGAGCGGCCTGCCGGCACCCCCGCCAAGCCCGCGCGCGAGGAGGAGCTGGAGATTCCCGCCTACCTCCGGCACGGAAGTAACTAAAGCGGGACTCTTTCTCCGCCGATAGAGAGAATGTTTGCTAGAGTGAGGGCACCGCGCAATCGATAGAGGCCCGCTTCAGTCGAATGGCAATCGCCGGCGGTAATGCGCGTTGTCGGGAGGATAAACGCTCCCGAAGCAGGCAGCGGGAAAGATGGCCGGCACAGGCAGCCGGATTTTGCCGGGAGTTTTGCGCTCCGCGGCGGATTTGAGAGCTTTTCGATGAAACGTTGTTTTTCGGTGTGGTTGCTCCTCGCTCTGCTCCTGCTGCCTCTCGGCGGCTTCGCGACTCCGACCACGAAGCGGCATGCCCGTGCCGCACGTGTCGTGGAAAGCCCCCGCGGGCGCAGGCAGCTGGCCTCGCTGGCGCACGGCCGGCGCGTAGCCGGGCGCGGACGTCTGGTCGCGGTGACCACAACCAGGCTGGTTCGGGGCCGTAACGGGCGCATGCGGCGCGTTTCCGTACACCGAGGCTTCCATGAGGTGTTCACGGCGAACTCCTTTGCCACCAGCGATCTGACCGGCGACGTAACGGCGGGCGAAGACCCGGTGGTCCGTCAGGCGGCGATCGATGCGCTCGGCGACATGTACGGTACCGTGGTCGCGATCAACCCCGACAACGGCCGCATCCTGGCCATGGTCAACCAGAAGCTCGCTCTTTCGAGCGGCGCGGAGCCGTGCTCGACCATCAAGGTCTCAGTCGCGCTCGCGGCCCTCTCTGAAGGGCTGATTACCAAGGACACCCCGGTCAACCTGGGCGGACACTACTCGCTCAATCTTACGGACGCTCTGGCGCGGTCGGTCAATCCATACTTCGAGGTGCTGGGCCGCCGGTTGGGCTTCGAGCGCGTCCGCCATTACGCGAACCAGTTCGGCTTGGGCGAACTCGCCGGCTACAACATCGCCGACGAGCAGCTCGGCGTGTACCCCTCGCAGCCGCTGCCGGACTCCAAGGGTGGCGTTGGCCGCATGTGCTCCTTCGGCGAGGGCGTTTCCATGACCCCCTTGCAGCTCGGCGCGCTGGTATCCTCGATCGCGAACGGCGGGACGCTTTACTACCTCCAGCACCCGACCACCGCGCAGCAGATCGCCGCGTTCCAGCCCCGCATCAAGCGGACGCTTAACATTCGCAACCTGATCCCGGAGATTGAGCCAGGCATGGCGGGCGCGGTGGGCTGGGGCACGGCGCGGTCGCTCCGGGCCTCCTTCAATCAGTTTCCGGTCATGGGTAAGACGGGTACCTGCTCGAACAACGGCACCCGTTTCGGTTGGTTCGCCAGCTACGCCGACACACAGCAGTACGGGCGTATCGTAACGGTGTTCTTTCTCGAGGGCGGCCGGCCGACCTTTGGGCCGCGCGCAGCGGAGCTGACGGGCTATTTCTATAAAAACCTGTGGGACCGCAGCTACTTCGCTTCACGCGCCACCGACGCCCTGGCGGCCCCGGGTGGCGGCACGCAGTAAGGGCGCATCTCAGCCCTTTTGAAGACGGCCTCTGCTCCGCGCGGGGGCCGTCATGCGTAGGGGGTGCCTTGAAGATTCTGACAGCCGCCGAGATGCGGGAGTGCGACCGCCGGACCATCGAGGAGCATGGGTTCGGCTCTGAACAGCTGATGACCCGAGCCGGTGAGGCTGTGGCGCGATTTGTCCTCCAGCAGTTCCCGGCGGCGCGGGCGATCGTGGTCCTGTGCGGCAAGGGCAACAACGGCGGCGACGGGCTGATGGCGGCAGCCGCTCTGGCCGCCGCCGGGTGTAAGCCTGAGGTGCTGCTGCTGGGGCGCAGGGACGAACTGGCCGGCGACCCTGCCCTCATGTTCTCCCGCGCGCAACCGCGGGTGCCTGTGATGGAAGTCACCTCGGAGAGCGACCTCGAAAATATCGAGCCAGTCCTGAGCGGCGCGGACTTGATTCTGGATGCGGTCGTCGGCACCGGCTTCAAGCCGCCCTTGCGCGAGCTCCCGGCGTGTTTGCGGGATCGCATTGCCGGAATGGCCACCCCGGTCGTGGCCGTCGATCTGCCGTCCGGCTGGGATGCGGACTCGATGGAGTACGCCCAAGCGGGAGCGATGCGGGCGGATGCGGTCGTGACCTTCACCGCGCCCAAGCTCGCGCACGCCTTCGGCAACTTGACCGGGTCTGCAGCAAGCCCCATCGTGGTTGCGGCGATCGGTTCGCCCGAGGAGGCCGTGCAGTCGGAAAGCAATCTGCGCTGGACCGGCGACGCGAAGCGGATCACGGAGGTCCCGCGCGAGGCGGACGACAACAAGGGCCGGCACGGGCACGTGGTGCTGTTCGCGGGCAGCCACGGCAAGGCGGGCGCGCCGTCGATGGCCGCCCTCGCCGCGCTGCGGGCGGGAGCCGGGCTGGTCACGGCGGCGGTCCCCGCGTCCGTGCTGAATACGGTCGCGCTGGTCGCGCCGGAGCTCATGACCGAGCCGCTGCCGGAGACGCCTTCGGGAACCTTGGATACTGCGTTTTTCGGCGAAAACTTAGATAAGCTGCTCGCGAAGAAGACCGTGGTCGCCGCCGGTCCCGGACTGGGCGAGAGCGATGAGGCCGCGGCGCTGGTGCATGCGCTTCTCGACCGGGGCGAACAGCCGCTGGTGCTCGACGCGGACGCGCTCAATATTCTGTCGAGAGACCCGGCCCGGCTGCGCGACCGGTCGAGCAAGCGACCCGTGATCCTGACCCCGCACCCGGGCGAGATGGGCCGGCTGGCCGGTCTCTCCACGGCGGAGGTGCAGCAAGACCGCCTCGGCCTGGCCCGGCGTTTCGCGTCCGAGTACCGCGTCACCCTAGTTCTGAAAGGCTGGCGCACTCTGGTCGCGCACCCTTCGGGCGTGGTCGCGGTCAACACGACCGGCAACCCCGGCCTGGCGAAGGGCGGCTCGGGCGACATGCTCACCGGGCTGGTCGCGGCCCTGGTGGCCCAGTACCCGCGCCGGCTTGAGCAGGCCGTCGAGGCAGCCGTCTACCTGCACGGCCTGGCCGCGGATTTCGCGGTGCGTGAACAAGACGAGCACACTTTGTTGGTGACGGACGTACTCGCGCACCTGTGGCGGGCTTTTCGTTACCGCGCGCAAACAAAAGACGGGTATGTTTGGTGGGAGGGCCTGCCGCGATGACCGAAGACGTAACCGCAAGGAAGCTGGAGTTCACGACCGCGAGCGCGGCGGATACCATTCGCGTCGGCGGCGAGCTGCTCGCGGCGCTTACCCCGCCCGTGCTGCTGATCCTGACGGGTACGCTCGGCGCGGGCAAGACGACGCTGGTCAAGGGTATCGCCGAGGCGATGGGCGCGGCGGAGCGCGACGAGGTCACCAGCCCCACCTTCACCCTGGTCCACGAGTACGAGGGCACGCGCGAGGGCAAGCCGGTCACGCTCTACCATCTCGACTTATACCGGCTCGAAACCGAGCGCCAGGTGGAGGCGCTCGGCATCGACGAGCTGCTGGAGGAGGATGCGATCGTGCTGGTGGAGTGGGGGGATAAATTCGCGTCGATCCGCCGCAGGGCCGCGGGGGAGATCGTGATGGAGTCGACCGGCGGAGAAGGGCGGAGAATCGGGGTAAGTCTGCGGTAAGTCAGGCGGCGCGCAGCGGCTTGACTTTTGTATGTTTCGCTTTGGAGGCCTGCCAAAAATCATAGGTGTTCTGCATTCGAAACCATAGATCGGGAGACTGGCCGAAAGCTTCGCCGATGCGAATGGACATTTCCGGACTGATCCCGGCGCAGGCGTTTAAAACGCGCGAAATCGCCACGCGCGAAACTCCGAGGTGCGCTGCGAACTCGGTCACGGTCATGGCCATTTCGGACAAAGCGTCCCTCAAGACCAGTCCGGGGTGCGGCGGGTTATGCATTTGCATCGACGGCATTCTCCTGATCAGTGATAGTCCCGGTAGTCGACCAGGGTTGCGTCTTCTCCTTCGAAAAGAAAAGTCAGACGCCAGTTTGCGTTTACCTTGATGGACCAGTGCCCGGCAAGATCTCCAGTCAGCGGGTGCAGGTTCCATCCAGGCAGGTTCATATCGGACGGCTTGCGCGCAGCATCAAGCGTAAGCAGCTGGAACGATAGCTTTGTCGCATGCGCGGGTCGGATGCCCCGTTTGGAGCCCGCGGTAAAGAATTGTTCCAACCCTGCATGCTTGAAAGCCCTGATCAAGAACAGACTGTATCGTGAGGCGTTACAGGAGTCAAGCCGGATTCCCGCTCCCATCCGTGTTCCAAACCTGCTGCTGGAACGCGATGAACACCGCCGCCCACTGTTTCGTCGCGGGCATCTCGAACACCAGCAGCCCGTCCTGCCACACGCCATTGTCCCCGGAATGATCACCGGCGGGATTGCCTTGGTTCATGTGAATATCGTGGATGCCGTTGCCGGTCGTGTATTCCGCGCCGAAGGCGTACACCGTTCCCTGAGGGTCGGTGACGGCCTGGTTGAGGAACTGGACGACCGCGTTCTGCAGGTTCCCCGATGCGCCCTGGCCCGGCAACGGCAGCGCGGTCATCTGCTCCCGGGTGACCAGCGGTGCGCCGTTTGCTAGGCTGCGCAGGTAGTCAATCGCGGGGTTCGCGTCGCGGCCCGCGAGCCCGGTCAGGCCGGCCGGCAAGGCTTGGAGAGCGGCGGCATCGGGCGGGGTCCAGTTCCGGTCCAGCTTGTAGAGCACCTGCGCGCCCGCGCCGAGGCCTGTGTCGGACTCGATATTGACCGCGACCTGCCAGCGCGTGCCGGCGGCGTCAACCTCGATGAGGTAGTGCGGCCGGGCGGAGCTGTTGAGCGCGCCCGAGAGCGGGTCGCCCTTGAGGACGCCGTAGCGGTTGATCGGCATGGGGAGCTCCTGTCTGCCAGTCAGTATCGAACCGGGCCGTTACAGTCCCATGACGTTGTAGCCGGCGTCCACGTAGGTGATCTCGCCGGTGACGCCGGAGGACAGGTCGGAGGCCAGGTACAGCGCGGCCCCGGCCACCTCGGACGGCTCCACGTTACGGCGCAGGGGGGCCCGCTCGGCATGGCCCTTGAGCATGGTCGAAAGGTCGCCGATGCCGCGCGCGGCAAGCGTCTTGATGGGCCCGGCGGAGATCGCGTTCACCCGGATGTTGCGCGGCCCGAGCGAGGCGGCCAGATAGCGCACTGTCGCCTCGAGCGCGGCCTTGGCGACGCCCATGACGTTGTAGTTCGGGAACACCTTTTCGGAGCCGTAATACGTCATCGCCATCACGGAACCGCCCTCGGTCATCAGCGGCGCGGCGGCCCGGCTGAGCGCGATCAGCGAGTACACGCTGATGTCGTGCGCCATGCGGAAGCCCTCGCGGGTGGTCTCGAGGAAGTCGTTTTTCATCGACTCGGCCTGCGCGAACGCGACCGAGTGCACCAGGGTGTGCAGCTTGCCGTAACGCTCCCGCAGGTCGGCGAAGGCCCGCGCGATCTCCTCGTCACTGCTCACGTCGCACTGGAAGGCGGAGGCGTTGGGGATCTCGCGGATCAGCCCGTCGGCCTCCGCCTTGAGCCGTTCGTTCTGGTAGCCGACAGCGAGCGTGCAGCCGGCCTCGGCGAGCTTCTGCGCGATGGCGTACGCGATGGACCGCTTGTTGGCGACGCCGAAAACGACCGCGACGCGGCCCTGGAGGTTCAACATCCTTGTACGTGCTCCTTCTTGTGGCAAGGGAAGGATAGCAGGCGGGCCGGAGAGAAAGCGCTCCTGCGATGCATGCCGCGGAGGGGAACGGAAATCGCTTACATTGAGCAAATGGCCTTTCGCCCGCTGCTCGCACTGCTCGCACTTGCCGTGTCGCCTATCACAAGCGCGCAAACGGGGCAGCCCGCCTATGCGCCGCCGCCCGGCCGGACTCTGCTGCGCGCCGGGCACGTGCTCGACATCCATACCGGCCGCGAGATCCCCGACGCGACCGTGGTCGTGCAAGGCGAGCGCATCGTCGCGGTCGCGCCCACAGCCGGCACCCCCGCGCGGGCAGGCGACCGCGAGCTGGACCTGCGCGGCAGCACGCTTCTGCCGGGCTTGATCGACGTGCATGTCCACCTGACCGGCACCACCGATTTCGACCCGTACTTCGAGCTCTCGATGACGCCCGGCAAGGAAGCGATTCTGGGTGTCGAGAACGCCAAAACCACCCTGGAAGCGGGCTTCACCGCGGTCCGCAACGTGGGAGCCAACGACTTCACCGACGTCGCCCTGCGCGACGAGATCGACGCGGGCCATATCCCCGGTCCGCACATGCAGGTCTCCGGGCCCGCGCTCGGCATCACGGGCGGCCACATGGACGAGAACCTCTTGCCGTTCCAGTACCACGTGCAGGGCGAGGGCGTGGCCGACGGCATTCCCGCGGTGCAGCACATGGTGCGGCAGAACATCAAGTACGGGGCCGACCTGATCAAGATCGGCGCGTCCGGCGGCGTGTTGTCGAAGGGCGACGACCCGCAGGCCTCCCAGTACACGCGCGAGGAGATGGCCGCGATCGTCCAGGACGCGCACCGCCTGGGCCGCAAGGTGGCCGCGCACGCCCACGGCGCGCAGGCCATCCTGTGGGCGACCGAGGCGGGCGTGGACTCGATCGAGCACGGCAGCTACATCGATGAGCGGAGCATCGCCGCGATGAAGGCGCGGGGAACCTATCTGGTCCCGACCAGCTACCTGTACGACTGGTACAAAGACCACGGACACCTGCCCGCCCTGTATGCCAAGAAGATGCAGGACACCACCGCGGTCGCGCGCGCGAACCACAAACGCGCCATCGCCGAGGGAGTCAAGGTCGCGCTCGGCACCGATGCCGCCGTGTATCCGCACGGGCTCAACGCGCGCGAGCTGGAGGTGTACGTGCGCGACTACGGCATGACGCCGCTGGCCGCGCTTCAGTCCGCCACGCTGAACGCCGCCGACCTGATGGGCTGGGCTGACCGCGCCGGGGCGCTCGACGCGGGCAAGTGGGCCGACGTGATCGCGGTGGAGGGCGACCCGCTCGCGGATGTGCGGGTGTTGCAGCGGGTCGGGTTCGTGATGAAGGGCGGGGTGGTGTACAAGGACGGTCGCATGCCGTCGGCGGTGGACCGGCTGCCGCTGCCTGAGTGAAGCTCAGCCGCCCAGGTCGACCAGCGTGACCTCGGCAATCGGCTCGGCGAGAAAGCGGCTGCCGAGGGTGCGAAAGCGCTCCGCGCCGTCGGTGGCGAAAAAGCGGACCGGGGCGGGTTCCCCCGGCATGGGTCCCAGATCACGCGCGACCCGGGCGGCGGTGGCCTCGGCGGAGTCGATGACGGCCACCCCGGGCGCGAGGGTCTCGATCTCCGCCCGCAGAAGGGGGTAGTGGGTGCAGCCCAGCACTATCGAATCGGCAGACAAACCTGAGTCGCGAGCTTCGGCCTCGGCCTCGCGCAGGTAGATCGCCAGAACCTCGCGCGTGACCGGATGCGTGGTCCAGCCTTCCTCCACCAGGGGCACCAGCAGCGGGCAGGCTTTCTCGAGCGCGCGTACCCCGCGCTCGCCCAGGGCCGCCGTGTACGCGCGACTGGCCACTGTGGCGGCGGTGGCCAGCACGGTCACGTCGCCGGAGCGGGTTTGGGCGCGCGCGGCATCGGCCCCGGTTTCGATCACCCCCAGCACGGGTACGGCGACCGCGGCGCGCAGTTCGTCGAGGGCGAGCGCCGAGGCGGTATTGCAGGCGATCACCAGGTACTCCGCCCCGTGCTCAACCAGGAAGCGGGCGCTCTCGACGGCATACCGGGCGACCGTGGCTTGGGACTTGGAGCCGTACGGCAGCCGCGCCGTGTCGCCCAGGTAGAGGTAGCGCGCGCCGGGGAGGCGCGCGCGGAGAGCGCGCAGAACGGTGAGCCCGCCCGCGCCGGAATCGAAAACGCCGAGAGTCGTCATCTGGCGGTGAAGGCCTCGCT
>CAXUEU010000038.1:14352-24135 GCA_964250195.1 uncultured Acidobacteriaceae bacterium
GGCGCGGACTGGCCGGCCACGCCGACCTCGCGCAAACCTACCTGGCCGGCCAGGGTGGCGCGCGGCTCGCCGTCGACGAGGAAGCGCACCTCCGACACCCTCGGCAGGTTCGCGTGGAGGGTCGCGATCATGGACTCGAGCGTGAGCGTTTCGGGCGCGATCCCGGAGGGGTGCAGGTGGACGAAACCCTGCGTCAGGTCCACGGTCGCGAGCAGCCCGCGCCCGCCGGCCGCCGGGGAAAGAAAGACCTCGTGGACGCTCTCGGTCCCGGAGGGCGGGAGCGGGTGCGGCGAAGCGGGGTCGGTGTACTCGGCCAGCAGCTTTTCGAGTACGACGCGCGCGCGGGTGTTGGGGTCGCGCGGCAAGGGAAAGGCGAGCGGCCGCTCGGTCAGAGCACCGGTTTGATCGTTGGCGAGGGCCAGGAGCATGGGCTCCTCGCTGCCGGCTGCAGAGGCAAGCGCGGCCGGCAGCGCCCGCGCGGCGAAGTGCGCGTCGGCGCGCTCGCGGAAGCGGATCAGAAACAGGGTCATCGCGAGCACTGCGGCTAAAAGGCCGAGAAACAGTGCCCGCTCGCCCCGGCTGACGAGCAGCGGGGCGCGCGCTGGGTGGCGGGCACGGCGTTTTGGTGAGGATCCGGCGCGCGGCACCGGGCCCTCCTGCCGCCGTGGAACCGGCGGAACGGGATTGGGCTTGGGAACGTCTATGCGGGCAGCGATCGGCGGCTCGGAGGGTGGCCGGGCCGGCTTAGGAGCATCGGCCTGCGGCGCGACAGGGGGTCGAGGAGCGGGCCGGCCCGGACCGTGCGCGGGCTTGAGCGCCCGCGGCACGGTGGATCCCGGCTGAGGAGCGGGTCCCGTCCGGGAGCTCGAAGGTTTCTCGCCCGGCTCACGCGAGGGGGGCAAGCGAGGCGGCTCAGGCTCGCCCGGCTCTCGCCAGCCGCCGCGCCGGGGCGGCTCGCCCTTTGTGCCCGGACCGCTCACGGCCGCATTCCCTGCCCGGCAAGGCCTGGCTGCTCGGCGCGCCACTGGACCAGCGCCGCGGCCAGCGCATTCACCACGCGTCGCCGGTACGCCGGGTCGTCGATCGCGGCCTGCTCTTGCTTGCCCTGCTCCACCACGCGCAGCGGCGCGAACTCCACCGTAACGGCGGGGCAGGCGAGCGACTCCATGGGTGCCGCGCCCACCGGGGCCAGGCGCACCCTGCCCAGCGTGACCGGGACGCCCGCGCTGCCGAGCGCCGTGCTGAGCTCGGAGGCGAGCTGCAGGCTTTGCGTGAGGAACGGCCCCTGCGCCGCCTGCCATGGAACCGGCGAGCGCGTCGAGGGCGGGGCGGCCAGCGAGGACGTGTACAGGTGCGCGCCGGAGCCGGACGCGGTCGCGTGAACCACGAGGCAAGCCGCCGGGCGGGCGTGGTTGGCCTGGGCGGCGCGAGCGTCGGGCGCGGGGGCGGCATCGTTCTCGCGGGTCAGCAGCACGGCGATGCCGCGGGCCCGGAGCACGGACCCGAGACGCACGCACAAGTCCTGCACCAGGTCTTTCTCGAGCAGCCCCGCGCGGAGCAGCGTGCCGGTTTCCGCGCCGCCGTGGGCGGGGTCGAGCAGCACCGTGAACGCGGGCCCCTGCGCCGCGGCTGCGACGGCACTGCCCAGCACCAGCGCCGCCGGCCAGCCGTGGCGCAATCTCAGCGCCCGGGGAGCGGCGTTAGCGGCCACGCTCCGGCTCGTCGAGTGCGTAGATCGTGAGCCCGCTCAGCAGCTTCGGGTAAAAGTCAGTGGACTTTTGCGGCATCACGTCGCCGGCGAAGGTGTTCTCCCGCAGCTGGTTCATCGTCACCGGGTTCACCAGGAAGGCAACCTGCGCGTCGCCGCGCTGCACGGCCGCCACGGCCTCGGCCGCGTCGCGCTGGTAGCTCACGTGCTTGCCCGCGCGCACCGCTTCGGCGGAGATACCGAGAACGCGATCAAGCACTCCTTGGTGCAGCACTACCATGTCGAGTTGACTCTGCCGCTCGGAGATCCCGGGGAATCTTCCATTTCGCTCCTTCGCGTCAAGCGTGAGTGTCAAGAGACGATCGCGCATAACAGCCAACATCGTCGTCGCACCCGGGCCCGCATCTTGCGTGGCGCGAGCGAGTTCGCCTAGGAGAGCGTCGGTGTTTCGCGGTGCTGTTTCGGAACCAGCGACTTTCGAAAAGACCTGTCCTATCTTGTAGGCGAAGTCTGCTGACTTGAATCCTTCAAGCCCGCTCACCACCCGGTGCGTGGGCAGGATGTGCAGCCCGTCCGAGTCCATGTTGACCAGCGTCATCATGACGGCGGCCTCCGGGAACGGGGGTTGATTGGCGGCCGTGCGCCCGGAGCTCGCCGGAGTGTGCTCGGCCGCGTAGGCCAGCGCGGTCTCGTACCGGTGGTGCCCGTCGGCGATGATCAGCTTCCTGTCCGCGAGCGCGCCCTGCACCATGTTCAGCACGGCCGGGTCGCACACCTTCCACACCCGGTGCAGTGTGCCGAACTCGTCCTGCACCTCGATGTCGGGCATCGCGGGCGAACGAAACATGAGCGACTCGACCGTGTGCGCGGGGTCCGAGTACAGCATGAAGATCTGCCCGAAGTGCGCGCGGGTCGCCTTGAGCAGGTTGAGCCGGTCGGTGCGCGCCTTGGTGTGCGTCTGCTCGTGGCGAAACACGATGCCCTCGGAGTACGGCGAGACCGCCCCGAGCGCGATCAAACCGCGGCGCTCCGCGACTTCGCCCGTACCCGGGACGGTGAACCGCTGCGCGTAGGCAAACAGGCAGGGCTCCGGCTCCTGCGCCAGCACACCTGCCCCGCGCCAGTCCCGGAAGTCCCGGGCCGCGCGCGTGTACACGTCGTTCACGCCGGGCTCGTCGAACAGCTCCGGCAGCCCCAGGATGACGCGCACCAGGTTGTACGGGCTCCGCGCGTAGTAGCTCTGCTGCATCGGGGGCGTGATCTTGTCGTAGGGCTGCGTGACGCAATCCTCGACGCGAACGAGAGCGGGGTTATAGCGGAGAGCGCGAAAAGGATAGATGCGGGCCATGGTTTGTGTGGGGCGAGGCAGCCGTCGCTGATATTGGGTGCCCCGACCGATTGTAGCGGAGCCGGGTTTGCGTCTCCCACAGCCGGTGTTGCCCGTTGTGCCGGCGCGGGTGGCGCCCCGCACGTTTTTCAAGGTAGAAATGGGTAAGAGGTCCCCAGGATGCGCCGGCTTGCCCCAATCCGCAACCGTTTTCGGCCGGCCCTGCTCCTGCTCGTGCTTCTGTTCGGCGGTGCTGCCTGGGCGCAAACCTCGGACCCCTTGAACGACGTCCACGTGCAGCCGCCGCCGCCTGAGACCGCCCCTGCCGCCAAACCGGACAAGGGTGAAAAGCCCCTTACCGGGCCGGAAGCCCTGAAAGCTCGCAAGGACGAGCGCATCCGCATCGATGTGGACCTGACCTTGATTCCCCTGAGCGTGACCGACCCCACCAACCGGCTGGTGACCGGCCTGGAGCGCAACAACTTCTACATCTACGAGAAAGGCGCCACCGGCCCGGAGCACCTGGAGCAGATCAAGACCTTCTCGACCGAGGACGCCCCGGTTTCGCTCGGCATCGTGCTCGATCTCAGCGGCTCCATGACGAACAAGTTCGTCCGCTCGCGCCAGTCGGTGAAGGCCTTCCTCAAGACCGCCAACCCCGAGGACGAGTTTTTCGTCGTCGGCTTCAACGACCGGCCCGAGCTGATCGAAGACTTTACCTCGAACATCGAGGACGTGGACGCCCGGCTCTCGCTCATCAAGCCCGGCAAGCGCACCGCCCTGCTCGACGCCATCTACTACGGCGTCAATAAGATGAAGAACGCCAAATACGCGCGCAAGGCCCTGCTCCTGGTCTCCGACGGCGGCGACAACCGCTCCCGCTACACCGAAAACGAGGTCCGGTCCATCGTGCGCGAGTCCGACGTGCAGATGTACGCGCTCGGCATCTTCGACGAGTACGCGCCGACTACCGAGGAGCGGCTCGGGCCGCTGCTGCTCAACGACCTATGCGAGGACACCGGCGGACGGCTCTTCCGGGTCAACGACCTGAACGACATGGCCGATGTCGCCACCAAGATCAGCAACGAGATCCGCGACGAGTACGTGCTCGGCTACCGGTCCAGCGACGCCAGGCGCGACGGCCGCTGGCGTAAGGTAAAGGTGAAGCTGGAGCCGCCGCCGGGGCTGCCGCCGCTCACCGTGCACGCCCGGTCCGGATACTATGCGCCTGTTCAGTAGCCAACTCGTTTTGCTGTCGGCCGCGCTGCTGCTGCCGGTTGCCGCGCGCGCGCAGGCTACGGCTTATCCGGCGGAGACACAGCCCGCTCTCGATGTGGAGCGGGACCCGGTCGTCTCGCCCGACACCGCCGACAACGCCCCGGCCAAACCCGGCGCGCTGGCCGAAAACGGTGAAAAAGAAAAAGGACCGCAGGACCTGGGCAAGGAGGGCGGCCGGTTCACGCTGCGGCAGGACGTTTCCGAGGTAGTGCTGAACGCCACCGTGCTCGACGATAGCGGCCACCTGATCAACGACCTGACCCGGGACGACTTCCACATCTTCGAGGACGGCGTTCCGCAGACCATCGCGGCCTTCACCCACTCCGACACGCCCGTTTCGCTCGGCATCCTGGTCGACAACTCCGGCTCCATGCGGACCAAACGCAACGCCGTGAACGCGGCCGCGCTCGACATGGTCAAAGCCTCCAACCCGCAGGATGAAGCGTTTATCGTCAATTTTTCCGATGAAGCCTTCATCGATCAGGAGTTCACCAGCAACCTGAATAAGCTCCGCGACGGCCTGGCGCACTACGACTCCAAGGGCGGCACCGCGCTCTACGACGCCACCGTGGCCTCGGCCGACGAGCTGAGCAAGGGCGCGAAACGCCCCAAGCAAGTCATCCTGATCATCACGGACGGCGAAGACAACGCCTCCGGGCTGACGCTCGAGCAGACCATCCGGCGCGTGCAGGACCTCCAGGGCCCGATCGTCTACTCGATCGGCCTGCTCTTCGGCGAGGACGGCGGCGGCCACGAGGCGCGCCAGGCCAAGCGGGCGCTCCAGCTGCTCTCGCAGGAAACCGGCGGCATCGCCTACTTCCCTCGCTCGCTCAACGACGTGGACGCGATCGCGGACCAGGTGGCGCGCGACATCCGGTCGCAGTACACGCTCGGCTATCACTCCACCAAGCCGGCGGAGCAGGGCGGGTTCCGGCAGGTGCGCGTGCTGGCGCGCGGTCCCTCGGGCAAAAAGACCTTCAACGTCCGCACGCGCAGCGGCTACTACCCCAGGGCGAACGCCAAACCCGCGCACGAGCCGCAGGTGAGCCGGGACGGCGCGCAGTAATCTCAGGAGGATGCATGGCAGGATGTGACGAGATTCGAGTTCCGGCAGTGTCGCGGGCGCACTATGAGCTGTTTTTGCAGCGAGGCGCGCAGATGGGGCTCCCTGAACTGGCTGGAAACGGCGATCGCGGCGAAGCTAAAACGAGCGGCGTGACCGTGCAATGGGAGTATCTCGCGGAGCAGCAGGTACTCCGGGTGCAGTGCACCGAAGCTCCCGCCCTGCTGCCCTGCGCCATGATCGACACACGCATTCAGGAGGTCATCGGTTCCGTGATGAAGGGAGACACGATCAGGGAACAGGAAGCCTGAGCGGGGCATTTCCACGAAGCCGGGCTGTGGAAAAGTTTGCCTGAACGAAATCGCGAAAAGTGCCGATAGAAGGGAAGACATGGACGGCGGCCTCACCCGGCGCAGAATCCTGTACGTGGCGGCCCTGGGAGCCGGCAACACCTCGGCCTACAGGATGGAAGCGCTCCGGCGCCTCGATCAGGAGGTGGTGCCGTTCCCGCTGGAGCCGTGGGAGCCGGCGAATCGTTACCTGAGCGCGCTCAAGTACCGCTACCCGGTCGGCCTTCTGATCGCGCCCATCAACCGGGCGCTGCTCACGGCAGTAAAGGAGCACGAGCCGGAGGTCGTCTGGCTCGACAAACCGGTCGACTTCACCCCCGCGACCATCGCCGCGGTCCAGCGTGCGGGCGCGAAGGTGGTGTGCGTCAATCAGGACAACCCGTTCGGGCCCCGGCGCGACGGCTGCTGGACGCAGTTCATGCGCGTCTTTCGCTCGTTCGACCTGAGCTGTGTTTTCCGGGACGCGGATGCGGTGCGCTACGCCGAGTGGGGCCTGCCGTTCGTGCAGATGCTCTTCTCGTACGAGCCGTCGCAGCACTTCCCGCCGCCGCCGGCTTTATCCGCTTGGTCCGACGCCGATCGGGACCGGGGTGTGTCCTACACGGGCAGCCCGCTCGAGGAGCGGCCCGCGTTCCTGGCGCGGCTCGGCGAGGAGTTCGGCCTGCCGCTCGCCGTGGCAGGCCCGCGCTGGGAAAGAGCCTGGCCGCCGGAGCTGCGGGCCAGGTACGTGACCGGCGGCATGATGCGCGATGCGGCCTATCGCGAAACCATCTGGCGCTCCAAGGTGAACCTGGCCTTCGTGACGCACCGGAATGAGGACGATGTGGCGCACAAAGCCATTGAAATCGCTGCGTGCGGGCAGTTTTTGTTGGCCGAGCGCGCGCCGGGGCATCAACGCTGCTTCGAGGAGGGGAGGGAAGCGGAGTTCTTCTCGACGGTGGAGGAGTGCGCCGAGAAGGCCCGGTACTACCTCGACCGCCCCGAGGAGCGGGCCCGCATCGCCGCGGCGGGCCGCCTCCGGGCGGAGCGGTCCGGCTACGGGAACGATGTGCAGCTCGCGAGAGCCCTGCGCGCCCTCGACGCGCTCCCGGGCGGCGCGCTCCCGTGAGCGGGCGCGTTCTGCTCGGGCTCGATTCCTGCGGGGCGGAGACGACCCTGGCTCTGGGCGCAATCGACGGCGATGCGGTGCGGATCGTGCGCGAGAGCCGATTGGCCGCGCGCACGGCGGGTTCCCTGCTCACCGGCGCTCTGGAAGCGCTGCTCGCCGGCACGCCGCCCTCGGAGCTGCGGGCGCTCGTCGTCGTGCGCGGCCCGGGCAGCTTTACCGGCATCCGCGTCGGCCTCGGCGCGGCCAAGGGTCTGGCGGAGGCGGCTGCAATCCCGGTGATCGCCCTCTCGCGCCTGGCGGTACTGGCCCAAACGGCGGCCGCGGACTACGGCGCACTGTACGCCGCGCGCGGCCACGTCTACCTCCGCGAGGTCGCGACCGGGGCCGAGCAGCTGCTGCCCGCCGGGGAGGCTTCCGGCCTGCTCGCCGGTCGGACGACGATCGCCTGCGAGGAGCGCGCCCTGGCCCTGCTGCCGTTTGCGGTGCTTGTCCCTGCGCCAACGGCGGCCGACGCGCTGCGCCTGGCGCCGGCGCGAGTGCTCGCCGGGGATTGGGAGGACACGGGGGCCCTCGACGGACTATATCTGTGGCGCGCGGAGCAAATGCTGCGGGCCGCGCCGTGAGCCTGATCCGGCCCATGCGCGCGAGCGATCTGGCCCGGGTACTCGCCATTGCCGCCGCCGTGCCGACCGCGCCGCACTGGCCGGAGTTCGAGTTCCGGCGCATGCTGGCCGTGGCGGCCCAGGAGCCCATGCGCCGCGCCGCCTGGGTGGCCGGCTTCAACGAGGCTGCCGTGCAGGGGTTCGCGCTGGCGAGCAGCGCCGCGGGCGAGGCGGAACTCGAAACCATCGTGACTGCCCCGCAAGCCCGCGGGCAGGGCCTGGGGCGGGCGCTGGCCGGGGCCGCGCTGGACTGGAGCCGCGCGGCCGGCGCGGGACGCATCCTCCTCGAAGTCCGTGCCTCCAATCGCCCGGCGCTCGCGCTTTACGAGAGCCTGAGATTCCAGACCGACGGAACCCGGCGCGGCTACTATCGCAACCCGGACGAGGACGCAACCCTGATGAGTCTCGCGCTCCGGTAGGCAAAGTCCATTCTGGACGGCGCTGCCTCGATTCCCGAAGCGGCGCGGCGCTCACGGGTAAAGCGAACCTACCCCCGGCTGCAAGCCGCCTTCGCCGCTCTATAATCGACCCAATGGTGCGAGACGGGTATCTGTACGGCATTTCCCTGGTTCTGGTCGCGATCGTGATCGCGGCGCTGACCCAAACCTGGTGGTGGAGCATTCTGCCGCTCGGGTTCGCGGCCTTTTTTCTCTGGTTTTTCCGCGATCCCCGGCGTGCCATTCCCGCAGGAGCCGGCCTCGTCGTCTCCCCCGCCGACGGCAAGGTGACCAGCGTCGAGCGCATCCAGACTCCGTCCGGTGAGCGCACCCGTATTTCCATCTTTCTTTCGGTCTTCAACGTCCACGTCAACCGGTCGCCGGTCGCCGGGGTCGTGCGCGAGGTTCGCTATCAGAAAGGCGCTTTCGTGAACGCGATGGACGCCGCCTCCGCCGACCGCAACGAGCAGAACATCTGCGTCGTCGAGGCCGAGGACGGCTACGAGGTCGTCTTCAAGCAGATCGCCGGCCTCCTGGCACGACGGATCGTGTTCAAGCAGGTCGTGGGCGACCGGTTGGCCCGAGGGCAGCGTGTCGGGCTCATCAAATTCGGCTCGCGGACCGACCTGATCCTTCCCGCCGCAACGGAGCTTCGCGTGCGGGTCGGCGAGGTGGTGAAAGGCGGCAGCTCGGTTCTGGCTTTCGTCGCGCCCCAGGCAGGCCCGTCGGCCCGCCAAACCGTGGCCGCGGGCGCAGCCGTCGAGTCGCCCCGGTGAACGAGCGGACGAGCGAGCCGATGACCGAGCACCCGCAGCGGCTTCGGCCCCTCGCCATGCCCGGCCGCACCCAGCGCCGCAAACCGCGCGGCATGTACATCCTGCCCTCGCTGTTCACGGCCGGCAACATTGCCGCCGGCTACTATGCAATCACCCAGTGTTTTCTGGGCTCGGCGCTCGAGCCGCAGCACTTCGATTATGCGGCCCTGGCCATCGGGTTCGCCATCCCGTTCGACACCATCGACGGCCGCATCGCGCGCATGACCGATACCACCAGCGACTTCGGCAAGGAGCTCGACTCGCTCGCCGACATCGTCACCTTCGGCATCGCGCCGTCGCTCCTGGCCTACTGCTGGGGCTTCGAGATGCTGCCGCACTCGCTCCCGCACCCCCTGCGGCATAAGCTGGTCTCGCTCGGGACGCTGTTGTGCTTCCTGTTCCTGCTGTGCGGCGCGGCCCGCCTCGCGCGGTTCAACTCGATGGGCACGCCCAAGCCGAAGAACCCCGGACGACCGGGCCGCAAATACTTCGTGGGCATGCCGATCCCGGCCGCGGCGGGAGCCATTGCGGCGGTGGTGCACTTTTTCGGGGGCATCCCCGTCTCGCTCAACTGGGTGGCCCTGGTGTGGGGCGCGTACGTCGCGGCGATCGGCTTTCTCATGGTCAGCACCTGGCGCTTTTGGAGCGGCAAGGAAATCAACCTGGCGAACGCGCACCCTTTCCGCTGGATCGTGCTGCTGGGCGCGTTTCTCTACGCGCTGGTTTTTTTCTCGCAGTATCTGCTGGCCGCCATCGCCCTCATCTATATGTTCTCGGGCGTGTTGGCGCGGCTTTTGTATAGTTGGCAGCGCAAATCGGGCAATGCCCAGCTCAATCACGCTTAGTCGAAGGAAGTAAAGGACGGTATGCCGGGGAAGGAAAGGATTGCGATCGTGGGCGCGGGAACCCTGCGCGGCAAGGAGTTGGCGGAGGCGCTCGAGGAGAGCGCGTTCGCCGCCGCCGATATTGTCCTCATGGACGAGGACGACAGCCTCGGCCAGATCGAAGCGGTCGGCGAGGAGGTCACCGTCGTGC
>CAXUEU010000039.1:0-24000 GCA_964250195.1 uncultured Acidobacteriaceae bacterium
AGGGGGAGGGGGCTCTGGGGCTGCCTAGCGTTTCGTCTATGCAATGTGGACCTTGCCCGAGGGCGACTCTTTGCGCCTTCCTTGGGCGAAGCAGCTACGAGTGTTTCTTGCATGAGCACAGCCGGTGTGAACTCGTTGCACTTGTCAGGCGGCGATGCGTGTTCGGTCGATTCTCAAGTGCTTGCTTCTCAGCTTGCGGTTTTCCAGATTGTAGGCACCGATCCGATCTCGCGGTCGAGAGCTGCTTGGGTGCGAACCCTTCAACATAGCCCCAATCTCAAGGGAACCATGGACGTTCGCTCGAAAGAGGCAATTCCTGTATGACCCTATAACCTCGGCGGCAAAGGAGATCAGTGATGAACAGATTGCAGCTTAAATTTCTAACGTGCTTCGCGGCAGGCTCGATTGTCTTCGGTTGTGAAGTTATGCCGGCAGACGCGCAGTCCTACTCCTACTACTTCAACTCTTTTCAATGCGACCCGATCAGCTGTGCTGAGCAGGGGCCGCCTGCAACTCAGGGTTCAGCGGAGGTCAACTACTATGGGGTATGCACCAATACCCTCGATGGACAACAGCTCGACATCTCAGATTCCGCCATTGTAACTGTCGGAACCAATGGGCCGTGTAGCTCCGTGTACACGCCGTACGCTTTGGCAGGCTATACCACCAATGACTACACCGATGCCAATGGCAGAGTCTACAGCCTGGACGTGGTCACGAGTACGGCGGAGATCTTCGATGCCAGCGGCCTGGTCGTTGCACATGGCGATGCGCAGTTCGGGTGCGACGAGTCCGTCTCGGGCGCAACTGGACCGGTAACGACTCCCTGTTAACGATGTCGTAGACACGACCGGCAGCTAAGTGGCAAGAATGCCTGCCGGTCGCGTTTACGGACTGTCGAACTCAACTCCAGTACGACCGGTCCAGCGTGCGGTACTGGATCGCCTCCGCGATGTGCGGCAGGGCAATGCTCGGCTCCGCGGCTAAGTCGGCGATGGTGCGGGCGACCTTCAGGATGCGGTCGTGGGCGCGGGCGGTGAGGCCCTGCTGCTGCATGGCGCGTTCGAGCAGGCGCTCGGCGTCGGGGGCGAGCTCGCAGAATTGGCGAATCTGCCGTGAGCCCATCTGGGCGTTCGAGTAGACCTTCTGCTTCGCTCCCGCAAAGCGCGAGCGCTGGACCCCGCGCGCCGCCAGCACCCGGGCGCGGATGGCGGCGGAGGGCTCGGCGGAGGCGGTGGAGCGCAGCTCGCGGTACTGCACGGCGGGGACCTCGACGTGGATGTCGATGCGGTCGAGCAGGGGGCCGCTCACCTTGGCGACATAGCGCTGGATCAGCGGCGGGGTGCAGTGGCACTCGCGGGATTTGTCGTTGAAGTAACCGCAGGGGCAGGGGTTCATCGCGGCGGCGAGCATGAAACGCGCCGGAAAGCTGAGCGACATGGCCGCGCGCGAGATCACGACGTTGCCGTCCTCGAGCGGCTGGCGCATCACCTCGAGCACGTTGCGGGGGAACTCCGGCAGCTCGTCGAGAAAAAGTACCCCGTTGTGCGACAAGGACACCTCGCCGGGACGCGGCACGGCCCCGCCGCCGATCAGCCCGGCGTCGGAGATAGTGTGGTGCGGCGCTCGAAACGGCCGCTCCGTCACCAGCCCGCCCCGGGGTCGAGCACGCTCGCCACCGAGTGAATCTTGGTCGTTTCAAGCGCCTCTTCCAGGGTCAGAGGCGCGAGAATCGTCGGCAGGCGCTTGGCCAGCATGGTTTTGCCGGAGCCGGGCGGCCCGATCATCAGGATGTTGTGCCCGCCCGCAGCCGCTACTTCGAGCGCGCGCTTCGAGGTGGACTGGCCGCGCACATCGGCGAAGTCGACGTGGAAGTGCTGCTCCTCGGCGAGCAGCTCGCGCGGCTCGACTTTGTAGGGGACAGACTGGATGCTGCCGGCAGCGTACTCGTTCAAGAGCTGCCGCACGCAGTTCAGCGATTCGGCCGGGTACACGTCCACGCCGTCGACCACCGCGGCCTCGCGCGCGTTGCTCTTCGGCACGATCAGCGTGCGGATGCCCCGGTCCCGCGCGAGGATCGCGATGGGCAGCATGCCGGGCACGGGCCGCAGCAGGCCATCGAGGCCCAGCTCGCCTATCAGGAGAAGGTTTTCGAGCCCCTTCACGTTCATCGCGCCGGAGGCATGCAGAATCCCGATCGCTATGGCCAGGTCGAACCCGGAGCCTTCTTTCTTCAGGTCCGCCGGCGCGAGATTGATCGTGATGCTCGTCGGCGGGATCTGGAAGCCCGAGTTCTTGATCGCCGCCCGCACCCGCTCGCGCGACTCGCGCACGGCCGAGTCGGGGAGCCCAACCATATAGAAGCGGTCCTCCTGGAGCTTGATCCCGGAGAAGTCGACCTCTACATCGATCAGGTTGGCATCGATGCCGTACACGGCGGCGCTGCGAGCTTTCGCGAGCATCGAGGGGGTTAAAACTCCTGCATTTCGGCGAGGTCGTATTCGCGGTCAAGGGCGATGGTCCACTCGCCATTGGGCCAGCGGACGAAGATGAATTTGTGTTTCTCCATGGGACGCCTCCTGGGTTGTTGAACAGGAGGTTAGGGGCAGCGGAGGCCCCCCGCAAGACACGAAAGTACCTTTTAGGTACTTAAGTTTGGGGGCTATCCTTGAGGGAGATGAAGACGAGCATTTTCGATTTGTTCAAGCCGGGCATCGGGCCGTCGAGCTCGCATACCATGGGGCCGATGCGGGCGGCCCGGGCGTTCGCGCTGGGGCTGGGCGCGGCCGAGCGGGTGGAGCGGGTGCGGGCGGAGCTGTACGGCTCGCTCGCGCTGACCGGCCGGGGCCACGGCACGGATCGGGCGGTGCTGCTGGGGCTGATAGGCGAGGAGCCGGCGACGGTGGACCCCTCGCTGGTCGAAGCGAAGCTGGCCCGGGTGGAGGCGGACGGCGGCCTGCTGCTGCCGGGCGGACGCGCTGTCGCGGTGGCGCTGCGGTTCGAGCGGGAAACCATGCTGCCGCCCGGCGCGCGCATGGAGCACCCGAACGGGATGCGGTTCACGGCGCTCGATGCTTTTGAAAACGCGGTCGCGGAGGAGATCTGGTTCTCGATCGGCGGCGGCTTCGTGGCGCGGGACGGCGAGGGCGTGGGCGCGCAGCCGATGATGACGACGGCCCCGCTTCCCTTTCCGTTCGCGAGCGCGGCGGAGCTGCTCGCGATGGCTTCCGCTGCCGGCAAGACGATCGCCGAGGTGATGTTCGCGAACGAGTGCTCGCTGCGTCCGGCGGAGGAGGTCCGCGCGGGCGTTCTGGCCATCTGGGGCGCGATGCGGGCGTGCATGGAACGGGGCATCGCGACGGAGGGCATTCTGCCCGGCGGTCTCAACGTGCGTCGCCGGGCGGCGCGGCTGGCCGCCCGGTTGGAGGAGCGCGCGGGCAAGGGTTTGGCGAGCGATCCGCTGGCTCCGCTCGACTGGGTGACGGTGTACGCGATGGCGGTGAACGAGGAAAACGCCGCGGGCGGGCGGGTCGTGACCGCGCCGACTAACGGTGCCGCCGGGGTCGTGCCGGCCGTGGCGCGCTACTACCTCGAGTTCTCCGATGGCGATGTAGAGGGGTTGCTGCGGTTCTTTCTGACGGCGGGGGCAATCGGGGTGCTCTACAAAGAGAATGCATCGATCTCCGGCGCGGAGGTCGGCTGTCAGGGCGAAGTGGGCGTGGCCTGCTCCATGGCGGCGGGCGGCCTGGCTGCCGCGCTGGGCGGCTCGAACAATCAGGTGGAGCACGCGGCGGAGATCGGCATGGAGCACAACCTGGGCATGACTTGCGACCCCATCGGCGGTCTGGTGCAGATCCCCTGCATTGAGCGCAACGCAATGGGCGCGGTGAAGGCCGTGCAGGCCTCGCGCATCTCGATGCACGAGGGCGACGGGCACAAGGTTTCGCTCGACCAGGTGATCCGGACCATGTATCTGACTGGACTGGACATGCAGTCGCGGTACAAGGAGACCTCGCTCGCCGGGCTGGCCCTGAACATCATCGAGTGCTGAGGATGGCCCGACGGC
The DNA here is from genome assembly GCA_964250195.1 of uncultured Acidobacteriaceae bacterium. Lineage (GTDB taxonomy): Bacteria > Acidobacteriota > Terriglobia > Terriglobales > Acidobacteriaceae > EB88. Next base: position 4,067 of record CAXUEU010000039.1, read on the forward strand.
GCTGGATCGCGGACGAGATGGGCGAGGGGCAGGCCGCGTTGACCGGCGAGCGGGCGCGGCACTTGGCGCGGGTGCTGCGGGCGCAGGTGGGCGCGCGGTATGAGATCGCGGGCAATGGGCGCGTGTGGTTAGGGGTCGCGGTTTCCGTTTCCGACGAGCGGGTCGCCTTCGCGCTCGAGGAGGAGATCGAGGCGGAAGCGGGGCTGCCGCTGACGATGCTGCTCGCGGTGTGGAAGTTCGACCGCATGGAATGGGCGATTGAAAAGCTGACGGAGCTGGGCGTGGAGCGAATCGCGCCGGTCGTCGCGCGCCGGACGGAGAAGCACCTGGCCCAGGCGGCCGCTGCGCGGGTGGAACGGTGGCGGCGCATCGCGGCGGAAGCTTCGCGGCAGTCGCGGCGGGCGAGCGAGCCCGCGGTGGACGCGCCCGTGAGCCTGAAAATGGCGTTAGCGGCGCAATGGCCGGGTGTGCGTCTGCGGCTCGCGGAGGAGGAAACGGTGGTCCAGCTGGGGGACTTGGCGCAGGGCGCGGCGGCCGTGACGCTGGCAGTGGGGCCGGAAGGCGGCTGGGCCCCGGAGGAGGCCGCGGCTTTCGCGGCAAGCGGGTGGGCCGCGGCGAGCCTGGGCCCGAGAATCCTGCGCGCGGAGACGGCGGCGATCGCGGGCGCGGCGATCGCGGGTGTTGGCCTGCTGGGCTGAGTCGCTGGGGCTCCTGAGTGTGAAGATCCGGTAAACGCAGACGGATTGTTACAAAACCTATGTAGAAAGGGAGGAGAAAAGCGCGAGGAGATTGTCTGGATGGTGGTTGGTCGTCGGGGTTTGCGGTCGGTGGTTTTGGTTGGATTAACAGCGGGTTTAGGTGGGGCCGGTGCGGCCCGGGGGCAATTCGACACGGCTTCGGTGCTGGGGTTCGTGCGCGATGGGTCGGGCGCGGCGGTGCCGGGGAGCACGGTTTCGCTCGTGAACACGAAAACCGGCCAAAAAGCCGTGGTGCAGGCCGACCAGCAGGGCCAGTTCACCTTTACCAGCGTGCAGGTGGGGCAGTACCAGCTGGATGCGAACGCGAACGGCTTCAGCGAGACGCTCACGGACCCGTTCGCGGTGGCTGTGGCGGCCCGGCAACGGGTCGACGTGGCGCTGCAGCCGGGCAAACAAACTGAAACCGTGACGGTTTCGGGCGCGGCAAGCCTGCTGGAGTCCGAAAGCAGCTCGACCGGCACGGTCATCTCGCCGACGGAGGTGCACAACCTGCCCCTCAACGGCCGCGCGTATGCGGATTTGACCCTTCTCGTCCCGGGGGTGAAGCGGAGCAACCTCGAAAACCAGACGGTCACGAGCCGGGACGCCAGTTACAACGTGAACGGTCAAAGGAGCGAATTCAATAATTTCCTGCTGGACGGGCTGGATAACAACGCCTACGGCACTTCCAACCAGGGTTTCTCGAACCAGAACATCCCACCCTCGCCGGACGCCATCAATGAATTCAAGGTCGAGACAAACAACTACTCGGCGGAGTACGGCCGGGCTTCGGGCGCGGTCATCAACGTGAGCATCAACAGCGGAACCAACAAGTTCCACGGCGATGCGTACGAGTACAACCGCAACACCAGCCTGAACGCGATCGGCCCGTTTACCCCGCCGGTGAACCCGATCACGGGCCGCCCGGTCAAGCCCGTGCTGATCCGGAACCAGTTCGGCGGGACCTTGGGCGGTCCGATCAAGCGCGATAAGTTGTTCTTCTTCGCGGACTATGAGGGCAACCGGCAGGTACAAGGCCAGTACACGGCGGTGACGATCCCGAATGCGAACCAGCGGATGGGTATTTTCCAGACGACGGCCGGCGCGGCTGTGCCCTTGCGGAACCCGATCACCGGGATTTCGTACGCAAATGGAGTAGTTCCGCAAGCCGACTGGACGCCCCTGGCGCGGCTGGTGGTCGCGGCGCTGCCCGCGCCCAACGTGCCGAACCCGAACGCTTTCTCAAATAACTATGTCTCCGTGCCCAAAGCATCGCTGGTCGACGACAAAGGCGACGGCCGCGTAGACTATCTCGCCTCGGACAAAACTACGGCGTTCGGGCGCTTTTCCGAGCACAACGGAAATATCCAGGACGCGAACGGCATCCCGGGTCCGGCGGGCGGCAACAGCAACGGCAACATCTACATCACCAACAAGCAGGTCGCGGCGGGGATAACTCACAGCTTCAACCAGAGCAACATCCTGGACGCGCGGCTCGGGTTCGACTGGACCAAGGGTGGTAAATCACCGTTCGGGCTTGGGCAGCCGAGCCTGTTGGCGGCCGCGGGCATCGGCGGGCTGCCGACGGACCCGACTATCTCGCGCTCTCTGAACGCGCAAGCGGTGAACGGGTTCACCCAGTTCGGCGCGCAGTCGAGCAGCCCGCAGTTCCAGAACCCCTTCGTCATCGACCCGAAGGTGAATTACACGCTGCTGAAAGGACGCAACAGCTTGAAGTTCGGCTGGGAATTTCTTTCGATCAATACGGAGATCAACGACTTCAACCCGACTTATGGGGCGGACAGTTATGCGGGCGGGTTCTCGGCGACCGCGGCTTCCAAGGATGCCGGAGCGACGGAAGCGTCGTTTCTCGCCGATTTTCTGGTTGGGGCGCGCAACGCCTACAACCTGAACAACGTCGCGATCGTGAACTATCACCAATACATGGACTTCTTCTACGCGCAGGACGACCTGAAGCTGTCGCCTAAGTTCACGGCCAACCTCGGTCTGCGCTACGAGCTGGTCACCCCGCAGTTCGTCGACGGCAACAAGCTGGCGAATTTCAATCCGGCAACCAATACCCTCCAGCAGGCGACAGACGGGTATATTGCACAAAGAGCTTTGGTAAACACGCCGAAGCTCGACTTCGCGCCGCGCGTCGGCTTCGCTTACCAGGCGAATGCGGCGACCGTGATCCGGGCGGCCTACGGCATCAGTTACGACCAGTTCAACCGCGAGGGCGGCGAGAACCTGCTCGCTTACAACGGACCTTCGATCGTGAACGCGAGCGTGCAGCAGTACGCGCCGTTCTCAACCCAGGCCAACAAACAGCCGCTGTGCACGAACGATCTCGCGCCGACTACCTGCTTCCGGACAGAGGCGCAGGGATTTCCGCAGGGGTTTACCGCGCCGGCTAACTTCAGTACGGCGCTTTCGCAGTCGCGCTACATCCCGTTCAACATACCGACCGGATATGTGCAGGCGTACCACCTGGACGTGCAGACGGAGATCGCGCCGCGCACGGTACTTACAGTATCCTATGTCGGGGAGCACGGGGTCCATATCCAGGTACTGGCGGACCTGAACCAGGCGAACCCCTGCCCGTCCACGGGAACCTGCGCGCCCCTGCTGGCGCGGCGGCCCATCCAGGGCTTCACCGGCATCGAAGAGTCCGTCCCCTACGGCACGCTGAGTTACAACGGCCTGCAAGCCAAACTCGAGCACAGATACGGGCAAGGCTTGTACGTGCTCAACTCCTTTACCTGGTCGCATGCGATCGACAATGCCTCGGGCCACCTGGACACGCCGAACAACGACAACTCGCGCGTCAACCTGGCGAACCTGCGGGGAGAACGGGGACAGTCGGCTTACAACCAACCTATCAATGACACCCTGACCGTGATCTACGATCTGCCTTACGGGCATGGGCGGATGTTTGGAGCAAGCGCGCCGAAGCTGGTGCAGGGCGCGCTCGGCAACTGGCAGTTCTCAGCCATCAACACGGCGACGAGCGGGCAGCCCGTGAACCTGATCTATAACGTGAGCTCGGCGGCGACGGTAAGCTCGCTGCTCAACTACCGCCCGAACGTTACGGGCAACCCGGTCACCGCGAACGGGCAGCGCATCAAGACCGGGACGGCCGTGCTGAACTATCTCAGCTCCTCCGCCGTGAGCGTGCCGACCAACCAGAGCCAAACGTACGGGAACGCCGGGCGCAACTCGCTCCGGACTTACCCCTTCTATCAACTGGACACGGCTCTGCACAAAGGATTCCACCTTTGGAACGAGGCGTCGCTGCTGGACTTCCGCCTGGAAGCCTTCAACGTCCTGAACCAGGTAAACTACGGGACGCCGGACTCGAACCGCAGCAACAGCAGCTTCGGGTCCATCACCTCGTACTTTCCTCCGCGTCAGCTGCAGGTCGCGGGTAAGCTGTTCTTCTAATATGATCGATTTCTTCTTAGCGGCATTGCTCGCGGCAAACGACGGCGTCAAGATCAACCAAATCCAGGTGATCGGGACGCACAACAGCTACCACGCGGGGCTTGCTCCGGGGGTCGCGAAAATACTCAAGACGAAAGACCCGAAGACCTTCGCGGCGCTCGACTACAGCCACCCTTCGCTGACCGTGCAGCTCGACTCCGGCGTGCGCCAGCTGGAGATCGACGTCTTCGCCGACGCGAAGGGCGGCCTTTACGCGCATCCGTACCTCGAGAAGCAAGCGGGAACGGAAGCCGAGGCAAACCCCGGCGGGGTGATGGACAAGCCCGGCTTCAAGGTCATGCACGTGCAGGACGTGGACCAGCGAAGCGTGTGCGAGCCGTTCACCGCCTGCCTCGCCGAGGTGCGCGGCTGGCTCGCGAAGCACCCCGGCAGCACCCCGGTGTTCCTCTTGATCGAGACCAAGCAGGGCAAACTGAAGAAAGTGGACTTTCCGACCGTGACTCCCGAGCCGTTTACCCCGGCGGTGTTCGACGCGCTCGACGCGGAGATCCGGTCGGTATTCAAACCGGAAGAGGTAATCACCCCCGATCAGGTCCGCGGCTCCGCGGTGACCCTGAATGCCGCCGTGCGCGCGGGCAACTGGCCCACGCTCGCGCGGGCGCGGGGCAAGGTTGTCTTCCTGATGGACCAGAGGGCGATGGAGCCGGTCTACACCGAGGGCCATCCCAACCTCGAAGGCCGCGTACTGTTCACCAATGCGGTCCCAGGCGCGCCGGACGCCGCGTTCACCGAAGAGAATGACGGGACGGCCGAGCGGATCGACCGCCTGGCTCGGGAGGGCTACCTGATCCGGACGCGAACCGACGCGGACACCAAAACGGACCCGGCCCGCAGGGATGCCGTGATGGCGAGCGGCGCACAGATCCTCTCGACCGACTACCCGAAGGGTGCCCCCTCCGCCGGCGGGTTCTCGGTCGCGTTCCCAGGCGGAGCCATGGCGCGGTGCAACCCCGTCGTGCGGGTGCCGGGCTGTGCGGATGCAGCTTTGAAGTAGACCTACGGCACGATCGGCGCGAGCGCGGTGGGGATCTTCGCGATCGTCGCCGCGTCGAAGTTCAGGTGAGCGCTCGCCAGATCCACCGGTACGTGCCGAATCCAGTTATTGAACAGAACCTCCTCGAAATGCGCCGCCGCGAAGGTCTCAAGGAACACCAGGTCCGTGTCCCCGGTGTTTTCGATATAGTGTCCGGACTGCACGGGCACGTAACCCACATCGTTCGCGTAAAAGTCCATGGTGTTGGCTTGCGCGTAGGGCGAGAATACGGTCATCCGGCCCTTGCCCGCGATGTAGTACTGCCACTCCGAAGCGTTGGGGTGCCAGTGCAGCGCGCGCATGCCGCCGGGCTTCACGGTAACCAGCACCGCCGCCAGGTGCGTGGATACGGGAAAATTGCTCGAGTCCACCTGCCGGGTCTCCCCGCCCGCGGAGCTCCAGGTCGGCTTCTGTGCTTTCAGCTTATGGGTGTACTGCGCGGTAGTCGCCTGCGAGAGGCCGCCGGCCTCTTTTTTGTCATCGGCCAGGGCGGGCGGTACGCTCGAAGGGAAAATATATAGGCTCTCCTTCGGGAGCTTTCGCATGTCCGCCGCCGTCAGTCCCATGTTCTTCGCCAGTACCTCCGGCGGGGTGCGGGCCATCCACTCCGACAGAAGCACCGTATTGTCCTCGGAGAACAGGCCCTGGTTGAACACCAGCAGAAACTCCGTGCCGTCCGGGTCCAGACCCTGGATCGAGTGCGGAAAGCCCGCGGGAAAGATCCACAGGTCGCCTTCCTCCACGTCGCCGATGAAGATCTTGCCGTCCGGCTGGTATACGGTCACGCGCGCCTTACCGGTCAGCACGTAGGCCCACTCGTCGGCGGTGTGCCAGTGCAGTTCGCGGACGCCGCCCGCTTCCAGCCGCATGTTCACGCCCGCGATGTCATTGGAGCTGGGCAGCTCGCGCTGAGTTACCTGCCGTGTCCAGCCGCCTTCCTGCACCCGCTTGTGCACCAGGTCGAAGGAGTACCAGATCGGTCCCACATCGCCCAGGTCGGTCGGCGCCGGCGTGTCCGCCTTAGGAAATGCCCGCTGTAGCACCTTGTTTTCCGGCCCCAGATCGCTGCCGCTCTTGTCGTGCTCGGCTTTGTCGATCTCCGCGGTGGAGTTTTGAGCGCGGGCCGGAATGGCGGCGAGTGCAGCCGCGGCCAGAGCGGTGGACGAGTAACCGAGAAACCGCCGCCGCGACGGCTGCTCGGGGGTGCCCTGTTCCGTTTCGTTCGTCTGCATGGTTCTTGCCTTTCTTTGCTGAATGGGGTGGCGGCAGCCGCAACAAAGGGAGCCGGGCACCTCGGCTGCGCGGAGGCCTGGGGATGGCTGCCCGGCTCGGACGCGCGCGCCGTATGCCTGCGCTGTCCCTTGTATGGATTGATCGACGCCCGGGAAGGATGTGTATCTTCTGTACACGCCGGACGGATTAACCGAACGTTCACCGAGTACGCGGCTGTGTCAGGGCTGGTGCAGGATCAGCGCCAGGGCATTGCGGTACACGAACTGGGCACCGATCGCCAGCAGCCATATCCACAGGGCGAACCTCAAAGGCCGGCGCGGGATCCACCGGGACGCGAACGAGCCCAGCACCACCCCGAAGACACCGCCGACGATGAGGTGGCGTAGCAGGCCGGCGTGGAAGTCGCTGGTAAGGAAATGCGCGCCCGAGCCGATGAGGGAAAGAGAAAAGCCGAAAGCGATGTCGGTACCGACCACCTGGGCGGGGGCCAGGGTGGTGAGCGAAAGCAGGGCGGCGGTGCCGAGCGCCCCGGCCCCGGCCGAGGAGAAGCCGACCTCCGCTCCGACCGGGAGCATGAGCAGCGCAAGCGAGCGCGAGCGGTCCCTGCGGGGGGCCTCCGGCGCGGCTTTGCGGAAGGAGTAGGCGAGCTGGTACAGCGCGGTGCCGACCAGGACCAACCCGAGCAGGCCGTTCATCACCTGTTTGGAGCCCGCCCCGGCCAGCCGGCCCAGGACGAACGAGCCCAGAAGCACTCCAGGCACCCCGCCCGCGAGCATGGAGGCGAGCACGCGCCAGTTGACCTGCTTGCGGGCGATTTGCGCGGGAACCAGGACCAGCTTGACCGCGGCGGAGAACACCAGTCCGGTGGACACGGCAACCGTCGTCGGCACGCCCAGGAACAGCACGAGCAGGGGCGTGGTGATGGTGCCCGCCCCCACGCCCGTGAGCGCGATGAACACGGCGATGGTGAAGCCGATGAGGTATTCCCAGGTGTCCACGGGCGCTCTCCTCCCTCGTCAGACTCAGGCGGAAACGGAGGGCGGCAGGGTCTGGATATGGATGCCGCACTCGACCTTCTTGCCGGCCCATCGGCCGGAGCGGGGGTCGTTGGGGTCGGTGGGGAGCGTGGTACAGGGTTCGCAGCCGATGGAGCTGTAGCCTTGCTCATAAAGCGGCAGCAAGGGGATGTCGAAATGTTCGCACAGCTGCCAGACATCGCGGGTCGACCAGTCGGCGAAGGGGCTCAGCTTGCGGACGGTAACGCCGTAAGGCAGGGTGAAGTCGGCGGCCTCCTCAAGCGCCGCGCGGGAGCGGGCCTGCTCGCGGCGCAGGCCGGTGAGCCAGACCTTGTATTTAGCCACCTCGGCGAACAGCGGCTCCACCTTGCGGAGCCCGCAGCAACGGTCGGGGGCGGTCTCGTACAGGAGGCCGTGCTCGGCCTCGGTCGCCGCTGGGAGCAGGTTGTGAAGATTTAACTGCCACTCCCCGGCGATCCGGTCGCGATACGCGTAGGTGGCGGCGAAATGGTAGCCGGTGTCGAGGAAGAGCACCGGAATCCCCGGGCGGGACTCCCGGACGAGGTGGAGCAGCAGCATATCCTCGGCCTGGAAGGAGCAGGTAAGGCAGGCGTGTCCTTCAGGGACGGCGGCGAGTTCGCGGGCGAGCAGGGCGCGGACGTGGTCCATTTGCGCGGCGAGTTCGGGGCGAAGGGCGTGATCTAAGGCAGCGAGAGCGGACGAATTCATGGGCGGGGTTCCTTGCGGAGCACGCGCAGGGCGCGGAGCAGGTTGAGGGCTTCGGCGGCGGCTTCGCTGGGGTCGGCGGAGAGGCGCAGCGTGTGCGGCTCGTCTTCCGCCGTGTCGTGGGTAAGCAGGTCCAGGGTAAGCAAGTCCAGGGTAAGCGTGGGCTGGGCCGCGGCGGATCCGGTCGTGAGCACGAGCGCGCCTGCTTCCGCGAGCTCCTTTCGATTAGGCACATCGGCGCGAAGGACGAAGCAGCCCTGCGCCAGCAGGGCGCGCTCGAGCGCGTTCGCGATCGCCGGGTCGCCCTCGATGTGGAGCGCCGCCCCACTATGAGCCCAAAGCGCCGCGCGCTCCTCGGGGGTCACCGGTCCGTCCGCGTTTGGAGCGTCCTTCGCGAGCACCGCCCGGATCATCCCGGCGGCGACGGTTGCATTGGAGCCGGGGTCGATGAGGATGAACGCGCCCGTGTGCCGGTTTTGCGTGTACAGATCCACCGCGAGGGGGAGCAGAGTGGTGAGCTCGACCTCCGCGATGCCGTTCAGCGTGAGCGCCTCGCCCCGCACATATCCCTGAACGGTCCGGCTGGTCTGCTTAACCAGGTAGCGGTGGCCGGGGTCGAGCGCCTCGCCGGACATCCACACCAGTGAAGCGCTGAAGCGCGTGGAAACCCGCGCGGGCGAGCCGGGCGAGACCAGGAGATCGCCGCGCGAGATGTCGATCTCGTCTTCGAGCGTGAGCGTGACCGAGAGCGGCGCGGAGGCGCTCGCGAGATCGCCGTCGTAGGTGACAACGCGGCTCACGCGCGAGCGCCGTCCGGAGGGCAGCACCTCGACCGCGTCGCCGGGGCGGACCGTGCCCGCGGCAATCTGCCCGGCGAAGCCGCGAAAGTCGAGGTTGGGCCGGACGACGCGCTGGACCGGGAAGCGGAAGGGGCTTTGCACGTCGGCGAAAGAGGAAGGCGGCAGCTCCTCCAGCAGTTCCAGCAGCGTGGGACCCGCGTACCAGGGCATGGCCGCCGAAGGGTGGACGACGTTGTCGCCGGCGAGCGCACTGACGGGGATGAAGTGAAGCCCGACCTCCCCGACGCCCTCGAAAAACGCAGTGAACTCCGCCCGGATCGCCTCGAACCGCGCCTCGCTCCAGTCCACCAGGTCCATCTTATTGACGGCGACCACGATGCGCGGCACGCCGAGCAGCGCGGTGATGGTCGCGTGGCGGCGCGACTGCGGCAGCACGCCCTTGCGCGCGTCGACCAGCACCACGGCCGCATCGGCGGTGCTCGCGCCCGTGGCCATGTTGCGCGTGTACTGCTCGTGGCCGGGGGTGTCGGCGATGATGAACTTGCGCCGCGCGGTCGCGAAGTAGCGGTAGGCAACGTCGATGGTGATGCCCTGCTCGCGTTCGGCGCGCAGGCCGTCGGTCAACAGCGCCAGGTCGAGCACGCCGGGCGCGGTGGTTCCCTTGCCTTCAATTGCTCGGACCTGGTCGTCATAGACGCTCTGCGTGTCGTAGAGCAGCCGCCCGATGAGGGTGGACTTGCCGTCGTCGACCGACCCGGCCGTCGAAAAGCGGAAGAGGTCCTTCGCGCGCTCCTCGGCGAGGTAGCTCGCGACATCGAAGGTCGGCGAAACCTCGACCGGCGCCGGCTTGGGCGCATGGCCGAAGCGAGGATTCGCATCGACGACGTGCTCGTCCCACACTTCGGGTTCGTGGGCCGGGGCTCCATTCTGCGAGCGCGCCATCAGAAGTATCCCTCGCGCTTCTTCAGCTCCATCGAGCCTTCCTGATCGTGGTCGATGGCGCGGTTGGCGCGCTCGGACGATTTGAAGCCGAGGATCTCCTCGATGATGGCCGGGATCGAGTCGGCGTCGGACCGGATCGCCCCCGTGCAGGGCGAGCAGCCGAGCGAGCGCAGCCGGCATTTGACCATCCGCGGCTCCTCGCCCGGCAGGCGCACGAAGCTCTGCTCGACGGGGATCAGCGCGTCGCCCCGCACGTACATGGGCCGCGGGCGGGCGAAATACAGATCGACCACCGGAATCGATTCTTCGTAGATGTACTGCCACACGTCCATCTCGGTCCAGTTCGACAGGGGGAAGACGCGGATCGACTCGCCTGGGTGGATGCGGGCGTTGTAGAGGTTCCAAAGCTCGGGCCGCTGATTTTTGGGATCCCACTGGCCCGCGCGGTCGCGGAACGAGTAGATGCGCTCCTTGGCGCGGGACTTTTCCTCGTCGCGCCGCGCCCCGCCGAAGGCCGCGGTGAAGCCGTGATGGTTCAGCCCGTCGAGCAGGGCCTGGGTCTTGAGCAGGCCGCAGCAGCGCTTGGTGTCGAGCGCGATGGGGTTGGCGCCGCCTGCCAGGGCGGGCTCGTTGCGCCAGACGAGCAGTTCCGCGCCCACCTCACGGGCCGTGCGGTCGCGAAACTCCAACATCTCCTTGAACTTGTAGCCGGTGTCGATGTGCAGCAGAGGAAACGGGATCGGCCCGGGGTAGAAGGCCTTCTGCGCCAGCCGCAGCATGACGGAAGAGTCCTTGCCGATGGAGTACAGCATCACCGGCCGCTCGAACTCCTGGGCCACCTCGCGCAGGATGTGGATCGACTCGGCCTCCAAGAGGCGCAGGTGGCTCAGAGAGGGGGTCGCGGCGGCGGGTTGGACGGGGGCGGCGGTCACGCTTCGCTGTTGCTCCAAGGGGTGGATGATTGCCGGGAGGCGTGCTCGTAAGAGTGCGTTCAGAGGATTTTGGATTCACCAAGTGGCGTTTGAAGGTTTTTACGCAGATTTTCAGATGAAGTGAAAGCCGGGCAGCCGTGATGCCTTCCTCGTGCGGGGCCGCTATTGCCCATTTCGCGAAACTTCAAAACAGCACCTTTACCCCGAATTGGATCTGCCGACTCGGAGCAGCCGCGGTTACCACCCCGGCCGTGGGGCTCGCCACCGCGGGCGCTTGCCGGTTCGCGGCGGTCCCCTGCGTGGGCCCCGATGAGAGCACCACTTCGTTCGGCGTTTGGAGGTTGGTGTGGTTCAGCACGTTGAAAAACTCGCTCCGCAACTGGAGCCGGGCACGCTCGGTAATGGGAATGGTCTTGAGCGCGGACAGGTCCCACTCGTAGCTGTTGGGCCCGGTCAGGGTGTCGCGGCCCGCGTTGCCCACCGTACCGTAGGCCGGGGCCTGAAACGCCCCGGGCGCGAAGAACTGCAAAGCCCGGGCGCGGGTGGAGCCCGACGAGTACAGCGGCCCGCGAAAGTTGGGGTTGATGTCCGGGCGGACCGGGTTGCGCGTGTCGCCGGACCCCGTGGGGTTGTAGCCCAGCTGCGGTGAGAACGGAAAGCCTGACTGCAGGTTGGCGATCGTCGCCAGCGTCCAGCCGCCGATCGCGCGGTCCAGCGCGGCGCGGTGCGCGTGGAAAGGCAGGTCGTACGACCCATTGATCGCCGCGAGGTGGCGGATGTCGGTGGCGGCACGGCCGTAGTCGAGCGACGGCCGCGCGGGAAAGGACACATACGCCGGAGTGTTGGCGGAGACCGAGGTGTTCAGCGCCGAGCCGTCGTCGAGATTGTTGGAGTACGTGTAGTTGGCGCGAATCTGCAGCCCGGCGTGGAAGTCGCGGCGCACATCCACCACCAGCGCGTTATAGTTCGCGATCCCGTTCGAAGTCCAGGAGGTGGTGTTGGCGAGTGCCGGGTTGAGCCGGGCGGTGGTCGGGTAGTAGATCGTCCCGTTCGCGAGAGCCGCCGGGCACGCGGCGGCGGGGCAGGTCACGGCGGCGGGCTCGTTCTGGTCGGAGGAGAGGATCTGGTGGTAGCCGCGCGAGCCCACATAGCCCACCGTCAGTGACAGGGAAGGCGCAAGCTGCCGCTCCACCTTAAGCGACCAGGCGAGCACGGTGGGCGTGGCGAGGTCGGGCTGGACGTTCGAAGGCGAGGGCAGCCCCGGCGCGCCCCCGGTCGGGTTGCCGACGGGGACGTTCGCGTAGTTGAGCGTCGTGTTGTAGGGGGCGGACTGGTCGAGCCGGTAGTCGAGGTTGTCGAGCAGCCCGCGGTGCAGGCCGAAGTTGGCCCGGACAGCCGTGCGCCCGTCCCCGAACGGGTCGAGAGCGAGCCCCACGCGCGGCTCGGGGAGGAAGCGGGCGCGGTTGGTGGTGAGCGCGGCGGAACCCACCGCCGGGTTGGTGTCGAGGACGCCGTTTGTCGAGCCGTAGACCCCCGCCCGGCCCTTCGCTTCGTTGAAGCCATTCGTCGACTCGACGCGAAGCCCGTAGGAGACTTGGAGGCGCGGGGCGGCCTTCCAGGTGTCCTCCAGGTAGCCCGCGCCGAACAGCGCGCGCCACTCGAGCGCGGTGGGCTGCGGCACGACGGTAAAGGTGCGGATTGTCCCTTGCAAAAAGGTCTGAAGCGAGGCGAACGACGCTTGGCCATACTGGTTCTGGGCCAGGTTGTCGTTCGACTGCATACGCTGGAGCCAGCCGCCGGCCTCGATCTGATGCGCGCCCAGGGTGAGGAAGACGTGATCGTCCACGGTAAACAGGTTGCGCGCCGTCCGGTTGAGCGAGCCCACGTTCGCGCCCGCCCCGGTGATCTGCGAGGAGCCGTTGGAGGCGGTCGAGCCCGCGATGACAATGGCCCCGACCGGGCGGCCGGCCAGAAAGGTCGGGCTGGCCACGGGCACCGAACCATTGAAGAAAAAGCCCGCCCGCGAAAACCCGAACCGGGCCGTGTTGAGCAGGCGCGAGGAAAACACGTGCTGCTCCTGCACGCTGGCCACCTGCTCGCGCAGCGTGAGGTCGATCAGCGAAAGCGGGTTTTGCGTGGGCGTGTTCGCGGCGGAGTCGTCAACCGTGTACACGCCGAACAGCAGGTCGTTGGCCGACAGGTTTTGGTCGAAGCGCGCGGTGCCGAAGTCCTCGCGGATGCGCTGGAGCGGCGAGGAAAAGGCCTGGGCGATGCCGGTCGGCTGACCCTGCGCGTTCAGGAGCTCCGGGCCGTTCTGGACGGGCCACAGATTGAGCAAGCCCTGCACGGTAGGCGAAAGCGCGATGCGGTTCGCGCCGGGCAGCACCCCGACGCGGGCTTGGTTGTCGGGTACGAGCGTGACATCGGTGATGCCGAGATTCTGCCGGAAGCCCTCGTAGTTGCCGAACAGAAATGACTTATCGTGCCGCAAGGGCCCGCCGAGCGCGCCGCCGAAGCTGTTGCGCTGGAACTGCGGCTTCCTTGCCTGGTCGAAGTAATTGCGCGCGTCGAGCGCGGCGTTGCGGAGGAACTCGTACGCCGACCCATGAACCTGGTTGGTGCCGGACTCGGTGACGATGGAAACCTGCGCGCCGTCGCGTTTGCCGTAGTTGGACCCGTAGGTGTTGTCGACCACGTTGAACTCGCGCACCGCGTCGACGCCGAGCAGCTGGCCGCTCGCGCCGCCGGGGGTCAGGTCGATGAGCGAGGCCCCGGTGTACTCGATGCCGTTGAGCAGGAACAGATTGTCCTGCGGGCGCCGTCCGGTCGCGGTAAACAGGTTGCCGACCGCGGAGTTCGAGGTACCGATGGAACCGGACCGCTCGGCCGTGTAGTTCACGATGCCGGGGTTGAGCGTGAGCAGCTGGTCGTAGGAGCGGCCGTTGAGCGGCAGGCCCTTGACCTGGCGCTCGCTCACCAGCCCGTCGATCTGCTGGGTGGTGGTGTTGACGGTGGCCGGACGGTCCACCACCGACACCTCCTGCGATGCATCTGAAACCCGGAGGGCGAGCGGGAGCCGCACGGACTGGCCCACCGCGAGCCCCACGCCCGTTTGGCGTAGCGCGCCGAAGCCGGCCGCCTCGACAGATACCGTATAGGTGCCGACGGGGATCGACGGCGCGGCGAACTCGCCCGCAGCATCGGCGGTGAGGCGGCGCTCGGTGCCGGTGTTCTCGTTGTGGACCAAAACCTGCGCCCCGGGCACCACGGCCCCGGTGCTGTCGGTAACCGTGCCGGCGATGGTGCCGCCGACGACCTGGGCGTGGATTGCGGAAGGAGCAAAAAGAAGAAAGAATGCGCGGGTGGAAAACTTCACGTGCGGCGCTCCTGCTGTGCGGGTCGTGTACGGGTCCGGAAGGAGAGGGCTCGGGTGGGGAGCCTCGGAAGAAAGCCGTTTACCGGGGACGACAACAGGTCGTCCCGCGCGGGTTCGCACGGAAGCGACGACAGGGATGCGCGGGGCTGAGGGGCGTAAATCGCACGGATCGCATGGAAACTCGCGGGTTTCGCGGGAAGAGGGTTACAGCAGGTTTGGGGGCGAGCCGGGCCTCAACAACAGCAGCGGAGTGTTGCGTCTGAGTCCCGGCTCATTTCCAAACTATACCACCGGGCGAAGCGCGAGCTGGAAACGTCCGAGAAGCTGCGCGGAGCGCGGGCCCGCGCTTGCGAACCACCCGGCAAGGTGAGTGAGCATCATGTCTTAAGAGCATCCACCGATTTTTTGGCCCTGCGCCGCTCGCGGCTGCCATCCCACTCCCAGGAACCCTCATGAAAACTCTCGTTTCAGCGCTGGCAGTCCTCTCGACCGGTCTGGCCGCTCTCGGCCAGACCGCGCCCGCCCCGGCCGCCCAAACCCTTCGCCCGCTCGGCTACCTGGCCGTTCCCGGCATCACCGCGACGACCCCGCTCGGCTCGTTCAACCAGATCTCCGTCAACCCCGCCACGCAGCTCGGTGCCTTCGCGGACCGCACAAACAAGCGCGTCATCGTCTTCAACGCGCTCACCGACACCCTGATCGGACAAACCGCGCCGGTCTTCGCCGGGCCCAATGCCAACGTCGCGAAGTCCGGACCGGACGGAGCCCTCGTTATCGGATCGCGGGTCTGGGCCGGCGACTACCCCAGCATGGTCCGCGTCTTCGATCTCGCGGCCAACCCAGCGAATCCCCCGGAGATCGCGACCATCGACACGGGCGGCTCGCTCCGGGCCGGCTCCTTCGATTACGACCCGCGGGCGAGCACGGTCGCGGTGGCCAACAACAACCCCGGCGAGTCGTTCCTGACGCTGATCTCGACCGCGACGCTGAAGATTCGCAAGCGCATCGTCTTCGACGGAACCAACGGGACGCCGAATGCACACCTGGGCTCGATCGGCGGCGTCCTGTACGATTCGCGCCTCGATAAACTCGTGGTCAGCGTCGCTACCGATACCGCGACCGGCGTGCTCGCGATCCTCGACCCCCAGTCCGGCGCGGTCGAAAAGGTGTACCCCGGCCTCGACAACTGCCAGCCTTCGACCCTGGCGCAGGGGCCGGGCTCGAACGTGATCGCCGGCTGCGACCCGGGTTTCCCCGCCCCTGACCCTGTCCAGTTCGCGCCGCGCACCTACATCATCGACGCGGCCACCGGCGCGATCCTCGCGAACCTCACCGAGGTGGGCGGAGAGGACTTCGTCGCCTACAACGCCTACGACAACCGCTACTACATGGCCGCGCGCGACTACTTCACCAAGCCGAGCGATACGAAAGCCACCCCGGTCCTGGGCGTGATCGACGCGGCGACCAACAAGTGGATCGAGAACGTGCCCACCGGCACCAACGCGCACAGCGTCGCGGTGAACCCGGTGACGAACCAAATCTTCGTTCCGCTGCTGAACCCGAACCCGCTGTGCGGCGAGCTGCCGGGCTGCGTGGAGGTGTTTACCTCGTCGAAGTGAACGCTCTTTCAAAAAAGGCTGCTCGTCGGGGCGGCCTTTCTCATGTCCGAAAATGGACACCCGTGTCCGGAAATGGACAGTTCCGGGCTGCCGCAGCTCGGCGGCCGCCAGCAGAATCAATCACTTACGATCCCGTAAGTTTGGCGGCCTACGTGCCAGTAGTACGCGCGTATGGACATCGCCCGGCCCGACCTGAAACGAAAACGCACCCGCAACCGCGCCCTGCTCGCCACGCTGCTCATCCTCGTTTTGGGGGGCGCTGGGTTTGCCGTCGCCCGCCTTAAACCCGCTGCCCCGAGCGTCGAGCGATCCACCGTATGGACCGACACGGTCAAGCGCGGCCCCATGGTCCGGCAGGTGCGCGGCATCGGCACCCTCGTTCCCCGCGAGGACCGCATTCGCCTCATCCCCGCCGAGACCGAAGCGACCGTGGTCCGCCTGCGGGTGCTGCCCGGCGCGAAAGTCCAGCCTGACACCGTGCTGATGGATCTGACCGACCCCCAGCTCGACCAGGAGCTTCTGGGGGCCGAGCTGGGCGTCAAGGCCGCGCAGGTCGACCTGCTCAACATCAAGGCCAAGCTCCGCAGCGACCTGATGACCCAGCGCGCGGGCGCGGCCACCGTCTCCGCCGACCAGGCGCAGGCGCAAAAGCAGGCGGCCACCGACAAGGCGCTTTACGACCTGGGCGTGATCTCCGGCCTCAAGTACAGCGAGTCCAGGGGCAAGGCCGACGAGCTGAATACCCGCGGCGGCATCGAGGCCGACCGGCTCACGGTCAACGAGCAGGCCATCGCCACGCAGCTCGAGGTGCAGCAGACCAAGGTGGACGAGGCGCGGGCGGTGCTCGCGCTCAAGCAGCGCCAAAAAGCCGCGCTCGAGGTCAAGGCCGGCATCGCGGGTGTGCTGGTCGAGCTGCCCCACCAGGTCGGCGAGCATGTGGACCCCGGCGCGACCCTGGCGAAAGTCGTCCAACCCGACCAGCTCAAGGCCTCGCTCAAAATCGCCGAAACCCAGGCCCGCGATATCCAGCTCGGCCAGCCCGCGGAGATCGACACGCACAACGGCGTTATCCCGGCGGAGGTCACCAGGATCGACCCCGCTGTCATCAACGGGACGGTGACCGTAGACGCAAAACTTACCGGCCCCTTGCCGTTGGGCGCGCGGCCCGACCTGAGCGTGGACGGGACGATCGATCTCGACCGGCTGGCGGACGTGCTGTATGTGGGCCGGCCGGCGTTCGGGAACGAGAACTCGACCATCTCGCTGTTCCGGCTTACTCCGGACAACGGCGCGGTGCGGGTCCCGGTCAAGGTCGGGCGCGCGAGCGTCAACGCGATCCAGGTCCAGGGCGGCTTGCACGAGGGCGATACGGTGATCCTGTCCGATATGTCGCGGTGGGATACGACGGACAGAATTCGACTTAACTAAGGGGAAAACATGGCGGAAAAGTTGATTCACATCGAGGCGCTGCAGAAGGTTTTCTACACGGACGAGATCGAGACCCATGCGCTCTCGGGCGTCCACCTCACCATCCACCGGGGAGATTACATCGCCATGTCCGGCCCCTCGGGCTGCGGCAAGTCAACCTTGCTCTCCATTCTCGGACTGCTGGACACGCCGACCGAGGGAGTTTACGAGCTGAACGGCAAGCCCGTCGCGAACCTGTCGTTCGCCGAGCGCTCGCGGATCCGCAACCAGGAGATCGGCTTCATCTTCCAGAGCTTCAACCTGATCGGCGACCTCACGGTGTACGAGAACGTCGAGCTGCCGCTCACCTACCGGGCGGGCATGGCGGCCTCGGAACGAAAAGAAAGGGTGCAGCGGTCGCTCGAGCGGGTGGCGATGGCGCACCGGATGCGCCACTACCCGGCGCAGCTCTCGGGCGGCCAGCAACAGCGCGTTGCCGTCGCGCGCGCCCTGGCGGGCTCCCCGTCCATCCTCCTGGCCGACGAGCCGACGGGCAATCTCGACTCCAAAAATGGAGAGGCGGTCATGACGCTGCTCAAGGAACTCCATGCCGAGGGCTCGACCATCTGCATGGTCACCCATGACCCCCGCTTCGCCGCCCATGCGGAACGGCAGGTGAACCTGTTCGACGGCAAGGTGGTGAGCGAGAGCGAACTAAGGGAGAAGCTGGCCGAGCCGGAGCGGAATGCGAGCACGGTGGGGATAGGGGATAGGGGATAGAGCTTCGCGAGCGGCAAGCGACGAGTGACAAGGGGCAAGTAGAAACACAGCGGGTCATCCTGAGCGCAGCGAAGGATCTGCTTTTCGCCCCTAAACGGCAGCAAGAGAACAGGAGAATGCGATGCGGGAGCTTTGGAAGGATTTCAGCTATGCCATGCGCCAGCTGCGGCGCTCGCCGGGCTTCGCGCTGACGGCGGTGCTGACGCTGTCGCTCACGGTAGGGCTGGCCGCGACGGTGTTCTCGGTCTTCGACGCGCTGCTGGTACGGCCTTTGCCGTACGGGGAGCCGGAGCGGATCGTCTCGAATCACTCCTTCGCGGACGGCCTTTCCAGCCAGCGCGCAAGCCTGCCCGAACTTAAGTTCTGGCGCGAACACAATAAAACGTACACGGCTATGGCGGGCAGCACCGTTGACAATCTGAACCTGCTCGGCCCGCAGGGGCCCTCGGTCGTCCATGCGGTGAACGCGTCCGAAGACTTCTTCGCGGCCCTCGGCGTCACCCCGATGTTGGGACGCGGCTTCGGACCGCAGGACCTAACTCGGGCCAATGTGGCGGTCCTCAGCTACGGGCTCTGGAGCAACCGGTTCGGCGCCAAACCGAGCGTGCTCGGCTCCAAGATCGATCTGGACGCCCGGCCCATGACGGTGATCGGGGTCATGCCGCCGAGCTTCCGCTGGCCGCTTACCCAAACAGAAACGGTCTACACCCCGCTCACCCCGGCACAGCTTAAGCTCACCGGCTCGGGCTCGCATTGGCTGCCCACCTTCGGGCGGCTCAAGCCCGGCGTATCGATTGAGCAGGCGGAAGCCGACATGACCCGTGTGCTTGCCGATTACGCCCGCATCGAGCCGAACGGCAAAGGGCGGCACATGCGCCTGGAGACAATGGCCGAAAGCCTGGTCGGGCAGAGCCGAGGGCTGCTCCTCGTCCTCGTTCTGGCGGTCGTGGCAATCCTCGCGCTCGGCTGCGTCAACATCGCGGGGCTGATGCTGGCGCGCGGGCTGCGGCGGGAACGCGAACTCGCGCTGCAGCTGGCGCTGGGCGCATCGCGCGGGCAGCTCGGCAGGCGGCTTTTCGCCGAGATTGCCGTTTTGGCTCTCGCCGGGACGACAGGCGGAACCATGGTCGCGGCTGGGCTGCTCGCCGCGATTCGCGTCCTTCTTATCGCATCGCTGGCACGCGGCTCGGAGGCGGTCCTCAACGTGCCGGTGCTGCTCGCTTCCTTGGCGACAGCTTTCCTCACGCTCAGCTTGGCCGGCATCCTCCCGCTTCGGCGTCTGCTGCAAACCGCCCCGGCGCAGGCGCTTCGCTCCAGCGGCTCCGCGACGGGGGCAAGCCGCAGCCACAAGCGCCTCAGCTCGTTGTTCATCGGCAGCCAACTCGCGCTTGCGATGCTGCTGCTCACGGCGAGCGGTTTGCTTTTGCGGACGCTCTCCACGCTGCGTGACGCCGACCTGGGTTTCCGCACCGACCACCTACTGATTGAAAACGTGCGTCCATCGCCCGAGCAAGCTATCGGCCGCGACATGGCGCGGAGCTTTTACCTGCCGCTGCTGGAGCGCGTCCGCGCCCTTCCCGGAGTTAAGGCGGTTGCTCTGATCAATGACCTGCCTCCGGTCAGCATGGGCTCCAACGGCAACGTCGAAATCGAGGGGCACCCGCCCGCCCCGGACGGCCGGACTCCCCTCGTTGAAATGCGCTTCGGCACGGCGGATTACTACCGGACCATGGGCACCCGCCTCTTGCATGGACGTCTCCTTGACGACAAGCTCGATACAGCCACGTCTCAGCCCGTCGTCGTGGTGAACGAGCGGTTCGTCAAACGGC
>CAXUEU010000040.1:0-23335 GCA_964250195.1 uncultured Acidobacteriaceae bacterium
GGTTTGGGCCTGCATCGCGGGAGTGTCCGCCCGCGCGGTGCCGGGTCTCGCCCCATCGCGGGCGAGCGGGTCCGGCCCGGGCAAGGCGTTGGCCAGCAGCGGCGGGGCGCCCCTGGCTTGCCCGTGGACGTCGATGATGAGCCGTGAGGGATTGGGCAGCCAGAACGCCGAGTAGTCGCTTACATCGCTCACGTCGAGCACGACTCGGACCACATCGCCCGAGAACTGGGCGGCGCGGATGCGTTCGAGAAACCCTCCGTCGGTGACGGTGACGGCTTTGCCCGCGAGCTCCGGGGCGAGCCGCGCGCCGTGCAGGTCGAACAGGATGCGGTCCGGGTTGGGCACCCGCGAGGCCTCGAACGGCGGCGGGTCGAGAACATCGCTCGCGACGTCGATCGCGATGCGGGTGTAGCTGGCGGTGGACCAGTGGCGAATGCCGGTCACGGGAGCGAGCGCGGGTTTGCGCGCGGCGGCTACGGGGCGGAAGATAGGGACGCCGTTGACGATTGAGCTCGGGCCCGGAGCTGCGGCCGCGGACGGTTCGGAAGCCGGCGGAGAGGCCGGCTTTGCGGGGTCAGGAGCTGGGAGGCCGGGCTGGGCCGGAGGTCGCGCGTTCGCACTCGCGCGCGGGATCGATGAGGGAGAGAACGGGCTTGCGAGGCTGCCGGTCTGCATGGTTTTCGAGGCTTCGGCCGACGGAGCACCGCCGAGATGTCGGAGCTCTGCCCGGGCTTGCGGGGCCAGCTCGTGGTGCGGGTAGCTTTGGAGAAACTGCGTGAACCGGGCCTGCGCCGCGTCCGAATCGCGGAGGTCGCGCGCCTCGATCTCGCCCTCGGTGAGCAAGGCGGGGATGGCGAAGGGGCTCGCCGCGAAGTTGCGGCGGAGAAAGTCGAGCTGGGCCAGCGCGGCGCGTAGAAGGCCCGGGTCGTGGAAGATGCGGCCCTGCTCGGCCAGCAGCTCGGCGACTGCCTCCACGCTCGGGGCGGCCTCGGGTGCGGCGCGGTCGGCATGGTACACGGCGCGAAACGCATTCAGCGCCTCCGTGTACTGGGCGGCGGAGCGCGTGGCGCGTGGCGTGGCGTCGAGCGCGGCGCGCAGGCGCAGCGCTCGGGCGTACCCGTCCGCCGGGCCCTGCGCATGAGCCGCCAGCTCCCAACACAAGATCAGGACGAGTTGGAGAGGCCGGCGCATGCTCCCTTTAGCAAACCACTGTTTGGGGGAAAGTGGCGCGCCCGCGGTCACTTTCGAGTGGTGTCCGGGGTGGTTCCGGTTCCGTTTTGGGGCCGGTTCCGAAACGGGAATGAGCTTGCGTGAACGTTCACGCGGGAGAATCCACATCTGAGAAGCGAGATGTGGGGCACCCGCGTCTTTTGCATGGCTTCAACCGAGCAGGTCGCCGACGATACCGGGAACGGCGGCGAGGGCCTGCGCGAGCTGAGCGGGCTCCTTGCCGCCGGCTTCGGCGAGGTCGGGGCGGCCGCCGCCGGAGCCGCCGACCAACTTGGCGACCGCGCCGACGACCTTGCCGGCTTGGATCCGGGCGGTGAGGTCCTTGGTGACACCGGCGACCAGGGCGACCTTGTCCTCGGTCACGGAACCCAGGACGACGACCCCGGAGCCGAGCTTGGTCCGTAGGTTATCGACGATCGTCCGCATCTGGCCACGGTCGAGGTTGTCGACGCGCTGGGCCAGCACTTTGACCCCCTTGACTTCGACGGCAGCGTCCGCGGAGGTCGCGGCGGCGGCGGACTGCATGCGGGCCTGGTCGAGCTCGCGGCGGAGACGCTTGAGCTCGTCTTCCTGAGATTGGAAGCGCTGGCGGAGGGCCTGGGCTGGGTCGGCTTCCGTGCCCGCGCCGAATTCGGTGGCGAGCGCGGCGGCAGACTGGCTGCGCCGGAAAGCGTCGAGCGCGCCGGTCCCGGAGACGGCCTCGATGCGGCGCACGCCGGAGGAGACGCTGGACTCCCCGGTGAGCTTGAGCAAGCCGATCTCACCAGTCGCCCCGGTGTGGGTGCCGCCGCACAGCTCGGTCGAGAAGTCGCCGATGCGCACGACCCTGACCTTGTCGCCGTACTTTTCGCCGAACAGGGCCATGGCGTGGTACTGGTTCACGGCAACGTCGATGGGGACGTCGACTAAGGTGTCGACCTTTAAATTATGCAGGATTTCCTTGTTGACGAGAGTTTCCACGTCGGCGAGCTCTTCGTCGGCGACGGGGGCGAAGTGCGAGAAGTCGAAGCGGAGGCGGCCGGGCTCGACCAGCGAGCCGGCTTGCTTGACATGCGGCCCGAGGATCTCGCGCAGGGCGGCGTGGACGAGGTGGGTGCCGGTGTGATTGCGGCGGGTGGCGTCGCGGCGGGCTGTGTCGACGACCGTGTCGACGCGGTCGCCTATCTTTAGGGGGGTTCGGAGCGTTGAGCGGTGGGCGCGGACGCCCTGCACGGGCTGCACGCAGCCGTGGACGTCGGCGACGACGGCGTTGTGGTCGTCGGAGAGCAGGACGCCATGGTCGCCCTGCTGGCCGCCCGAGTCGGCGTAGAAGCTGGTGCGGTCGAGGACGATCTCGACCTCGTCGCCGGGCGCGGCTGCCGGGATACCCTGGCCGTTCCGGAGGATGGCGAGGACCTCGCAGCCGGTGGAGGCGGTTTGGGTGTAACCGTCGAAGGCGGTTTTGGCGAGGTCGCGGTAGGCAGGGCTCGCGGATTGTTTCGAGCCGCCCTTCCAGGAGGCGCGCGCGCGGGCCTGCTCCTCGGCGCGGGCCTGCTCGAAGCCGGGGAGGTCGAAGTCGATGCCCGCGTCGCGGGCGGCGTCGGTCATGAAATCGAGATGGAGGCCGTAGGTTTCGTAGAGGTGGAAGGCTACCGAACCATTGAGCATGATCGGTTCGGTCTCTAGCGCAACGCTAATTAAGCCCTGATTGCCATTGAAAAAGCTAGATAAGGGTAGCGAAGCGATGGCAGTATGCCTATCCTGCGCACGTCTAAATCTATACCCAAAGGGGAAGACCACTTCCTTGATAAATGCCTCTCGTCGATCTTCATTAATGTATGGAGCGGCCATTTTTATAAGGAAGTTGCATTTCGCATCTCTTATTTCGTCGTCCAGGTGTTGAGATCCATCTTTCAAAACCCTGGCGAATTGGGATTCTTCCGCCAAGGCGGTCTTGGTTATTAGAGTCATTTTTTCTGCGAGCTCGGGATAGGCAGAACTCATCAGGTCTGCGACCGCTGTTACCATTCCAGGTAAGAAGGGTGAGGCGCATCCAGCTGAAAGTCCATGCCTGATTGCCCGGCGCAAGATTTTTCTTAAAACATAGCCTCGTCGCTCATTTGAAGGTGTGACTCCGTCAGCTATCAAAAAAGATGCAGCTCGTGAATGATCTGCAATCACCCGGAGAGAAGCTGCATAACCGGCATCCTTATTTTGTAAGGTAGAGTACAAGCTTCGGCTTGCCATCTCGTCAGCTTTTGCGATGAGCGGAGTGAATAGGTCAGTGTCGTAATTCGACAGCTTTCCTTGCAATACGGCGGCCAGCCGCTCCAGCCCAGCCCCGGTATCGATAGACGGCTTCGGCAGCAAGTCCAGCTTCGCCTCCCCGGTCGCGGAGTCGAGCGAGCGGTCGAACTGCATGAAGACTAAGTTCCAGATTTCGACGTAGCGTTGGTCGTCCTGGGGAAAAGGTTTGTCTTCGCCGGTTTCGCTCGCTTCCACGCCTAAGTCGTAGAAGATTTCCGAACAGGGTCCGCATGGCCCGGTCTCGCCCATCTGCCAGAAGTTATCTTTCGCACCCATCTCGAAGATACGCTCGGGCGGTACGCCTTGAGCCAGCCATAAGTCGTAAGCTTCTGCGTCTCTCGGGACTGAAGGACCGTTGCAGCCGGCGCTATTCTCCCCGGCGAAGATCGTCACATACAGCCGGTCCTTCGGCATCCCGAACCACTCCGGCGAGGTGACCAGCTCCCAGGCATAGGCGATCGCGTCGGCCTTGAAGTAATCGCCGAAGGAGAAGTTGCCGAGCATCTCGAAAAACGTGTGGTGGCGGCGGGTGAAGCCGACGTTTTCGAGGTCGTTGTGCTTGCCCCCCGCGCGGACGCACTTCTGCGAGCTCGCGGCGCGGGTGTAGGCCCGCTGCTCCAGGCCGAGAAAGACGTCCTTGAACTGGTTCATCCCGGCGTTGGTGAACAGCAACGTCGGGTCCCCCTGGGGGACGAGCGAGGAGGAGTGGACGCGGCGGTGGCCCTTTTCCTCGAAAAAGCGCAGAAACATCTCACGGATTTCATTGCCTGTGCGGAATTGCATACAGGAACAAGGGTAGAGGGGAAAGGGTGGAGGGTAATGGGTTGGGTGGGGCATTGGCTTACGCCACGATCTCCCACAACTCAAACGCGAGATGCGGGACGCCCCTTATTGAGCGTCCTCGAGTACTTGCCGCTGCACGCCCGGCCCTTCCCAGAGCAGCACCGGCGCGGGCGCGCCGGGATCGGTCTCGACCCGCAGCAGGTGCTTGCCGGCGAGCAGCCCGGCGCTGATGCGAACCGGCTGCACGGCGGCTTCAGGCGAGTTGCAGACGACCGGGCGCGGTTTGGGGCTCGCGGCGGCGGGTTGGTCGTCGAGGGAGACGCGGGCCGGGGCGCGGGTCAGGATGGTGAATTCGTAGCCGCCGTCAGACGGGACGTTAAAGATGTGTTCGTGCGGGCCCGGGGCTGAACTGACGGCCATATCGCCATGAAGAATGGGGCCAATGACCGCGTGTCCGGGTTCTCCCGTGGCTGTCGGCTCGAGTGGATTCATGCTGACGACCACGGACTCGTTGTGCCAGGTCTCGCGCCCGTTGGCATCGGTGATGTGGACGAGCACGCGGAAACGCCCCGATCCGTCGAGTAATGTCCCTTCCGCGTCGGGGAAGGCGTGGGTCACGGACCGGCCCACAGCGCGGACGCCGTCCCCGAAGAGCCACTCGAACCGTCGTCCGGGGGCGTCGGGCGCGGCGGCGGTGAACTCGATCCGCTGCCCGGGTTTCAGCAGCCCGGCGGTGTAGGTAAAGCTCACGTCAAGCGGGTTGGGCTCCGTCTCCGGCCCTTCCACCCCAGCGAGCAAGCTCGCCGGGGACCCCGGCCCCTGCGCGCCGTCCAGCACCTCCGTGAACCGGCCTTCCGTCGCGGCGGCATCGACCAAGGTGACGTTGCGAACGTGACCCTTCAGCGCGGAGGCGACCATGCCTGTCCCGTCCATCGCGAACACGCCGCGAAACCGCACGTCGCGCACCGTCGGGTTGGGGTAGCGGATCTGGAATAGCGAGTACCAGTCGTCGAGCCGGATGTTCTCGAACGAGTAATCGGTGTGGCGGCCCACGCCGCCCGGGTCGGCCCACAGCTCGAAGAACGCGAACGGCACCTGGCAGTCCCCGTACCCGGCGTGCAGCACGTCGATCCCGCGCATGTGAAAGTGCGCGCTCGAGAAGGTCTTCCCCGGCCAGCCGATGCGGACGATGTTCGAGATCGAGGTCGAAACTTCGGTGTTTTCAATCGAGATGTTCGTCACATCCGGCCCCGGTTTGCCGAGCAGCTCCGGTGTGTAGCCGTCCCAGTTGCCGTAGGCGGCGAAGACATCGTCGGACGCGCGAAAAAACGAATCGCGCACGGTGGTATCGCCCCCGCCGAGCCAGTCGATACCGTCCTGGTTCGCGTCGCCCTTCACCCCGGCGACCGCCTTGAAGTTGTAGAACCCGATCCCGCGCGAATTCTTCATTTGGATCTGCCAGGTGCGGCTGCGGACCACCGTCGTGATCCCGTCGATCTCGATGTTGCGCGCATTGTCCATGACGATGGCGTGCCAGTCGGGCTTGTGCATCCAGCCGTCGTCGTCCGCCGGGTTTTGCGGGCCGTCGTAGACGAGCATGCCCCGGCCGAAGACGCGCACATCGTGGACCTGCCACAGATTGAGCGAGCCGAAGACCACCGCGCCCGGCGCGAGATAGATGCGGTCGCCGGAGCGGGCATCGATGGACCCGCGGTGCACGCCGGGGCCGTAGAACCGAACGCCCGGCGTGCTTGCGGTCGGCGGATGGACCTCGGGCGGGTTCGCGAAGAGAAACAGCATGTCCGCCTCGGCGAAGTGGTCGCCGGGGCGCGTGATGGACAGCTTCGCCGGGCCCGCGAGCGGGAAGGTGATGGTCGCGCCATGGCGCAAGGGCCGGATGCCGAGGCGGCTGGGAAGGACTTCGACGCCCCGGTCCCAGTGGTGCGGGTCGTCGGCGGTGACGGAGACTGTCGCGGCGCCGGCGAGGTCGAAGTTGAGCAGGGAGTAGTTGGAAGCCGCGTGGACGACCGGGGTGTGCTCGCCGCCGATGGAAACGACGTAGTGGGTAGACCGGACCTCGGCGGGAATGGGAGCGAGCCGGGCCGCGCAAGCGGGCAAGGCAATGGCGAAAAGGAGGAAAGCGACGAGGCGCTGCATGCGTTAGGGCCACTTTACGCCCGCGTCCGGGCTTCGGAAACCTTGTTTAGATCAAACGAGTGTCGAGCGAGGCATCCTGTCGCTGTGCTACCGTTCTTCCGTCTCACAAACCCTTCCCAAAGGACCCTGTATGCACTTGCTCACCCCCATGACAGCAACCCGCATCAATCCAGTCTTGACCCTCGCCGTCTTCGGCTGCGCGGCCCTGCTCACAGTTCCCCGGCCCGCGTACGCGCAAACCGGGACGCTCGTCTGGAGCGACGAGTTCAACGGCCCGGCCAACGCGCTGCCCGACTCCGGCAAATGGACCTACGACACCGGCGGCGGCGGCTTCGGCAACGGCGAGCTCGAAACCTACTGCTCCCCCAGCTACACCACCGCCCCGTGCGTGGCGGGCCGGCCCAACGCCTTCCAGGACGGCAACGGCAACCTGATCATCCAGGTGCGGCGCGACTCGAGCGGCCAGTGGACCTCGGCCCGGCTCAAGACGCAGGGCATCTACCAGCCGCAGTACGGGCAGATCGAGGCGCGCATCAAGTACCCCGTGGCCGCGGGACTGTGGCCTGCATTCTGGATGCTGGGCGCCGACATCGGCTCGGTGGGCTGGCCGCAGTCGGGCGAGCAGGACATCATGGAGTGGGTGCAGAGCTACGGGCCCAACACCACCTCCTCGACCTCGCACGGGCCGGGCTACTCCGGCGGCAACGGCATCGGCGCGCGCTACACCTTCCCGAACGGCGGGCGGGTGGACGACGGCAACTATCACACCTATGGCGTGGTCTGGTCGCCGAACCAGCTCCAGTATTACCGGGACTCCCCGACCAACGTATTTTTCACGCTCACGCCGGCTTCGCTGCCCTCGGGCACCCAATGGGTGTTCAACAACCCCTTCTTTCTCCTGCTGAACTACGCGGTGGGCAGCGGCGGCTTTCCCGGCGCGACCGACGGCACCACGCCCGCGAGCGCGAACATGGTGGTGGACTACGTGCGCGTGTATCAAAACAACGGCGGCTCCGCCCCGCCTCCGGCGAACCTGAACGGGACGCACGTGCTGGCCCCGGCGAACGCACCCGGGCTGGTGCTGGACGACAACTCTTCGAGCACGGCGGCGGGCAACAAGATCCAGATCTGGTCGGCCAACGGAACCGGAGCGCAGAAGTGGGTCTTCAACAACAGCGGCGTCCAGCCGGCGGGGTACTACAACATCGCCGTCTCGCTCGGGGCGTACTGCGCCACCGCTTCGGGCGCGAACAGCGGGGCCCCGGTGAACCTCCAGCCGTGCAACGGGTCGTCCGGACAGGCATGGCAGGCCTCGGCTTCGGGCAGCGGGTATGTCCTACATCCCGCCAATAACACGGCGCTGTGCATGGATGTGCAGGGTTCAGGCACGAGCTCCGGCACGCAGGTGCAGGCCTGGACCTGCAACGGGACCAACGCGCAGCTGTGGGCGCTGCAGTAGGAATGCTGTGCCGCGCTCTTTAGGGAAGCTCTGAACAAGTACGAAAAGCGGGGGGTCATTCTAAGGAGCGTAGATGGGATCCCCAGAGAGTGTTCCGTGCTCCCTGGGGTATTCGAAGCAACGAAGGACCTGCTTCTCGCACCATTCGGCGAGAAGCAGGTCCTTCGCTTCGCTCAGGATGACGCCTATGCGGAGTTCACCTAGGTGATGGTCCCGCCCGCGTCCACCCTGGCCACGGCCTCGGCCGGCGGCGGCGCGGACTCGCCGGTCTTGAGCTTCTTCGCCGCCACGGCATGCTCGATTTCGGAGTTCACCTCGCCGCCCAGCAGGATCATGGCACCCGTCAAGTAGAACCACAGCAGCAGGATGATGACCGCGCCCAGCGAGCCGTAGGTTGCCGGGTAGCTGTTGAAGAAGTGGATGTAGATGCGCAGGCTGAGTGAGCCGACGACCCAGCCCGCAAGGCCGATCAGCGAACCCGGCGTGAACCAGCGCCACTTGCTGTTGTGCACGTCCGGGCAAAAGTAGTACATCACCTCGAACGAGAGCACCATGACCAGCGAGGCCGCGATCCAGCAAGCCACCCGCAGCAGTACGGCAAGTGCCGCCGCGCCGCGAAAGATACCGGACAGGTGATGCGCGGCGTAGTCCCCGGCAATTGCCAGCGCGAGCGCGCCGAGGATCAGCCCGGCGACCAGAAGGGTGAGTCCGATGGCCTGGAGGCGCGCCTTCCAGAACGGACGGGTTTCACGCACCTTGTACACCGTGTTGAGCGTGTCCTGGAT
This sequence comes from uncultured Acidobacteriaceae bacterium, assembly GCA_964250195.1. Classification (GTDB taxonomy): domain Bacteria; phylum Acidobacteriota; class Terriglobia; order Terriglobales; family Acidobacteriaceae; genus EB88. Next base: position 8,701 of record CAXUEU010000040.1, read on the forward strand.
GGCGGAAATACCTACGCTGGCCGAGAACAGGGCGAAGACGAGGCCGAAGGTGACCTTGCCGGTGGTGCTGGCCTTGGTGGTCTGTTTGAAGGTTTCTGTCACCAGCGCGAAGGCGGAGGGCGGGATCAGCTGTCCAATTTGGTCGAGCAGTTTGACGTACAAGCCGCTGGACGATTTCGCTACCAGGCCCAGAATCGACGACATCGCGATCAGAGCCGGAAAGATCGCCGAAAAGAACGAATACGCCAGCTGCGACGCGCGGCCGAACAGGTTGTCGTCGTTGATGCCGGCCCACGTGCCCCTGGCCACCTCTTTGAGAGGAACGCCCTGCAAGTCCCACAGGGAGTGCAGCGGGCTGTGCTGCACGTGCGCCCACGCGGCCCGCTCCATGGCGTGTACGTTGAACGGATGACGGCCGTTTGTCTGTGTACCTTCTTCGATCGGCTGGCGCATAGTCCCTTTCGCGTGGGGCGCGCAGCGATAGTTGTTGCCGGCGCGTCCATTCCAATCTTTTTCGGATGCGCCCGGAGGCGGTTCGGGAAGCGGGGCCGGCTGTTTCGATAGGGAACACGCCGCGACTGAGAAGGAGCATAAGCGGCTTGTTCGCCAAGGAGGCGCGGGCGCTTGTACGATGCAGGAGCCGGTTCAGCTTTCAAGGATCCCGTATGCCTTTGCGTCTTTTCGCCGCACTCCTGCTCGCCGCACCCGTCGCCCTGCTCGCCCAGGCGCCGCACCCGCTCACCTCCGCCGAAAAGCAGCGCGTGGACGCGCTCGTGAGCAAGATGACCCCCGAGCAAAAGCTCGATTACATCGGCGGCGCGGGCTTCGCGACGCGGCCCGTGCCGTCGCTCGGCCTGCCCGTGTTCGAGATGGCGGACGGGCCGTTCGGAACGCGGTCCGACGCTGGTTTCCCCTCGACGACTTACGCGGCCGGCGTAGGTTTGGCGGCCAGTTGGGACCGCGACCTGGCGTCGCGCGTAGGCGCGGGAGTCGGCCGCGACGCGCGGGCGCGCGGGGTGCACTACATGCTCGGGCCGGGGGTCAATATCTATCGCTCGCCGCGTAACGGGCGTAACTTCGAGTACTTCGGCGAGGACCCTTTCCTGGCCGGGAACATCGCCACAGGCTACATCACCGGGATGCAGGAGCAAGGCGTCAGCGCGACGGTCAAGCACTACCTCGGGAACAACTCCGAATATCTACGGCACGACTCGGACACGGAGATCGAAGAGCGCGCGCTGCACGAAATCTATTTGCCCGCCTTCGAGATGGCCGTGAAGAAAGGCCACGTCGGCGCGGTCATGGACTCCTATAACCTGATCGACGGCGAGCACGCGACCGAGAACGCTCGGTTCAACATCGAAATCCTCCGCAAGGACTGGGGATTTACAAATACTCTTATGTCGGACTGGGTCGCGACTTACGACGGGGTCGCGGCGGCCAATGGTGGACTGGATCTCGAGATGCCGACGGGGGCCTTTATGAACCGCGCCAACCTCGAGCCGGCGTTGCACTCGGGGAAGGTGACGCAGGCGGTGATCGACGACAAGATTCGCCACATCCTGACGACCGCGATGGAGTTCGGCTGGCTGGATCGCACGCAGACCGATGCCTCTATCTCCTTCCTCGACCCCAAGAACCGGCAGACTGCGCTGGACTCGGCGCGCGAGTCCGCGGTGCTGCTCAAGAACGAGGGCGGGCTCCTGCCGCTCGACAAATCCAAGGTGAAAAGCATCCTGGTTGTCGGACCGAACGCGTATCCGGGGATGCCGGTGGGCGGCGGCAGCGCGGAAGTCCGGCCGTTCCACCAGGTCAGCGCTATTGAAGGATTGCAGGACGAGCTCGGCCCGCAGGCGACCGTCTACTACGATCGCTGCATCCCGGAGCTGGGCGACCTGGCGCACGCGACCAAGTACACGACGGAGGCGAACGGCGGCAAACCGGGCGTCACGCTCGAAGCGTTCAAGAACGACGAGCTCTCCGGCGCGCCGGCGGCGACGACGACCGTGGGCAGCATCAGCGCGAAGGGGCTGGACATCGCCTCGCTGGTGGCCGACCCGGAGGCGCTGCAAGCCGCCCTGGAGGCGATGAACGCGAAACCGGAGAAGAGTTCGCGGCGCTTTACCGGCTACTTTACCCCGCCGGCCGCGGGTAAGTATGCGTTTGTCGTGGAAGGTTCCGGGGAGGGTTCGGGGAACAGGGTCTTCTTGGAAGGAAAGCTGATCCTCGACAATTGGGAGTTCCCCAAATCCTACGAAGCGCACCAAACGCTCGACCTGACGGCGGGGCCGCACAAGGTGGTCGTCGAAGACAAGCAAAACGGTCCATTCGGGGGCAAGCTGCTCTTCGCCGTCGCGGAGGAGGAGCAAGGGCTGGTGAGCAAGCGCGCCAAGGAGCTGGCGGCCAAGGTGGACGCGGTGGTGGTCATGGCGGGCTTCTCGACGGCCGAGGAGAGCGAGGGCGGGGACCGGAGCTTCGGCCTGCCCTACGGCCAGCACCGGATGATCTCCGATCTGCACGCGATCAACAAGAACCTGATCCTCAGCGTAACTTCGGGCGGCGGCGTGGATACCTCGGCCTGGTTCAACGACGCACCGGCGATGCTGGAAACCTGGTATGCCGGGCAGGAGGGCGGGCGCGCGCTGGCGGAAATTCTTCTGGGCGAGGTGAACCCTTCGGGCCATCTGCCGGCGACCTTCGAGAAGAAAGCGCAGGACAACCCGACTTTCGCGAACTACTATCCCGCGCCCGGCACCAAGAAGGTCGAGTACAAGGAGGGTATCTTCGTCGGCTATCGCGGGTACGAGAAGAACCATGTGCAGCCGCTGTTCCCGTTCGGGTTCGGCATGTCGTACACCAGCTTCAAGTTCGCCGATATCGCGGTCTCGCCTAAGTCGGCGGGGGCCGACCCGCAAGTGACGGTGAGCTTCGATATTACAAACTCCGGCAGCCGCAAGGGCGCGGACGTCGCGCAGGTGTATGTGGGCGAGGACAAGCCCAAAGTGGAGCGGCCGGAGCGGGAGCTGAAGGGCTTCGAGCGGGTGGAGCTCGCGCCGGGGGAGACGAAGCACGTGTCTGTAGAGCTCGACGCGCGCTCGTTCGCCTACTGGGACGTGGGCGCGAAGAAGTGGACGATCGACCCGGGCAAGTTCACCATCCACGTGGGCGACTCGGTCGCGGCGACCCCGCTGACCGGCTCGGTGGAGCTCACGGCGGCCGCGGCCGGGTCGAAATTCTAGGGAAGCTCCCGCGCCTGTGCGCGTGGGAAGCCGAACCAGCGCAGGCGCAGGCTGTACTCGGCCTCGACCGCCTCATGCGCCCAGCGCGTCGTCGGCCAAAACTCCTTGGGCCAAGGTGCCGCATCTGTGCGCCAGGCGACCGGAAACCGCGCGAGAATGAGCCCCGCCCGGGGCAGGTGGCTCGGCGAGCTGACCACATCGAGCGAGCGCCAACCCCGCGCCCGCATGATCGCGTAAGTGAAGGCAACGTTCTCGACCGTGTTCAGCGCGTGCGGCTCTTCAAGGATGGCTTCGGCGGGCACACCCTGCTGCCGGGCGATGCGAGCCATGGAGTCGGCCTCGACCCACCGGTTGCGCGCCGGGCCGCCGCTCACGACCATGTAGGGCGCACGGCCCGCTCGCCAGACGCGCACCCCGGCCAGGACGCGCTCGCGCTGCTCCGGGGTCGGGGTACCGTCGTCCCGGCAGGGCGAGCCGAGGACCAGGATGGCGTCGAACCGCTGCCGGCCGGTATTGGCGAGCGGGAGCGCGCGCCAGTACCGCCAGGCCGGGATCAGAATCGCCGCCGCGAGAAGCAATAGAACAAAGAAACGCCGCATGAGGGCACCGTCACTCAAGGCTTGGGCAGCTGCAGCAGCAGCCCGCTCGAGCCCGAGCCGCCGGATTCCACCTGCGGCAGCTGGCCGTTCCACCGGTTGATGAGCTCGCGCTGGTTTTCGAGCCGCCTGAGCTCCAGCAGCTGCGGCGTAATGGAGGACTGCCGGATGCGGTTGGCCTCGGCCTCGCCCTGCGAGCGGGCGACGTTGGACTTGGCATCGCCGTCGGCTTCGGCGACTTTCTTTGCGGCCTCGGCCTGGGTTTGGGCAAGCTCGTTGCGGGCGCGCTCGGCGTTCTGGATGGCCTGCGCCTTGGAGGTAATGGCGCTGGCAATGACCTGCGGTACGCGCGGCGCGCCGATGAAGCCGAACTGCTGGATACCTACCCCGACCGGGGCTATCTTCTTCTGGATCAATGCTTCAACCTGCGACAGGAACCGCGCTTTTTCCTCGCCGTAAATCTGCTCGACCGTGTAAGTGGACGCGACCTCGTTGAGTGAGTTCCGGGTTATGTCGCGCAGGATGCCGTGGGTAAACCGGTCCAGATCCGTGACTCGATACTTCAGGTAGAAGTCCGGAACCTTGGTGGGTTCGATGGCGTAGGAGAGGGAAGTGTCGGCCGAGATTTCCAGGCCCTCTTTCGAGTTAAAGCTCATCTCCTCGTTCAGCGGGCGGCCTTCGTCCACGTTGCGGGTCCACTTGACTGTCTGCACATAGGTGGGGAACTCGACAATCTGGCTGCGGAGCGGGCTGTAGAAGACCCATCCGGTGCGGATCGGGATCTCCGACGCGCCGCGCTGCGTGCCGGAAAGAACGATCTCGATGCCGGTATAGCCCGCGCCGATGCGGGTTACGGCGAAGATGTAATTGAAGAAGACCAGAATTGCGGCGAAGGCAAGTCCGGCGAGAACAGCCAGTTTGATCGCGTTGCGCGGAAAGCCGGGAAGACCCGTCCGGCTGTAAGCGGGTTCGGTTTGATCGAGAAAGCTCATAGAGGTCTCCGCCAAAGGAGAAACAGCAGGGAGGGCAGGGAAAAGAGCAGTGCTGCGAGCGCGGCCGTGCCCTCGTACACGGCGCGGTCGCTCGGCTGGTCGAGCAGGTGCAGGGCATACACCATCAGCTCGTAGCCGATGAAGAGAAAAAGCAGTGTGAGGAGGAGTTTGAGCAGGTGCTTCACGGCATGGTGGCCCTCGCTTTCAGCGGGCCGGACTACCGATTCCAGATACTACACCTATGTAGATGCTTCGGCGCAAGAATCGAGAGCAGGTTGCCGGCGGCCATGGCCTGAGTTACAAAAGCAGCACGGGGTCGCCCTCGGCGATCGTCCCCGGCGCGCTCGCGACGCCGTAGATGCCCGCGCGGCTCTCGTGCCGCGCCGCGACCAGCTTCATCAACTCCGGCATCAGCGCGCCGGTACGCGGATCGACAGTGATGATCCGGCAGCGCGGATCGCGCTCCTTGACCTCGATCTCGGCCCCGCCGATGCGCAGGGTGCGGCCGACAAAGCTGTCCTCCCCAAAGCCGGGCAGGTCCGGCAGGTCGAGCAGGATGTTCTCGCGGAACCGCCCGGGGGCGAGTTCGCAGCCCATCTCGTCCTCGAGCTGCACCAGGGTCGCGAGCGACATGAGCGCGATGGGGCGGCAGTCCATGAAGGGCGCGTTGTCCTCGGTGAGCCACATGGTGCTTTGTTTTGCCAGGCCGGCCCGCAGCGCGGGGATCAGCCCGGGGTCGCCGGCGCGGCGCGCGGTCCCGTCGGGGGTGATGATTTCGACCGTAGCCGGCTCGGGCGGGGCATCGCCCTCCGGCGGCGCGAGGAAGCGCGCCGTGCAGAGGAGCATGCGGTGGCGCTCTTCGCCGGAGAGCATGGGCTTGCCCGCGGGCGCGCCGGCTGAGGTAAAGGCAAGCCGACGGTCGCCGCGCAGGCCGCGCGGGGCGGCGTAGACCGATGCGACGCGCTCGCCGCCCATGCTCTTGATGGGGTAGCGCCAGAGGCTCGCGACCGTGCCGACCTGCCGCACGGGTTAGAGGCGCGCCGGGTTCACGCCTTCGGTCGCGACGCCGAGCTCGGCGAAGGCGGCCTGGGCCTTGGCTTTGTCGAACGCGCCGTCGCGGGCCAGCTTCGAGAGCGCGGCGGCGGCGATCGACTCGGCGTTCACCTCGAAGTGGCGGCGGAGGTGCTCGCGGTTGTCCGAGCGGCCGAAGCCGTCGGTCCCCAGCGAGACCAGCCGCTGCCCGAGCCAGGGCGCGAGCTGGTCCGGCAGCGTCTTCATGTAGTCGCTCGCGGCGACCAGCGGGCCTTTCGCGTCTTTCAGAGCAGCGAGCAGGTAGGGTTCGCGCAAGTCTTCCGCGGGGTGCAGCCGGTTCCAGCGCTCGGCTTCGAGCGCATCGCGGCGCAGCTCGTTCCAGCTGGTCACGGACCACACCTCGGCGGCGACGCCGTACTTGTCGGACAGGATTGCCTGCGCGCGCAGGGCCTCGTTGACGATGGGGCCGGAGGCGAGCAGCTGGACGGGCTTGCCCTTCTTCAATGTCGAAGAACGCAGCTTGTAAAGCCCGCGGACGATGCCCTCCTGCGCGCTTTCAGGCATCGGGGGCATCGCGTAATCTTCGTTGTACATGGTGACGTAGTAAAAGCAGTCCTCGCCGTCCGCGTACATGCGCCGCATGCCGTCCTCGAGGATGACCGCAAGCTCGTACACGTACGCCGGGTCGTAGGAGCGGCAGGTGGGGACGGTAGAGGCGAGCAGGTGGGAGTGGCCGTCCTGGTGCTGCAGGCCCTCGCCCAGCATAGTGGTGCGGCCGGCCGTGCCCCCCATCAGGAAGCCCTTGCCGCGCGAGTCAGCGAAAGCCCAGATCATGTCGCCGACGCGCTGGAACCCGAACATGGAGTAGTACATGTAAAAGGGGATCGCGGGCAGGTTGTAGTTCGAGTAGGCGGTACCGGCTGCCGTGAAGCTGGCCATGGACCCGGCCTCGGTGATGCCCTCCTCCAGGATCTGCCCGTCCTGCTCCTCGCGGTAATACAGCATGACGTCCGCGTCGTGGGGCTTGTATTTCTGGCCTTCGCTCGCGTAAATGCCGACCTGCCGGACCGCCGATTCGAGCCCGAACGTCCGGCCCTCGTCCGGAACGATCGGCACGACCAGTTTGCCGACCTTCGGATCCTTCATCAGCGAGCGCAGGATCGACACGAAACCCATGGTGGTCGAGACCTCGCGGCCTTTGGACCCGGCGGTCCACTCGCTGAAAAACTCGATCGCGGGCGTCTGGAAGTCGGGTTTGGCGGTATTGCGCGCGGGCAGGGAGCCGCCGAGGGCTTCACGGCGGCCGCGCATATAAGCCAGCTCCGGCGCATCGGCCGCAGGCTTCCACGGCCTGGCGTCCCGGGCCTGTTCCTCGCTCAGGGGCAGGTCGAACTGCTTCACGAACGCGGTCAGCGCGTCGTCGGTCAGCTTTTTCTCCTGGTGCGAGGCGTTGCGGGCCTGCGTTCCGGCGAAGCCGTAGCCTTTGACCGTCTTGGCCAGGATCACGGTCGGTCCGCCCGTATGCTCGACGGCGCGCTTGTAGGCATTGTAGATCTTCGCGGGATCGTGGCCGCCGCGGTGCAGGGCTGCCAGCTGCTCGTCGGAATAATCCTCGACGAGCTCAAGCAATTCAGGGTACTTGCCGAAGAACTCCTTACGCAGATATGCGCCGCCCTTCGCCTTGAAGGCCTGGTAGTCGCCATCCACGCACTCCTCCATGCGCTGCAGCAGCTTGCCGGAGTGGTCGCGCTCGAACAGCTTGTCCCAGTCCGAGCCCCAGACGACCTTGAGGACGTTCCAGTTCGCGCCGCGAAAGACGCCCTCGAGCTCATCGATGACGCGCATATTGCCGCGCACCGGCCCATCGAGCCGCTGGAGGTTGCAGTTGATGACGAAAATGAGGTTATCGAGCTTTTCGCGGCTGGCCATGGTGAGCGCGCCCAGGGTGTCCACTTCGTCCGTTTCGCCGTCGCCGACAAAGGCCCATACCTTGCGCGGGGTCTTTTCGATCAAAGACCGGTTTTCGAGATAGCGCATGAATCGCGCCTGGTAGATGGCATTCAGCGGCCCGATGCCCATCGAAACGGTGGGAAAGCGCCAAAAGTCCGGCATGAGCCAGGGGTGGGGGTAGCTCGAAAGGCCGGGCTTGCCGCGCAGCTCGTGGCGGAAGTGCGCGAGACGTTCTTCGTCGAAGCGGCCCTCGAGATACGCCCGCGCATAGACGCCGGGGGAGGCATGGCCCTGAAAGTAGACGAAGTCTCCGGGCTGCCGGCCATATTTCGCGTGGAAGAAGTGATTGAACCCGACCTCGAGCAGCGTCGCGAGTGAAGAGTACGTGGCGATGTGCCCGCCGATGCCCGCGTCTTTCTTGTTCTGCCCGTGCACCATGGCCATGGCGTTCCAGCGGATCAGCGACTCGACCCGGCGCTCCAGGTCGCGGTCGCCGGGGTAGGGCTCTTCCTCGTGCTTCGGGATGGTGTTCCGGTAAGGCGTGATCAGCTCGCCGGGGGTGGCGATGCCGGCCTCGGAGGCGCGCTTGCGCAGCGCGTCCATGAGTTCCGCGCCTTGCTCCGCGCCTTCGGCAACGATGACCTCGTCGAAGGCTTCGAGCCACTCGGCGATCTCGGATTGGAACTCCGGCACCTGCGCCGGGACGACTGTCTTGGTGGCCATGGTTCCTCACTTCGCGCGCTTAAACGCGCCGCTGCACAACAGTGTACGAGGTTCGAGAAAGCTCAGGCGATGGACGAGATACCGTGCCGGTCGGCGAGCGCGAGCAGCTTGGCCGCCGGCCCGCTCGGGTGCTTTTCCCCGCGCTCCCACTTGCTGACCAGGCCCACGGTAACGTTGAGATGGGCCGCGAAGACCGCTTGGCTCACCGCGGCGCGAGCGCGAATCTGCTTGATGGAAGAGGGAGCTACAGTGCTAGCGGGTGCCGCGGCTCTTGCGCGCGGCCGCCGCAGGGGCGGTTTTCGGCGCGGCGGTGGCGGAGACAGCCTGGTCCAGGTAGGAGAACAGCATCTGTGGGTCGCTGACCTCCACGAACGGGTGGCCGGGATCGTGCGAATGGGCCGTGACGACCCAGATGGTGGGCGTTCGATTGACCCCGAGCTTGCGTCCGAGATCCTTATCCGCGCCGATCTCATCGGCCAGCTTGCCTTGCGGGTCCATCGCGAATGGCAGGGCGACATTGCGGGCCTGCGCGAACTTCTGCGTGAACTGGTTCAGGTCGTCCGGGGTTTCGATCGACCGCTGCTGCGCGAAGACGGCGTTGCGGTAGTCCTCGCCGAGCTTGGGGGATTTTGTGTCGAACCAGCGGGCATCGATAGCCGCCTGCCTGCTCCAATTATGGTTGGGGATCAGGAAGTCATGGCGCACCAGCGGTACGTGGTATTTTTCCACCGCGCTCACGAGGGTGGGATTGGCGGCGGCACAGGCGGGGCATTCCATGTCGGAGAACTCGACGATGGCGACGTTCGCGCCCGCGGGGGGTTTGAGCGCGGGCGAGTCGACCATGGCCTGCGGCACCTGGGGAGCCTGCGAGAACTGCGCGCCGGCCGAAAGGGGCAGGGCCAGCGCAAGAACGGCGATGCGGTGCAGCAACATGGAGGCGCTCCAAAACCCTGCCGCCCGGCAGGGGGGTAAACTCAGGGTTGAAGCGGCGGCGAGCAGCTGCCCGGGAGTCCCGTCCATGCGCATCCTGCTTGCCCTGCTTGCGGCCCTTGGAACCATCGTATCTTCGCTCGCTCTCAGGGTCCACTACTCGAACGCGGTGGAGCCGTGCGACATCAATGCCCGCTGGGACTGCGGCATCGTGAATCACAGCCGATATGCGATGTTCCACGGCGTCCCCGTGGCGGCGCTGGGCATCGCCGGTTACCTCCTGATGATGGGCCTCGCGCTGTTCGGCCTCCGGAAGCTGCTGCTGGTGACCGCCGCCGTGGGCATGGGCTTCGCGCTCTACCTGACGCACATCGAGCGGGACGTGCTCCAGGTGTGGTGCCTGTACTGCGTGTGCTCGCAGGGGGTCATCGCGCTGATCACGCTGCTGGCGGCGGGGTGGGTGATGCTGGGGCGCAGGCGCGGCGGGCAGGCTCTCCGGCACGGTGCTGCCCAAACCACTTAGAGCGAGGGAGACCTTGAATCAGGCGGAGCGGATCGCCGAAAAAAAAGCACAGCTGGACGGGCTGCGCCCGCTGCACGCAAGCAGCCTGCGGGAGCTCGCGAAATGGTACGACGTCGAGTTGACTTATACCTCGAACGCCATTGAGGGCAACACGCTTACCCGCAGCGAGACCGCGATCGTGCTCGAAAAAGGCATCACGGTCAGCGGGAAGCCTCTGCGAGACTACCTGGAAGCGGCCGGGCACAGGGAAGCGCTCGAGTATGTCCGCGAACTGGCAACGAGCGCCGAACCGGTACGGGAGCTGGACATTCGGAACATGCACAGGCTCATCCTGCAAAGGCTCGAGCCGGACGAGGCCGGGCGGTACAGCAGGCACCAGCGGGCGATTGCCGGGTCAGATCTCCTGCTGCCCTCGCCCGCCGAAATCCCGGCGCGCATGGGCGACCTCACCGCATGGCTTGTTTCCGCCCCTCCCGGCCCGGAGACGGCTTTCGATGCGCATGAAAAGCTGGTCAGCATCCATCCCTTCAGCGACGGTAACGGGCGCACTTCGCGTCTGCTGATGAATCTTCTGCTTCTCCGGGCAGGGTATCCGCCCATCGTGATCGCGCCTGCGGACAGGCTGGCGTACTTCGACGCGCTCGATGCCGCACGCACACCGGATCGCAAACCCTACTACGCCTTCATGTACACGCGTCTCGAGGCCGCTCTCGACCACCATCTGCGCTTTATAGCTTGAACAGCTCCCTTAGCCGCCGGGTCTGCGTGCGGCTCACGGGGATCTCGGAACCCTTTTTGTCGGCCATGCGGAGTTGATAGCTGGACTTGAACCAGGGAACCACCTCGCGGATATGGTTCAGGTTGACGATGTAGGACCGGTGGGCGCGCCAGAACGTCGCCGGGTCCAGCAGGTCCAGCAGCTCCTCCAGGGTCCGGCATTTGGACTGCCCTTCGAGCGTCGGCGTGGTCACGGTGACCGTGCCGTCCTCGACCGAGGCGAAGCAGATGTCTTTCTGGTCGACGAGCAGGAGGCGGGAGCCGGTCTGCAGCACGACCTTGCTGGAAGGCGCGGGCCTGGGCGCGCCGCCTTGCTCGATGAGCCGGAGCAGCGCCGAAAGCTGGGCCTCGGCACCGCTTGCCGGCGCAGCCTGCTTGTCCGACCTGATTACCCGACCCCGGGCACGCGCGAGCGCCTGCAGCACGCGCGTGCGGTCGAAGGGCTTGAGCAGGTAGTCGATCGCGTTGACGTCGAAGGCGCGCACCGCGTACTGGTCGAAGGCGGTCGCGAAGACGATCTGCGGGAGCTGCGCACCGGCCTCGAGCAGCTTGCGGAGAACGGCGAAGCCGTCGAGGCCGGGCATCTGCACATCCAGGAAAACGACATCGGGCCGGTGCTCGCGAATCAGATCCACCGCCTCGATCCCATTGGTGCCGAGGCCGACCACCTCCAGGTCGTCGTCGGCCTCCAGGAGGAATTCGAGCTCCTCGCGGGCCAGTTGTTCGTCGTCGACGATGAGCGCGGTAAGGGGCATCTCAAGAGTGAGTCTACTCAGACCCGGTCGCGAAAGGCGTACAGCCGCTCGGGGGTCTCCTCGCGGGCACGGTCGAACCCGCACTGGACGCAGAAGCGGTCGGGCAGCGCCATGGCGGCATAGCAGCGGCCGCAGCTGGCGGCCAGCTGGTAGGCGCACTGCGGGCAAAAATGGTAGCCGGGCTGGATGCGCGTGCCGCACGCGGGGCACGGCGCGACGAGCGGCGCGCGCAGCAGGAAGTACAGCACCGAGCCGATGCCGCCCGGCAGCAGGAGGCAGACCGCGACCCAGGTGCGCGCCTCCATGCCGCGCCGGCCCGCGTCGCGCGTCACATAGCCGACCATGAGCATGTAGAGGGCCGAGAGCGCGCTCCAGGAAAGCGCGAAGTAGAGCCGAAGCCCGAACGGCAGCTGATGGTGCCGGTGCGCCGGGACGATAACCCAAAAGACGTAAAGAACGGAGACGAAGGAAGCAGCGGCGGCGGCCACGGCCCAGCGCGGGATCAGCCGCAGCTCTGCGCCGAGCTGGGCGGAGTCCTCCATAAACTGCGGGGTGTGCACAGCTTAGCGCCTCCCGGAGGCGGTGTGCGCGCGGCGGTCGCGCATGTCGCGCAGGACGATCAGCAGCACCGCGGCGACCGCGAAGGAAAACGTGATGCCGAGCGCGATGAGCATGCCGGAGAGGTCCAGCAGCGACCCTCCGCCGAACAGCTCGTCGGCCCCGGCCCAAAGGGCGGGCGCGAGCGCGATGGCCAGGGTGCCGGTCAGCAGGAGGGCCAGCAGGAGGCTGCGCCGCTCCTGCGTGCGGTCGGTACGGCGGGCGGCCAGCGCATGGTACACGGCGCGCCGGGTCCGCAGGGCCAGCGCGCGGTCGCTGCCCGCCTCCGCGCCGGAAAGGGCGGCGAGCACGCGCGGGTCGGGTTGGGTTTCGGGTGAGTTCATCGGCGGCTGTCCTCGACTCCATCGCGGGTCGTATCGCGCCGCGTGGCCTGTTCGAGCCGGGGGCGCAATGCCGCCAGCCCACGATACAAGCGGGACTTGATCGTGGACAAGGGCGCGCCGGTAACTGCCGCGATCTGCTCCAGGGGCAGGTCCTCGTGGAAGCGCAGGACCAGGACCTCCCGGTGCAGGGGCTGCAAGGTCAACAGCGCCTCGGCGACCAGCACGCTGTTCTGCTGCCGGAGCAGGTTGTCGAACGGCGTGGGCTCCGCGCTCGGGATCTCGAAAGGGCGGTCGTCCTCGCGGTTCTCCGCAAGCTCTTCAAGGCTGCTCATGGTCCTGCGGCGGCGCACGTCGATGAGCAGGTTGCGCGCGATGGTGAACAGCCAGGTGTCGAACCGGGCGGAACCGTTGAACTGCGCACCGCGCAGGAGCACGCGCATCCAGGTCTCCTGGAACAGGTCCTCGGCCAACTCGCGGTTGCCGGTCAGGAAAAGCAGGTAGCGCAGCAGGCGGTGCTGGTACTCGACGATGAGCCGGTCGATGAGCTGGGGGTCGCCCGCGCGCAGGCTCGCGGCGATCTCCGCGTTGGCGGTTTGCTGCTCGCTCCGGAGGGTAGAGGAGAGAACCATCATGTAACGACTAGACGCGGATTCAGCGGCAAAGGACGCAGCCCGGTATTCTGAAAAAGAATGGAAATTCTGTACGGGCTGCATCCGGTGGAGGAAGCCTTGCGCGCCGGTTCGCGGCGCTTCGACCACGTGTGCCTCCTGCGGGACCGGGCGGACGCCAAACTGGAGCGCCTGGCGGTCCTGTGCCGGGAACGCGGGGTGCGCCTGCGCCTGGAAGGCCGGGACACCCTCAACGAGCTCGCGAACACCACCGCGCACCAGGGGGTGGTGGCGCTGGTCAAGCCCAAGGCGCTGGCCGACCTCGAAGATTTGCTGCTGCCCGGGGTCGAACCCGCCCTGCTGCTGGCGCTCGACGGCGTGGAAGACCCTCAGAACTTCGGCGCGCTGCTGCGTACCGCCGACGGCGCGGGGGTGCGCGGGGTGATCGCGACCGAGCGCCGGGCCGCCCCCCTGAGCGGCGCGGCGGCTAAAGCCGCGGCGGGCGCGGCGGAGCATGTCCCCATGGCTCGCGTGGTGAACATGACGCGCGCGCTCGAGCAGGCGAAGGCCGCGGGCGTGTGGGTCCTGGGTCTGGACGAGCGGGGCGGGCAGGACTACGACGCCTTCGACTACACTGCTCCGTGCCTGCTGGTGCTGGGCCGCGAGGGTGCCGGGCTGCACGAGCTGGTGAAGCGCACCTGCGACCATCTCCTGCGCATCCCCATGGCGGGAGCGATCGCCTCGCTGAATGTTTCGGCGGCCGGGGCGGTGGTGTTGTTCGAGGCCGCGCGGCAGCGCCGGGCCGCCGGTGCCGCGCCGGCACCCGCGCCGGTTTCCACGAAAAAGCCCAAGGGGCTGGGGTCGTTTTGAGCCTGCTTCTTCTGGCAGTTTTGTTAGGGGCGGCGCAGGACGCGCCCTCGCACGGCACCGTCGTGTTCTCCCGCTCTGCGGACGGGCCGAAGCAGCCCGTGGTGCAGACAGCCCCGGCGGCACTGGCCGCCTCCGTCACGGACGCGATGCGGGCCGCGCCCGTGTTCACCGGCTACGCGCTCACCGTGCATCTCCAGCCCGAGGCTGCGTCGCTGGAAGCCGAGGCGCGCGTGGTGGTGCGCAACGGCGGGCCGGCGCCGCTCTCGACCCTCCCGCTGCAGCTCGGCTCCGGGCTGCGCTTCACGCAAATCAGGTCCGAGGGCAAGCCGTTTCCGTTCGCCGTCCACACCGTTCAAAGCGACGCCGACCACACCGGCGCGCTGTCCGAGGCAGCGGTCGCGCTGCCCGCGCCTCTCCTTCCCGGCGCGTCGCTCGCGCTTACGGTGGGGTACGCGGGCAAAGTCGAGGCGGCCAGCGGGCGCCTGGAGCGGGCGCAGGCCTCGGCGGGCCTCGCGCGCAGCTCGGACTGGGACCGGATCGCCGAAGGGTTTACGGCACTACGCGGCTTCGGCAACACGGTCTGGTATCCGGTGGCCTCGGTGCCCGCGCTGCTGGGCGCGGCCGGGGCGCTCGCGCTCGAAACCGAGCGGCAGCGCGCGCGAAACGAGGGTGCCTCGGTGCGTATGGACGTGACCGTCG
>CAXUEU010000041.1:0-22897 GCA_964250195.1 uncultured Acidobacteriaceae bacterium
GTAGAAGCCGGTGTGGTCGCCGAATGGGCCTTCGACGCGCAGCTCATCGAGCTTGACGTAGCCCTCGAGGATGATCTCGGCATGCGCGGGCACTTCGAGGTCGACCGTCTCGCACTTGACCAGCTCCAGCGGCTTTTGCCGCAGGAAACCGGCGATGATGTACTCCTCGACCTCGGGCGGCGCGGGCACGATGGCGGCAAAGGTCGTCGCCGGGTCGGTCCCGATGGCGACAGCGACCTCCAGACGGTCGCCCATCTGCTTCGAGTACGTGACCGAGGGTGCCTTGACGGTACCCCCCGCAGTCTCCGCCATGCGCGCGACCTGGTCGGCAAGCGAGCCGGACTCGGCCCGCATCCGCTCCCGCACGTGCTCCGCCGCGTTCTTTTGCCGCTGCCAGTGCATGCCGGTAGTCTGGCCGTCGTACACCTGCATGCGGTACATGCCCATGTTGCGCTTGCGGTTCTTGCCGTCGCGCGTGATGACGAGCGGCAATGTGATGTAGCGGCCGCCGTCCATGGGCCAGCACTGGATTACCGGGAACTTGAGCACGTCCACATCCGCCCCGCGCAGGATGACCTCCTTGCAGGCCGCGTCTCGCTTGTCGATGGTCTTCGGGAAGAAGCTGCCGACGTCCTTGAGCACGGGCAGCATCTTGAGCTTGCCCAGCAGGCTCTCGGGCACCTTGAGTTCCAGAAGGCTCTTGATCCGGCCCGCGACCTCGTCCAGCGAGTCCACGTTCAGGCTCAGCTTCATGCGCGCGTCCGAGCCGAACTGGTTCATCAGCACGCGCGCGCCGGGATAGCCCTTCACGTTCTCGAACAAGAGCGCCGGGCCGCCGACCCTGCCGCCGATTTTGGAAGCCCGGTCAGTGATCTCGGCGATCTCCAGATGAGGATCAACCTCCTCGCGCACCCGCTTCAGCTCGCCCGCGCGCTCGATGGCGCGCACCCACTCCCGCAAATCCCTATAAGCCAATCCGTGCCCCCCTGCCTTGACGGCGACTTCTCCATCGTATGCGAGGGGAGAAGGTCATTCCGCCGGAAGCGGGCCTATGCTGTTGACCGGATGCGCCTTAGCCGGCGCGCGCGACCTCGAGTGCGTCCCCGCGTGCTTCCCCGTCCGGCGATTCGGTCCCCGCGATCGCGACCAGGGGATAGCCCAGACGCTTCCAGCCGTCGTACCCGCCCAGCAGCGGCCTGACCCGGGCGATGCCCATCTTGCGGATGGTCAAGGCCATGCGCACGGCCGTCTCCTCGTTGGGGCAGGTGCAGAACAGCACGACGTCCCGGTCCCGCGGCACCTCCGCGCTGATCTCGACGAGGCGATCGGGCGTGAGGACGACCGCGCCGGGCAGGGTGCGCGGGTCCGGCAGGTAGTCGAGCGGGTGGCGCAGATCGACGATGTAGACCGGCTCGCCGGCTTCCATGCGCGCGTAAAGCGCCTCCGGCGTCAGGCGGTCCATGCGGATCTCCGCCAGTGACCGACGCCGGCGCACGATGCGGCTGATGATCCAGCCGGCGAGCAGCAGCGCGAACAAGGCGACGGCGAAGTGCGCGACCCAGCGCAGCGCGTTGGGATGCTGCTTGAGGATGTCGCCCGCGAACCGGCCGCCGACCACAAAGGTGAGCGCCCACAGGAGCACCCCGCCCGTGTCGAAGACGAGAAAGCGCCGAAAGCTCATGCCGGTTTGCCCGGCGATGGCCCCGGCCATGGTGTTGAGCGCGGGGAGAAACTTGCTGATCAGAAGGGTGCTCGCGCCATGCTTGCCGAAGTAGCCCTCGGTTCGCTGGACGCAGGTGTCGCGGCTGGGTGAAAGCCTGCACAGGAGCCGCACCACGCGGTGCCCGTGGCGCTTGCCCAGGAAAAACCAGGTCGTGTCGCTGACCAGAGAACCGCCCACGATGGCCAGGAGCACGGGCAGGAGGTGCAGGCGGTGCGTCGCGGTCAGGGTGCCGGCGGTGAGCAGAAGCGGCGCGGAGGGAATGGGCAACCCAATCTGCTCGGCGAAGACCCAGAGGGCCAGCACCAGGTAGGCGTGAGCGAGAAAGAGTTGGGCGAACGGCATGGCGGGGCGGGCTCCTCGGGCTGGTAGCTAGATGCTTTGGTGCCCGTCTTGGACGCGAAGCTAGTTTTTCACCCGCACCTTGGGCTCGACCGAGAGTCCCGGCCGCAGGAGGTGGTCCGCGTCCTGGCTCTTGTCGCGCAGGTCGATGCGCACGGGCACGCGCTGTACCACCTTGACGTAGTTGCCGGTCGCATTCTCCGGCGGGAACAGGCTCAGGACCGAGCCGGTGGCGCCGCCGATCTGCGTCACCACGCCGTCGTACTTGCGCCCGCCGTAGGCGTCCACGCTGATCGTCACGGGCTGGCCGGTCGCCATGTAGTGGAGCTGCGTTTCCTTGAAGTTGGCGGTGATCCAGACGTCGTCCAGCGAGACCAGCGTGGTCATATTCTGGCCGATGGAGACGTTCTGGCCGACCTCGGCGCTCTTGCGGGTGATGATCCCATCGACCGGCGCGACGATGCGGGTATAGCTCAGGTTGAGCCGGGCCTGAGCGAGCGTAGCCTTCGCCTGCTCCACCTGCGCGGCGGCCTGGTCGGCCCGGGCGCGCTGGATGCGGATCTGCTCCGGGGCGGTCTTCGCGTTCTGGAGCTGCGCCCGGGTCTGGATCACGCGATCCTGCGCCATGCGGACCGCGGTTCCCGAGGCGTCCGCGGTTTGCTTCGCTTGAGCCAGCGCGGCTTCGTCGGCGCGCGCGGTGGCCACGGCTTGGTCGAACTGCTGCTTGGAGATCACGTCGCGCTGCACCAGCGGGGTGTACCGCTCCACGTCGAGCTTGGCCCGGATGTAGTTGGCGTCGGCCTGCGCGATCGCGGACCGGTTCGCCTCGAGCTGCTGCTGCGCCTGGACGACGGCGCTGTCGGCCTGCGACAGGGTTGAGGCCACAGCCGCCAGGTTGGTATTGACGCTCACGCTGGTTACCGGGATGTTCACGGTCGTGGACTGGAAGTTCGACTCGGCCGCGGCCAGGTTGGCCTCGTCCTGCTGCACCGCGTTCTGATAGTCCTTGGGGTCGAGCTCGACGATCACATCACCCGCCTTGACCGGCTGGTTCTCGTTCACGGGCACGCTGACGACCGTTCCCGTGATGCGCGAGGAGACCTGCAGCAGATGGCCGTTGATCTGGGCGTCGTCGGTGTCCTCGTAAAAGGTGGAGTGCCAGTAGAAGAGCAGCACGCCCACCAGCACGACCGCGACCACGAGAATGATAACGAAGCGGCGGCGCGACTTCTGGCGAGGGTTATCCTGCTCGTTCTTTTGCTCGTCCTGCTTTTTCTGCTGCTGGCCGACCTCGGTATCCGGTGTTTGCTCCGCCACTTACTTGCCTCCTACATACTGCGTCAGGTTCGTTGCCGCCAGGCCGAGCGCCCGCGCCAGGCCGAGCTTGGCCACGTTGTGCTGGTACAGGCTTGCGATGTACTGGTCGTTGGCCTGGGCCGCCTGCCCCTGCGCCTGCGACACGGCCAGGTTGTCGGAGACGCCGGCCGCGAAACGCTGCTGGGCTTCCGAGAGCGCCTCGGTCGCCAGGCCCACGTTGCTCCGCGCCACGGAGACCTGCTTCTCCGCCGCCTGGATGTCGATCAGACTGTCCCGGACGTCCTGCGCGACCTGTCCGCGCAAGTTGGCGAGCTGCGCCCTCTTCTGTTCGAGCTGCTGCTGGGCGAAAGCTTCGTCGCCGCGGATCTTGCCTTCTTCCAATACCGGCACACTGAAGGTGCCGACCGCGTTGGCCGTGCCGCGCGAGTGGCGGATGTTCGGACCGATCGCGCCATAGTCCCCGGTCAAGGAGATGGTCGGGTAGCGCTCGGCAACAGCCGCGCCCTTCGAGTAGTTGGCGGCCTTGAGCTGCTCGCCGAAGTTCTGGATGTCCTTGCGCGTCGCGAGCGCCTGGGCTACGGCGGCGTCCGGGTCGATGCTGTCCAGGTGCGCGTAAGGCACCGAATCCGTCAGCGAGAACTGCTGCTCGACCGGCATCCCGATGACCCGCGCCAAGGCCAGCTTGTCCTTCTCGAACGTGCCCTGGGCCTGAATCAGATTCTGCTGCTGGGTTTGGTAGTCCACCTGCGCGCGCAGCTCGTCGAGCAGCGGCGAGGTCCCGGCCAGGTGCTGCTGGTGGGCTTGATCGAACGAAACTCTGGAGGTCGCTACCTGTGCCTGGGTCGAGGCGACGCGCGACTGGTCCGCGATCGCCAGAAGGTACGCGTTGCCGACGCTCAGGATAACTTCGTTGCGGGCGTCCTCGACGGCAACTTGCGCGCCGTCGAAATTATGCTTCGCGGCCAGGTAGTTTCGGATCGACGCGACATCGATCAGGTTCATCGTCAGGTTCGCGCGGAAGTCCTGGTAGCCGTAGGGGCCGATGATCGCCGGAAAGCCCGGGATGCGCAAGCCCTGCGCCTGGAGGTTGGTTTGCGCGACCGCGTCACGTATGTTCGCGGTGACCGTCGGCAGGAGCTGCTGCAGCTCCGTCAGCTGGGTCGACCTGGCCGCCGTCTGATTGGTGGTCGTGAGGATCAGCCCGAGATTGTGCCGGAGTCCGCGCGCGATCGCGTCCGGCAGCGACAAGGGCAGAACGCCGGGTGTCAGCTTGCCGTCGGCCACGCTGCCCCCGTAGTTGTCCGTCGTCACCTGCTGCTGCGAAACGGTGACCGGGGTCGGCAGGGTCTCGATCGTGGGGACCGGCACCCCGATCTGCGCCCGCGCCGCAGCCGGACCCATGACCGCGAGCACCACCGCTCCCCTCGCCCAGACCGCCGAACGGCCCTTCCCGCTCTGCCCCACGCAAACTCCCACCATGTTTTGTTGTGCAGCTTTTCGATGCGCGAGCCACGGCGAGGATGAACTTTCTTCTCGCGCCGCCTGCCGGGAGCACCCTAAGCCGGCACGGGCACCAAGCCCGGGGCATGCGCGAGCGAGTCGGCCAGCGAGCACAGGGCCCGCCGGAACTGGCTGCCCACCTTCTCCGAGGTCCAGCTCGAGGTCTGCGCGCCGCCCGCTTCGCGCAGCAGGCTGGCCGCCGCCTCGTTGCCCTGGCCCAGCACCGCGCGCTGCACAAACACCGCGCGCTGCGCCACCGGCAAACCCTCGAGCCAGGCGCGCGCGGGCGAGTGCAGGTCGTCCCGGCCCGGCATGTCGAGCCAGGCGCGCAGCTGCTCCGGGGTCATCCCGGCTGCCTGCAGATCGTCGTCGTGGACGCAAGGCGTGGGCTCGCCCGCGTCATCGGCGAGTCCGGCAAAGGCGGAGGGCTGCTCCACGGCGAGCTGCGCCAGGGCCGCGCGCGCCACGGCCTGCCGGGCCTGCTGCCGGGCCGCCTGCGGCTCCATGCACGGGTCGATCTCCATTGTCGCCAGCGCCCGCTCGATCAGCGGCAGGGCGCGCCCGCCGGTGCCCACCAGCAGCGAGGCCAGCTGGAACAGCTCCTCGGCCATCCCGTTCACCATACTTCCGTCTCCACACCCGCCGCTGCTCATAGATCGGTCTCCTTTCTCCATGTTGCGACGGGCGGGGGCCGGGGTCAACCGCCCCAGCTACGGACATGCATATTAGGATGGGAGACGCCGGCCGGGGGCGGCGGCTTTCCGCATGGACGACCGACAACGCAACCTGTTCCTCTCCCGCGACTCCTCCTGGCTCTCTTTCAACCGGCGCGTTCTGGAGGAAGCCCGCGACGCCTCGAATCCGCTTCTGGAGCGGGTCAAGTTCCTTTCCATCACCGCCTCCAACCTCGACGAGTTCCTGGAAGTCCGCATCGCCGGCATGCTCCAGCGGATCGAGGAAGGCCAGGGCGAGCCGGGACCCGACGGCATGACCGCCCAGGGGCTGCTTGATCAGATCAACGCGGACGTGCACGACTTCGTCGCCGGGCAGTACTCCTGCTGGACCATCGAGCTGCACCCCGCCTTGTGCGAGGCGGGCATTCGTGTGCTGCGCTGGGCCGAGCTCTCGGACGAGGCCAAGCTGGCCGCCTCCGAGTTCTACGCGCGCGAGGTGGACCCGCTGCTCACACCGATCACCATAGACCCGCGCCACCCCTTCCCCCGCGTGCTCAACAAGGCCCTGTGCGTGGCACTGCTGCTCAAGGGCAAGCGCAAAGGATCGAACGCCGCCGTGCTGGGCGTGGTGACCGTGCCGCGCGCGCTGTCCCGCTTCATCAAGCTGCCGGGCGGCACCGGCACGGACTTCCTCTACCTGCCCGACCTGATCGAGCAGAACGCGCCCGCCATGTACCGGGGCTACCAGATCCTCGCGGCGACCGCCTTCCGCGTCACCCGCAACAGCAACCTCTACTTCGAGGAGGAGGAGTCGCGCTCGCTGCTCGAGGCGGTGCGCTCGGAGCTGCACAACCGGCGCAAGGGCGACGCGGTGCGGCTGGAGATCGAGCACGACGCCCACCCGGAGATCATCGAGCGGCTGCGCACCAACTTCGAGCTCGAGGACTCGCAGGTGTACCTCACCGACGGGCCCGTGAACCTGTCGCGGCTCATGGTTCTTTACTCGCAAACCGACCGGCCCGACCTGAAGTATCCGCCCTTCACCGGCCGCGACCTGCGCCTCCACCGCAAGTCCACCGACCTGTTCGACGAGCTGCGCCACCACGACATCCTTCTCCACCACCCCTACGACTCCTATGAGGCGGTGGTCTCGTTCATCGAGTCCGCCGCGGCCGACCCGGATGTCGTCTCCATGAAGCAGACCCTGTACCGAACCAGCGACAACTCGCCCATTTTCAAAGCGCTGACCGAAGCGGCCCAGTCCAAGGAGGTCACCGTCGTCGTCGAGCTCACGGCGCGCTTCGACGAGGCCTCCAACATCCGCTGGGCTCGCAACCTCGAAGACGCGGGCGTGCAGGTCTTCCACGGCATCGTGGGCCTCAAAACTCACTGCAAGCTGGCCCTTCTGGTCCGGCGCGATCCGGACGGCGTGATCCGCCGCTACGCTCACCTGGGCACCGGCAACTACAACCCGGTCACCTCGCGCTTCTACACGGACCTGAGCCTGCTCACCTCGGACCCCGCGATCACGGCGAGCGTCCACGCGGTGTTCAACTACCTGACCGCGCACTCGGAGTCGGACAACTACGAGCCGCTCTACGTGGCGCCGCTGACGCTGGCCGAGAAGACCATCCAGCTG
The DNA here is from genome assembly GCA_964250195.1 of uncultured Acidobacteriaceae bacterium. Taxonomy (GTDB): domain Bacteria; phylum Acidobacteriota; class Terriglobia; order Terriglobales; family Acidobacteriaceae; genus EB88. The sequence goes on from CAXUEU010000041.1 coordinate 7,193, forward strand.
ATCGCGCGCGAGGCCGAGCACGCCCGGGCGGGCAAGCCGGCGCGCATCCTGGCCAAGATGAACTCGCTGCTCGAGCAGTCGGTGATCGAAGCGCTGTACGCCGCGTCGCAGGCCGGGGTGGAGATCGACCTGATCGTCCGCGGCATCTGCTCCCTGCGCCCCGGCCTCAAGGGCGTGAGCGAGCGCATCCGCGTCCGGTCCATCGTCGGCCGCTTCCTGGAGCACTCGCGCATCTTCTATTTCGCCAATGCCGGCGAGGAGGAGATGTTCTGCGGCTCGGTGGACTGGATGCCGCGCAACCTGTTCGAGCGGTGCGAGGTGATGTTCCCGGTCCGGGACGCCGGGCTGCGGGCGCGCCTGCGCAACGAGATCCTGGATGCCTACCTGGCCGACACCGTGAAGACCCGCCTCTTGCGCCCCGACGGCACCTACGGCAAGCTGAGCGAGACGGCGGAGGGCCGGAAGCTGCCCCCCTTCTGCGCGCAGGAGTTCCTGATGGCGGTGGCCGAGGGGCGGGCCTCGTCGGAGGAGATCCCGCGCAAGGCCGTCGAGGCGATCGCGCCGCCCATTCCTAAACCGGACGATGTGGAGGCGGCTGTGGTTATCGAGTCGGTCGCCGGAAAGAAGGAGCGCCGGCGCAAGCGGGTGCGTGTGCCGGCATGAGCGACCGCGCGCTCAGGGTCTTCAAGAGCCATCGCGAGCAGGACGACGCGATCCGCCGCTACTGGCTGACGAAGACCATCGCGGAAAAGATGGAGGAGACCGCCTCGCTCGTCCGCTACGCTTACAGGCTGCGGGGAATCGACGTCGATGCTCAAAGATCACAAAGAACTCTTGTCCGTACTCAACGCCCACAAAGTTGACTATCTGGTCGTCGGCGGCCACGCCGTGAACGCACATGGCGTCCCGCGGTCGACCAAGGACCTGGACGTGCTGATTCGGCCGGAGCACCCCAACAGCGAGCGGGTCTTCGCCGCGCTGGCCGAGTTCGGCGTCCCGCTCGGCCCGGCCACGGAAGCGGACTTCCGCGAGGGAGCCGGTCAGGTATTCCAGATCGGCGTGGAACCGAGTCGCATCGACATCCTCCAGTCCATCGACGGGGTTGCGTTTGAAGATGCCTGGCGGCACCGGGTCGAAGCAGCGGTGGACGGCGAGCTGAGCGCGCCTTTTCTGGGGCGGGATGAGCTGATCCGTAACAAGCAGAGCACCGGCCGGATCCGCGACCTGGCCGATGTGGAAGAGCTTCGCGCCGTCGAGCAGGTTCGTGGAGACCTGCGTGGTGCCGGCCAGTAAACCCGCATCGGGTACTCTGTCCTCAGACAACCCCTTATGCGCATCCTCCTCACCGGCGCCGCCGGCTTCCTCGGTTCCCACCTCGCCGACCGCCTGCTGGCCGACGGGCACTCTGTCCTCGGCGTCGACAACTTCGCCACCGGCAACGCCCTGAACCTCGCTCACTTGCGCAACGAGCCCCGGTTCGCGCTCGAAGAGCACGACATCTGCCGGCCTTTCGACTTCGGCCACGTCGACTACGTCTACAACTTCGCCTCCCCCGCAAGCCCGGTCAACTATCACCGTCTGGGCATCGAAACGCTCGAGGTCGGGTCGTCCGGAACACGCAACGCGCTCGAAGTCGCGAAGAAGTATGGCGCAGGCTTTCTCCACGCCTCTACCTCGGAGTGCTACGGCGATCCGCAGGTGCACCCGCAAACCGAGGAGTACTGGGGCCACGTGAACCCCATCGGCCCCCGGTCGGTGTACGACGAGGCGAAACGGTTCTCGGAAGCGCTCGTAACCGCCTACCGCCGCTACTACCGGACCGACACGCATCTGGTCCGGATCTTCAACACGTATGGGCCGCGCCTGGGCCGCGACGACGGCCGCGTCATCTCGAACCTGATGGTGCAGGCCCTCGGCGGCGAACCGATGACGGTCTACGGCGACGGCTCGCAGACGCGGTCCTTTTGCTACGTATCGGACGAGATCGACGGCATCGTCCGCCTGGCCGCGTCCCGGATCGACACCCCGGTCAACATCGGCAACCCCACCGAGTGGACCATCCTCGAGTGCGCCGAGACTGTCCGCCGCGTGACCGGGTCCGCGTCCAAGATCGTCTTCGAGCCGCTCCCCCAGGACGACCCCCTGCAGCGCCGCCCGGATATCACCAAGGCCCGCGAGCTGCTGGGCTGGGAACCGCAAATTTCCCTGGAGCAAGGGCTGCGATTGTCGATGGAGTACTTTCGGTCGACGCTGGGGGTCGCCGAGGCAGTCAGGGCGTGAGACAGGAACCGCCACGCGCGCGATCCATCACGCCGGTCCGTACGCCGCGCACTTGGTCAAATCCAGTGCTGACGTGGTTGCCGTCCGGCAGCAGGTAAACAGGGCCCGCGATGGGATTGCCTCCCACGCTGAAAGCGGTTCGGTTTACGTAGAGCGCATTGGGCCCGGCCGGCTCGGCAGTCCCGAGCCGCCCGTAAAACTCGAGGGTCGTCGCAGGTGGTTCCAGTCCAGGCTTCCAGCGGAGCAGGCCGGGGGTCACGGTCCGGTCGTCCCACAAGGTAAACGCGCCATCTTCGCTCTGGGCGATATGCAGGCATTGTCCGAGAGCTCCCGCCGCGCTCCAGGTACCATCGAGCGCGCTCCTTTGCGTGCCCGCGCGCGAATGCGGCCGGCGCAGAACTACGTTTTGATCGAAGTCGCCGCGCCGAAACCGGCCCGACCAGGTATCGCGCCGCAAATCATAGTTCAGGTCCAGATCGGTTTTGGGTGCCGAGAAGCCGGATGACCCGCTCAAAGCCAGGTGCGTGGCGGTCCAGACAATCCCGGGACCGCCGGCGGTGAACCCGTTCATCTCGCCTAAGCGCAGGAGCGCCCCAGGCCTTGCGAACACTGCGAGCGTTTCCTCCGTCACGGTCTGCCGCACCCCCGCCAGCGTCGTCGGCTGCCCGGCGACCGTGGTTGTGATCCCGACCGCGATACCGTAGGTCACTCCGGCCGCGCGGACCTCCCAAACACCCGCGAGCCGGTCCGGGTGCTCTGTCACGGTACCGAGCATGCCGGGTCGCTCGGCGAGTAGAATTTCCATCGAACCCAAAAGGGCGAACCAGAGCAAGATGCTTTGCACGCAGCCCTCAAACTGCTAGAGACACCGCTGCCCGCTCTTTATGCGACGTATTTTGAAGCTCAGCTCCAACTCTCACCCAATCCGGGGCGGAGAGGCGCTTCCACCCTTCCCTGCCCCGGGTTCACCCATTGACGTGATTCGTTGATGCTCCAGCCTCATTCCCGCCGAGCTCGCCCCTCAGCCGGCGTCCTGGAACTCGGGATAGTCCGCGCCGAGCGTCGTCTCCCGCCAGGCTTCCAGGTCCGCCTTGACCGCTTCGAGCTTTTTGTAAGCCAAGCCCAGCGCGGGCTTGCCCAGAACCAGGTGCAGCGGCGGGTTCTCCGACTCCACGGCCGCGAGGATCGCTTCCGCCCCGCGCGTGGGGTCGCCTACCTGCTTGCCGCTGTTCGCTTTGGTCTGACGCCTGCGCTCGCCGGCGGTCGACGCGTAGTCGTCGATGACGGTTTTCGATTCCAGGATCGAACGCCCGGACCAGTCGGTGCGGAATGGCCCGGGCTCGACGATGATGACCTTGATGCCCAGCGGGGCGAGCTCGATCGAAAGCGACTCCGACATGCCCTCGACCGCGTACTTGGTGGCGTGGTAATAACCCGTCGCTCCGAAGCTGACCAGCCCGCCGATGGACGAGATGTTCACGATGCGCCCGCTCCTGCGCGCGCGCATGCCGGGCAGCACGGCTTTGGTCATCGCGACCAGCCCGAAGAAGTTCGCCTCGAACATGGCCCGGACCTGCTCGTCCTCTCCCTCTTCAATCGCCGCGAGATAGCCGTACCCCGCATTGTTTACGAGCACGTCGATGCGCCCGAATTTCGCCTCCGCCTGCTTCACGGCCTCCGCCACCTGCGCGCGGTCGGTTACGTCGAGCTCGAGGGCGATCGCATCGTTCTCCCGGCCTTCGACCAGGTCGCGAATCTGGTCGGGCTTGCGCGCGGTGACCACGACCTTCCATCCGCGCGCCAAAACCGCCTTCGTCAGCTCGCGTCCAAATCCGGTGGAACAGCCTGTGATGAACCATACGGGCGATTGCTCTGTCATCGATCAGTTCTCCTCGCGTTTCGATGCCCCAAGGCATCAGAACGACACTTGGGCGCTGACCGTGAGCGCGGCAGGGCCGCCGACGACCACCACGTCTTCAAGCGACCCAACCAGCCAGTCCGCCCCGCGCAGCTGCTCCGCCGAGTGCGAGAACAAGGTCGCCAGCACCGTACACCCGGCCGCCTTGCCCGCAGCGACCCCGGCGGGCGCGTCCTCGATGACCAGGCAGCGCTCCGGCGGGAAGCCGAGCAGGGCGGCCCCGCGCAGGTAGGGCTCGGGATGGGGTTTGCCTTGGGCGACCATGTCGGCGGTGATGAACCGCTCCGGCGGCGTCAAGCCCACATGCGACATGCGGATGCGCGCCAACCGCTCCGTGGCCGAAGTACACACGGTCCAGCTCCCCGGCGGGAGCGCTGCCAGCAACGAAACCACCCCCGGCAGCACCGCCATGCCTTCGGTGTCCTCGATCTCGATCTGCTCGATCACCGCGAGCTCCGCCTGCTCGTCGAGGTCGGGCCGCAAGAGGCGGATCGTCTCGATCGCGCGCTTGCCGTGCGCCGTCTGGATGGCCTGCGCGCCGTCCACCCCGCGCATCTCGCCCCACTTGCCCCACGACCGCTCCACCGAGCCCAGCGAAGACAGGAGCACCCCGTCCATGTCGAACAGGATGCCCGCGACATCTAGCCTCACCGAGGAAGCCCCGCGAACCACGCCTTCATTCGCCGCACGCCCTCGTCCACCGCCTCGTGCGAGACCGCATAGGACAAGCGAATGTGGTCCCCGGTCCCGAAGGCCTCGCCCGGCACGGCAACCACGCACGCTTCCGACAGCAGGCGCTTCGAAAGCTCCATCGCCGACCCCGGCCGGCCCGGCCCGCCGATGTACGCCGACACGTTGGGATACACGTAAAACGCGCCGAGCGGCTTGGTGCAGGTGATGCCGGGGATCGTCGCGAGCCCGAGGAGGATGCGGTCGCGCAGCCTTACGTAGTCCGCGCGCATCTCGGCGACACACTGCTGCGAGCCGGTCAGCGCGGTCACGCACGCCTTCTGCACGAAGGTCGCCGCGTTCGAGGTGGACTGCGACTGCAGCTTGCCCATCGCCGCGATGATCGGCTTCGGCCCCAGCGCGAATCCCGCGCGCCAGCCCGTCATGGCGTAGGTCTTCGACAGCGAACCCAGCACCACGATGTGGTCTTTCGCCTCGGCCACCTGCGCCGCCGAGGCCGCCTCGCCCTCGAACTGCAGGTAGATGTAGCACTCGTCGGCCAGCACGTACACGCCGCGCTCGGCGGCCGCGCGCACGATCGCGAACAGGTCGTCCTTGGCGATGACCGACCCGGCCGGGTTCGACGGCGTGTTCAGGATAATGGCCTTGGTCCGCGGCGTGATCTTCGCGGCCACCGCCTCCGCCGTCACGCGGAAGTCCTCCGCCTCGTCCGTGTCCAGAAACACCGGGGTCGCGCCCGCGTACTGCACGATGTCCTTGTACGAGACCCAATAGGGCGCGGGCACGATCACCTCATCCCCATGGTCCACCAGGACCTGAACCGCGTTGAAGATCGCGAGCTTGCCGCCGGTGGTGAAGATCGCCTCCTCCGGCGTGTAGTTCGTGCCGAAGTCTTCCTTGTGCCGCGCGACGATGGCCTTGCGCACGTCCGGGATTCCCGGAACCGCGGTGTACTTGGTGAAATTGCCCTCGATCGCCGCGATCACCGCGTCCTTGATGTGTCGGGGCGTGGCGAAATGGGGCTCGCCCGCGCCGAAGTCCACCAGGTCCACGCCCTCGGCTTTCAGGCGGGCGGCCTCGGCGGTCACGGCCATGGTCGCGGACACTTCGATGCGGTTGATGCGGTCGGAAAACACCTTCAAAGGGGTGGCGGTTGCGCTCATGCTTGTTAGTTTTTCACACCCTTGCCCCGGCAGCGAAGGCTTGCGGCGTTGCGTTCCGCGAGCACCGCGACGCCGCCCGCGAGAATCTCCTCCGCGCACGCGACAGCCCTGGCCAGGGCCGCCCCCTCGATATGTTTTTCCGCGGGTTTCCGCAGGTGGTTGTACCAGACATCCCCGAACGCATGGTCCAGGCACACGCGCTTGAAGCAGTGGTCGAAGCGCAAGGGCCAGCGGTGCTCACGGGCCAGCGCGGGCAGTTCGATCTCCGTCAGGTGCTTGAACCGGGCCAAAGCCTCCGCGCGCATTCCGCTACCCTCGAACTCAAGTATGCCAAGCACCCGCTCGCTCGCCCGCCTTTCCGTCGTCCTCGTTTCCCCGCGCAACACCCTCAATATCGGCGCGGTGGCGCGCGCCATGAGCAACTTCGGCTCAACAGACCTGCGCGTGGCCGACATCTTCTACAAGGACTTCCGCTCGGCCTCCTCCGCCGTCGGCCCTTCGGCGGCCCTGCTGCGCGCCGCGCGCGAGTACCCCACGGTCGCCGAGGCGATCCACGACGCACAGCTGGTGATCGGCACCAGCGGGGCGGCCGACGGCAAACCATGGCTGCAGCCGATCGAGCGTTTGGAGCGCTCGGCCGTCCGCATGCGCGCCGCGCTTGATCGGGGCCTGCGAGTCGCGCTCCTTTTCGGCTCTGAAAAGTTCGGCCTCTCCAACGACGACATGAGCCACTGTCACGCGCTCCTGCGCATTCCCACGCGCGAGGAGCACCCCTCCATGAACCTGGGCCAGGCCGCCGCCCTGTGCCTGTACGAGCTGGCCCGGCTCGATCCCGCCGCGCTGCCGGAGGAGCCGGACGAGGTGCGCGACGAGCGATGGCTGCCCCAGGACTTCCCCCGCGACGCCGGCGACCGCGTCCCGGCCCCCTCCGCCGCGGTGGAACGCATGACCGCCCTGCTGGGGGAGGCGCTCGCGGCCAGCGAGTTCCCCGGAATGGGCTCGCCGAGCCGGGGCCGCCAGCTGCGCAACTACGTCCGGCGGCTCCGGTTTTCGGGCCGCGACGCCGAGCTCACCACCGGCTTCCTGCGCCAGATGCTCTGGAAATTGCGCCGGGCCGGTGTCTCTTAAGGGTCTTCGTTCAACTTCGCCGTGATACACACAAAGTAAGAACTCATGTATCTGCTGCTCCTGCAAATCTCCGCCGTGGTGCTCGTTACGCTCTCCTGCGCGTGGATCGCGGGCAAGCTGGGACAGGCACGGGTGGTCGGCGAGATCATCGGCGGCATCCTGCTGGGTCCTTCGCTGCTGGGCCGCCTGTTTCCCGCCGCGAGCGCCCACTTGTTCCCGAAAAGCTCGCTCGGCGCCATGGAGGAGCTCTCCACCGTCGGCTTGATCCTGTTCCTGTTCACGGTCGGCATGGAGCTGGACGACGCGCAGCTTCGCCGGCAGGGCCTGCGGGCGCTGGGCGCGAGCGCCACCAGCATCCTCATTCCGTTCATCGCGGCCGCGATCCTGGCTCACTCGCTTCGCATCCGCTTCGCGCCGCACGGCATCGGCTCGTTCGCCTTCGTGCTGTTCCTGGGCATCAGCATGAGCATCACGGCCTTCCCGGTGCTCGCGCGCATCCTTGAGGAACGCCACCTGACCAGCACCCCGCTCGGCACGACCGCCATCCTGTGCGCGGCGGTCGACGACGTGGTCGCCTGGCTGCTCCTGGCCGTGGCCCTCACCCTGGTCGATACCAAGGGGGTCCACGGCAGCCTCGCTCTGCACTTCGGCCTGCTCGCGGCTTACCTGGCGGTGATGCTCGGGGTGGTGCGCCCACTGGCCGGCCGCCTGGCCCGCCGCCGCAATCATCCTGAGTTGTCCTTCAGCCTGCTCGGGCTCATCCTGGCCGGAGTGTTCGCCTCCGCCGCGGCCACCGAGTGGGCGGGGGTGCATCCGCTGTTCGGCGCGTTCATCGCCGGGCTATGCTTCCCGCGCGTCGAGCACTGGCAGCAGGCGATCCGCCTGCGGCTCGAGACGGTCACCTCGGTTCTGCTCCTGCCCCTGTTTTTCGCGCTCACCGGGCTGCGCACGCGCATGGACCTGCTCGACAGCGGCACCACCTGGGCCTGGGCCGGCATCATCGTGCTGTTCGCGATTCTCGGCAAGGTCGGGGGCGCGGTGCTGGCCGCCCGATGGTCCGGCCAGGGCTGGCGCGCGGCGCTGGGGCTCGGGGCGCTGCTCAATACACGCGGACTGGTCGAGTTGATCGTACTCAACATCGCCTACAATGTCGGCGTATTCTCGCCCACCCTGTTCACCATGCTGGTCATCATGGCGCTGGTCACCACCATGTGCACCACCCCCGCGCTGGACCTGCTCAAGATTCACGGCAGCGAGACGGAGGAGCCCGCGTGAGCGCGTTCCTCGGCCCAGTCCTGCTGGCCGGGCTGCTGCTCGCCCCGCACCACACGGCCACCGTCACGACCCCGGACGTCGCGCTCGGCACGGAGACCCTCGGCACCCGCACCGCCGCGCTCCCCGTGCTGGCGGTCAACGGCGGTCCGGGCCTCGCGCACACCTACATGGTCCAGAACGATCTGTGGGACCGCGTCGCCCGGCATCGGCTCGTGGTGTTCTACGACCAGCGCGGCACCGGCGCTTCGAAGGCTCTGCGCCCCGGAGCCCCTCAAACGATGGCCGCGCAGATCGCCGATCTCGAAGCCGTCCGCGCCGCGGAGCACCTCGACCGCTTCGCCCTGCTCGGCGACTCCTACGGCGGCTTTCTGGCTCTGGCCTACGCCGTCGCGCACCCCGAGCACGTCGCCAAACTCATCCTCTCCGACTCCCCCGGCTCGTCCTTCGCGTCCATGGTGCACCTGCTCCCGCAGGTCTTCCCCGACATCGAGGAAGACGACGCGCGCGAGGAGAAAGCGCTCGGCGGGCACTCCGACCGGGCCGCGCAGGCCGGTCTCCGCAACCACTTCCGCATGATCTTCGACTCGCCCGCCAAACGCGACGCTTACCTGAAAGGCATGGGCGACCTCGGCTACGTGCCCCAGATCGCCGAAGCCGTTTCCGCCGCAGCCGAAAAACTGGATCTCACCCCGAAGCTTGCCAGCCTGCACGTGCCCACGCTGGTCCTGAACGGGCGTTGGGACATGAACGTCGCCCCCCTCACGGCCTGGAGGCTGGCCCACGCTATCCCCGGCGCGAAGCTCGTCTTCTTCGAGCAAAGCGGGCATCTGCCCTCATACGAGGAGCCTGCGCGCTACCTCCAGGTGCTCGAGGATTTCTTGGGGAACTAACGGCTTCGCTGCCGCAGCCGCTCGATGACCCATTCCGGCACCAGCCCCTCGACCGAGCCGCCCAGCCGAAACGCTTCCTTGACCAGCCGCGAGCTCACGTAGGAGTACTTCACGTCGGGCATCAGAAAGATCGTTTCCACTTCCGGGTTGAGGCGGCGGTTCATGTGCGCCATCTGCAGCTCGTACTCGTAGTCGGAGATAGCGCGGATGCCGCGCAGGATTGCCCGCGCGCCCTGCTCCCGGGCAAAGTCGACCAGCAGCCCCTCGAAGGTCGCGACCTCCACGTTGCCGAACTTGCCTGTGCCCTCGCGGAGCATTTCCACCCGCTCGGCGACTGAAAACAATGGGTTTTTCGCCGAGTTCTGCAGCACGCCGACGATGAGCCGGTCGAACAGCTTCGCCCCCCGCGCGACCAGGTCCAGGTGCCCGTACGTCACCGGGTCGAACGAGCCGGGGTAGATGGCGGTGACCGTGTGCATGCGAGGGTGAGTGTAGCAGGGGCGGATTCGCGGGATTTCCAAACGCACATCGATTTGGAGGCAGGGCCGCTCACGCGCACCCGCGCGCGCCGTCTCACCCCTGAATCGCGGGGGAACGATGCGGAGGCTGGATTGGGCGGTGTATGTGGCATGTTCGATCCTTTGCGCCGCGCGCGCGCAGCAAGGCGACCCCGCTCAAGCTGATCCATACAGCCCGGCCATCGTCACCGGGCAGGCGTTCTCGGCCGTGCGCTACAGCCGCACCGTGCGCGTCGAGCCGAACGGGAGGCGCGCGATCGTGCGCGAGGGTCACCGCGTGCTGATGGCGCGGGACCGCGAAGGCCGTATCTACATGGCGGGCCAGGGCATGGCGGACAAGCAGTGCGACCTGCCCTCGCTGGGCAAGCTGCCGGTTTGCGATTTCTGGGGTCCGCTTCTCCTTGATCTGAGAGCCAAGACCATCTGGCACTGGACCGACGGCGAGATCGGCGACAAGGAGCAGTCGGTCCAGATGGGCTTGCGCGATGACCAGTTCGCGGATGCGGAGCGATTCACCTCCGTGCTGCCGAAGCCGCCCGACAGCGCCGAACCGGGCGTCACGGTCCAGAGCCTCGGCGAGCGCAACTTCAAGGGGATCCGGGCGACCGGCATCCGGACGACGATCACGCGCGCGGGCCCGGACGGGAAACCCGCATCGACGATCCACGAGGTGTGGACCTCAGCGAAGATGCATCTGGTGTTGCGGGTCGTCGACGGCGATCCGCAAGGGGAAGAGACGGTCTCCGGGCTGACCGCGATCTCGTTGACGCCGGATGCGAAGTTGTTTCAGCTTCCGGAGAGGCACTATCTCCGGCACTGGGGGGAGCGGGACACCCGCGGCTTTGCCGACGCGGACGTGCGCAATCTCGGGGAGTGGCTCGGGATCCGTTGACGGGTAGAGGAATTGACAGCGCCGGGAGCGCGCTGCTATCCATGTCTGGCCTCACTATTCCGTCGCAAAAGGCTGCCCCACACCCATGCTCACTCGCAAACCCAAGCCGCTTGCCCTGGCGGCCGCCGCCCTGCTCTCGGCGGCCGGCCTCCAGGCGCAAACGATCCGCGTCGCCCTCACCACGCCGGACCAGACGGAGCTGCTCGCCTCGCAACCCGCGCTCTCCTTCGCGCCCGGTACCGGCGCCGCGCTGCCCATCACCGTCGACGACACGGTTCGCTACCAGCAGATCGACGGCGTCGGCGCGTCGTTTACCGACACTTCCGCCTATCTCGTCTGGACCAAGCTCACCGCCGATCAGCGGGCCGCCGTGATGAACGACCTGTTCAGCCCGGACGGGATCCACTTGAGCTTCCTGCGCCAGCCCATGGGCGCGAGCGACCTGGCTCTGAGCTCCTACACCTACGACGACGTGGCCCCGGGCTCGACCGACCCGGACCTGAAGCAGTTCTCGATCGCGCACGACCAGGCCTACATCCTGCCTGCGGTCAAGGCGGCCTTGGCGGCAAATCCCCAGATCGAAGTCGAGGCGCTGCCCTGGTCCCCTCCGGCCTGGATGAAGACCAACGGCAGCCTGAACGGCGGAACCCTCGACACCGCGAACTTTCCCGCCCTGTCTAAGTACTTCACCCGGTTCATCCAGGCCTACGAGGCGAACGGCGTCCCCATCCACTATCTGGCCGTGCAGAACGAGCCGCTGAACCAGGCCGACGGTTACCCTACGATGTTCATGAATTCGACCGACCAGCGGCGGTTCATCGCGGGCTACCTGGGCCCGGCGCTCCGGGATTTACGCGAAGACCGGAGTGTGCCGGTCGTACCGGGCATCCTGGGCTACGAGCACAACTGGGACAATCCGAAGTACCCCGAGGACGTCGCGGGCGACCCCGCCGTGCGGCCCTACCTCGCCGGCGTTTCCTTCCACTGCTACGCGGGCAACGCCGCCGACGCGCAAAACGCCCTCCACGACCTCGACGGCGCCATCCCGGTCTACTTTACCGAGTGCTCCGGCGGTACGTTCGCCCCGGTCTTCGCGGACAACCTGGCCTTCGATCTCGAGAACGAAGTCATCAACGTCATCCGCAACTGGGGCCGGTCGGTCGTCTTCTGGAACATGGCGCTGGACCAGAATAACGGCCCGACGGTCGAGAACGGCTGCCGCACCTGCCGCGGCGTAATCACGGTCGACACGAGCACGAGCCCGGCCACGGTGACGCGCAACGTCGAGTACTACGTCATGGGCCACGTCTCGAAGTTCGTGCAGCCCGGCGCATACCGCATCCAGTCCAACAGCTACGGCCACGGCAGTGTGCAGGACGTCGCGTTCAAAAACCCCGACGGCTCGGTGGCCGTGCTGGTCTTCAACGGGGCCGCGCAGCCCAGCACCTTTAGCCTGAACTGGAACGGGCAGACTGCGAGCTACACCCTGCCCGCCGGGGCCGCGGCGACTCTGGTGTGGGCGGCGCACCCGGGCAACGGCTTCGACGTGACGGCCGGGCCGCCCGCGCAGACCGTCGCGCCGGGTGGGGCAACCGCCTTCGCCGTGGACGTGAACCGCTACGGGGGCAATCGCGGGCCGGTGCGCCTCGCAACGCAGAGCCTGCCCGGCGGCACGTTCGGCGGGCTGGTGCCGGTCGCGCCCGACCATTACCTGCTGCCGCTCGCCACGCTGGCGAACGCGCCCGCGGGCAGCTACCCCATCACCATCCGGGGGACGCAAGGCGCGGCCCAGGCTGCTTCGACCGTGCAGTTCACGATAGGCGGGCAGGAGAAGCCGTTCGGCGGCATGCCGGGAGCGATCCCCGGGCTGATCGAGGCCGAGAACTTCGACGAGGGCGGCAACTCCGTCGGGTACTTCAACCTGGACGCGACCAATCAGGGCATGACCACCTACCGCGGGGGCGCGACCGTCGGCGTAGAGACCACCGGCGACGCGGGCGGCGGTTACGACGTGGGCTACACCAAGGAAGGTGAGTATCTGCGCTACACGGTAGACATCGCGCGGGGCGGGCCCTACAACCTGCAGGCGCGGGTGGCTTCGCTCGGTCCGGGCGGGTACTGGCACATCTCCTTTGACGGGCGCGACGTGACCGGCAACCTGTACACCCCGCTTACGGGCGGCTTTCAGCAATATGCTGACCTGGTCTCGCCGAGCTTCCTGCTGCCGGAAGGACGGCACGTGATGCAGGTCACCTTCGACGGCAACGGGCCGACCGGAGGCATGGGCAACTTTAACTGGTTCCGCTTCCAGCCGCCTACCCCCGGCACCCCGTTCACCGCTGCCTCCATTCCCGGTCTGATCCAGGCCGAGGACTTCGACACGGGCGGCAAGGGCGTGGGCTACTGGAACGGCGCGCAAGCAAACGGCGGTGGAGCGAACTACCGCCCCGGTGAAACGGTGTACATCGAGTCGAGCACGGACACAGGAGGCGGCTACGATGTAGGCCAGACCGAGCCGGGCAGCTGGCTCAACTACACGGTCGACATTGGCGCGGCACGAGCCTACACCCTGCACACGCGAGTCGCGACCGGGGTCGGCGGGGGCGTCTTCCATCTCAGCGTCGACGGGCGGCGCGTGACGCCGGAAATTTCCGTGCCACAGACCAACGGCTACCAAACCTGGCAGACGCTGGATGTGCCCAACGTACAGCTGCCGGCGGGCAGGCACACCCTGCAGCTGGTGATGGACCGGGGCGGCTTCTACAACGCGGTCGGGAACTTCAACTGGTTCTCGCTGGAGTAGGCAACGCCGGATGCAAAAGGGGGGGCTTGAGAGCCTCCCCCCTTTCCTGCAAGACGGCTTATGCCCGCCGCGCGACCTTGATCGCTTCCTGAGCCAGCAGCGGGGCGTCCACCGGAGCCGCCGGTACCGGCGCAGCCGCGGCTGCGCCTGCAATCCCGAGCTTCTCTCGCACGGCTGTGTTGATCCTTTGGAAGGTGTCGCGGTTGTCCTTGAGGAACTGCCGGACGTTTTCGCGGCCTTGCCCAATCCGCTCGCCCTGGTAGCTGTACCAGGCCCCGGACTTGTCGACGACGTTGTGCGTGACCGCAAGGTCCAGCACGTCGCCTTCCTTGGAGATGCCCTCGCCGTACAGGATGTCGAACTCGGCCTCGCGGAACGGCGCGGCGACCTTGTTCTTGACGATCTTGACCTTGGTCCGCGAGCCTACGACCTGGTCGCCCTCCTTCACGGCCGCGATGCGGCGAATGTCGATGCGAACGGAAGAGTAAAACTTGAGCGCCTTGCCGCCGGTCGTCGTCTCCGGGTTGCCGAACATCACGCCGATCTTCTCGCGGATCTGATTGATGAAGATCAGGCAGGTACGCGATTTCGAGACCGTTCCGGTCAGCTTTCTAAGCGCTTGCGACATGAGCCGGGCCTGCAGACCCATGTGGGAGTCGCCCATTTCGCCGTCGAGCTCGGCCTTGGGCACCAGCGCCGCGACCGAGTCGACCACCAGCACATCGACCGCGTTCGAGCGGACCAGCGCCTCGGTGATCTCGAGCGCCTGTTCGCCGTAGTCCGGCTGCGAAACGAGGAGGTTGTCGATGTCCACGCCCAGCTTCTTGGCGTACTGCGGGTCGAGCGCGTGCTCCGCGTCGACGAACGCGGCCAGGCCGCCCAGCTTTTGCGCTTCCGCGATGACCTGGAGCGTGATCGTGGTCTTGCCGGAGGACTCCGGCCCGAAGATCTCGATGACGCGCCCGCGCGGAAAACCGCCCACGCCGAGGGCCGCGTCGAAGGAGATGGAACCGGTCGAGATAGCCGAGATTTCGAGCTTGTCCCGGCTGCCCAGACGCATCACCGAGCCCTTGCCGAACTGCTTGTCCAACTGAGAAAGTGCCGCCTCGATTGCCCTGGACCGATCTTCCGCCACGCTCAAGCCCCCCCAAATTCACGCCCGAAGCTGTCCCTGAATGCGACACGCCAGGCTAAGCACAGCCTATCACCGCGCATGCCAAGCGGGCGAAGAAAAAACAAAACTAAAGTTACGTCGCAATGCGAAATTTCGCTTGCTTTTTGAGCAGTTCTCGTCTTTCTCCCTACAGCGGGGATCGGCGCAATGCGGCTTTTTTCGACGGAAAAGCCGCGTCGAGCTTCGCCGGTCTTACCGAGACTCAACGAGACCGGCTCAACGTTTGAGCAGGTCCACCGGCGCGTCGATGTCCGTCACGCGGAAGTGCCGGGCCAACCCCGGATACCTCACGGCCACCGCACGGTACATCGCCCACGCGATCCGACGGTAGGACATGTGCCCGCCCGGCCCGGACCGCAGCTCCGCGATGTAGAGCGCCTGCGCGAAGTCCATCTTGAACAGCGACCGCACTCTGGTCCCGAGCGGCAAGAGATAGGGCGCGGCGTCCTCGGGTGCCGCGAGCGAGGCCTCGTGCGCCCGGTCCATCGCGGCGCGGTACACGCCCTCGACCTGGCCCAGACCGTCCGGCACGTCGTACCCGTGCGCCGCCGTGAAGGGCTGGATGAGCTGCACGCAGCGACGGTGGCGGTGCATGTCGCGGAAGCCGCCCACGTCCATCAGGATGTCGAACCGGAACCGTTGTCCGGAGGCGAACTCGCGCGGGAGCTCGTCGTGCCGGCCCCGCTCCCGCAGGCCGAGGTCCACGATCTCGTTCCGTCGAGCCGCCGGAAGCGCGGCCACGGCGTCGCGCACCTGCCGGTACGGGTAGCGGCAGGCCGGGTAGAGCAGGCTCGCCGCCAGCTCCACCTCGAGCGGGTCGTCGTCGTCCACCAGATCGACCGCGGGCGCGGCGGCGACCGGAGCACCCCCCATTACTGAAACCGCCGCCGAGGCCAGCAGGGCGCGGGTTTCGATCGCGTACCGGTTCGGCTCCGCGTATTTGACCAGGGTCGGGGCGACGCGCGGCCCCTTTC